>JANQMY010000621.1 GCA_028279895.1 Alphaproteobacteria bacterium
GCGCATGCCGAGGCGCAAGCGGTTGATGAAGACGCCGGCCACCCGGGGCCGTTCTTCGGCGACGCCCGTTTCCTTCTCCACGATGGAGGCCAGAATGACGGCCTCATAGGGCGTGCCGATCGGCAGGTCCGGCTGACGCTCGGCCCAGAGTTCGGCGAGCACCTCATCATGGGCATCGATCATTTGCTGCACCACCCCCTGGCGGGTTTCGCCGCGCGTGAACAAATAGGTCTCCGGCAGCAGCGCCCCCTCCTCCGGGATCTCCTCCGGCATATCGCCGATCAGCACCTCGTGTGCCTCCACCAGCCGCATGATCTGGGCCGATGTCAGGCCTTCGGGCACCGTCAGCTTATGAAGGATGGACCGGCCGGAGCGGAACAATTCCATGATGTCCCGCATGCTGGCGCCGGGGGGAACGGCGTATTCGCCGGCTTTCAGGTCTTTCGAGCCGCCGGCAACCCACACACCGATTTGAAAGACCCGCGCACTGGAAACCACGCCTGTGTCTTCGAGGGTACGGGAAATCTGCGATAGTCCGGTGCCGCGGGGCACATTAACCACGGTTTCCATGTCCCCATTGGGACGCGGCCCCTCCGCGTTAAAACGATTGTCGAGCAGCCCCACCAGGCCAACGCCGCCAAGGGCCCCAATCAAGAGAACAGAAACGCAAAGCCCTAACAAAAACCGGGTCATGAAACCTTAGCTGTCGAATTTCGTCATCACCAGGGTGGCGTTTGTACCACCAAATCCAAACGAATTCGATAACACGGCTTCGATTGGCCGTTCCCGTGGCTTTAGGGGCACAAGGTCCACATGGCTCTCGACCGAGGGATTCTCCAGGTTGAGCGTGGGCGGCGCCATGCCGTCTTTCATCGCTAAGATACAGAAAATGGCTTCCACCGCCCCCGCGGCCCCCAGCAAGTGGCCGATGGACGATTTGGTGGACGACATGGACAAGCGGTTCGACGCATCGCCGAACAAACGTTGCACTGCGCCCAGCTCGATTTCATCGCCCACGGGCGTGGAGGTGCCATGCGCATTCACATAGTCGATCTCGGACGGTTTCAGCCCGGCGCTCTTCAGGGCCGCTTTCATGGAGCGGTAACCGCCATCCCCATCCTCGGCCGGCGAGGTGATGTGATAGGCATCGCCCGACATGCCGTACCCTTTAATCTCGGCATAAATCTTGGCGCCGCGGGCCTTGGCGTGTTCAAGCTCTTCCAGCACGACGATGCCGGCCCCTTCGCCCATAAGGAAGCCGTCCCGGTCCCGGTCATAAGGGCGCGATGCTTTCGCCGGCTCGTCATTATAGCCCGTGGACAGGGCGCGGCAGGCAGCAAATCCGGCAATGCCAAGCCGGCTGATCGCCGCCTCGGTACCGCCGGCCACCATCACATCCGCATCGTCCAGCATGATCAGACGGGACGCATCGCCAATGGCATGGGCGCCGGTAGAGCAGGCCGTCACCACCGCATGGTTCGGCCCTTTGAAACCGAATTCGATCGATACATGGCCGGAGGCCAGATTGATCAGCCGCCCCGGAATGAAGAACGGGCTGATGCGCCGCGGCCCCTTTTCGTGAAGCGTGATCGACGCTTCCTCAATGCCCGGCAGACCGCCGATCCCGGAACCGATCATCACGCCGGTCCGGCATTTCTGCTCCTCGGTTTCCGGTGTCCAATTGGAGTCCTTCACCGCCTGCTTGGCCGCGGCGATGGCAAAGGTAATGAAATCATCCACCTTGCGCGCTTCTTTCGCCGGAATCCAATCGTCGGGATTGAAGGTGCCATTGCTGCCGTCGCCCCGCGGCACTTCCGCCGCGATCTTGGCCGGCAGGTCCGACGTATCAAATTTCTCGATCCGGCCCGCGCCGGATTCCCCGGCCAGCAGCCGGCGCCAGGTCTCCTGGACGCCGCAGGCAAGCGGCGACACCATGCCCAACCCGGTGACAACGACACGCCGCATCAGGTCTGGCCCCCTTTGCGATCTATCAACATCATGATTTCATATCCGCGGCGCTCACCCTGCCGGGGGCGCATGGCACCCGACGGGGGCATCTTTGCCGCTATTGGGCAAGCCCGCTTAAGCGGCTTGATTGGTCTGAATGAATTTAATGGCGTCGCCCACGGTCAAAATGGTTTCCGCGGCATCGTCCGGGATCTCACAGCCGAATTCTTCTTCAAATGCCATCACGAGTTCGACGGTATCCAGGCTGTCGGCACCGAGATCGTCGATAAAGCTGGCGTTTTCGGCCACTTTCTCGGGTTCGACCCCAAGATGCTCTACAACGATCTTTTTCACCCGTTCAGAAACGTCAGTCATATTCAGCCCTCAATTTAGTGGTGTTTTTTCTGAGTCAGTTAGCGCGGCTTCAGGCCCTGATTATCCTTGGTGAACCGCAAGTTTCCAGTGATTCCGCGGAAATTTCGGGGCCTAGTTAGCACACTTTATATTGGTTTCCTAGCGCGGGCCACTATTCGCGAAATGCAGCAGTTTGGCCCCGGAAAACCTCACATTTTGGGTCCAACGGCGGCCGCGGCACACCGCATGGCCCGTTAAATCATCGCCATTCCCCCGTTAATGTGAAGGGTCTGCCCGGTAATATAGGCCGCTTCATCGCTTGCCAAGTAAACGGCGCCCGCCGCCACATCGTCCGGCGTACCCAGACGCCCGGCCGGAATGACACCCGCGGCCGCCTCTTTCGCCTTATCGCCGATGGCATCGGTCATGGCGGTTTCGATGAAGCCCGGTGCGATGCAGTTGACGGTGACATTTCGGCTGGCCAGTTCTTGGGCCAGCGATTTGCTCATGCCGATCATGCCGGCCTTCGAGGCCGCATAATTGCCCTGCCCCGGATTGCCGGTCACGCCGACCACAGAGGTAATCGAAATGATACGGCCCGACCGGCGGCGCATCATGCCCTTGGCAGCGGCCCGCATGAGATGAAACGTGGCGGTGAGGTTCACCGCGATCACCTGATCCCAATCCTCATCTTTCAGCCGCATGAAGATGTTATCTTTGGTAATTCCGGCATTGTTGACCAGGATGTCCAAGGGGCCCATGGCCTCTTCCGCCCGGTCCACCAGCCCATCCACTTCCTCCAAGTTAGAGAGGTTGGCCGTCAGCACATGCACCCGGTCCCCGCCAAGTTCGCCACTAAGCGCCTGGAGTGCTTCTTCCCGTGTTCCCGAGATTCCGACAGTGGCCCCCGCCCCGTGTAGCGCTTTGGCGATCGCCCCGCCAATGCCGCCGCTGGCGCCGGTCACGAGAGCGGTTTTTCCAGTGAGATCAAACATGTTTTGTTTCGCTGCCTTTCCGATAGACCGGTTGGTTCATGTCCATTCGCCTTTCGCCCATTAGAGTGATTTGGCGAAGCTTTCCAACTCTTCCGGTTTGCCCACATTCACCAACGTGAGTTCCCGATCAATCCGTTTTGCCATACCTGTCAGGATCTTACCGGCACCCACTTCAACCGCTGTCTCAACACCGTTAGGTTTGAGAAATTCGATGGTTTCACGCCAGCGGACCATGGCCGTGACCTGTTCGACCAGCAGTGTTTGGATCTGGGCCGGGTCGCTGACCGGTTGCACCGTCACATTGGCGATCACCGGCACCCGCGGCGGCGCAATGGTGACTTGGGCCAACGCCTCTTCCATCTCATCGGCGGCCGGTTTCATCAGGCTGCAATGGAAGGGGGCACTGACAGGAAGCCGCATGGCCCGCTTGGCGCCCTGTTCCACGGCAAGTTCGCCGGCGGCCTTCACCGCCTCTGCACTCCCGCTGATCACCACCTGTCCACCGCCATTGTCGTTGGCCACGGCACACACCGCATCGCCGCCCAGAGCATCGACGGTTTCCGCCGTCACCTTGGCGGCTTGGTCGGGCTCGATGCCCAAAAGCGCCGACATGGCACCCTCGCCCACGGGCACGGCCCGTTGCATCGCCTCGCCCCGGCGGCGCAGCAGTCGGACAGCCGATGTGAGATCGATCGCGTCGGCGGCGGCCAGGGCCGAGTATTCGCCTAAAGAATGACCGGCAACGAATTGGGCGGCCGACGCCACATCCACGTCGAACTCGCTTTTAAGCGTGCGCACCACCGCCAAGCTGACGCCCATAATGGCCGGCTGGGCATTCTGGGTCAGGGTCAGATCGTCCAGCGGCCCTTCGAACATGAGCTTGGACAGCTTTTCGCCGAGCGCATCGTCGATCTCTTCGAATACTTCGCGCGCCGCCCCAAAGGCGCCGGCCAGGTCTTTGCCCATGCCGACCGCCTGACTGCCCTGTCCCGGAAAGGTAAATGCCCGTGCCATGCGTCCTATCCCTTCAAATCAATCGCGCCGGTTTGGCACATTTGGGTTAACCCCGGCAAGAGGGTTGTTGGGGAGCGCGCCCACCTTCGCTTCACGCCGCTCATTCCTGCGAACGCAGGAATCTCGCGCCACGACAATTTGAGATCCCGGCTGGCGCTTCCGCGCCGCCGGGATGAGCGGGAGGCAGTGCTCATCGCGAAAAAGATGGGCGTAAAAGATGGGCGCATGGGGTAGATCCGGATTTTTGGGCGCCAACGCCTCGCCGCTTGGTCAGCACGTCGCCCCAGCGCCCGTGTCTGGCCTTCGGCCAGCACGAGCATAAACTCCAGCTGGGGCCCATAACCCCTAGTTTTAAAGACGAAAGCATGGGGGGTATGGATTCCAGTCTTCGAGCTTCACTCGAAACTGGAATGACGCTTCGGCTCCGTGGTTGGGCCGGGGGCGTGGGCAGGTGTTGCTCCACAAATAATGGATTACTCGGGCGCGCCAGCGGCGCGCTCGTCCGGCGATGACGAAGGCGGTGTTTTGGGAAAGTTGTCGAGGCCATGGAACACTCCGTTCACCAAAGCCTCCCTCACAATTGACAGCATAACACGTTATTGCCGATGCAGCGACCCACGGGTGGCGGGCTTCCACTCATGTGTGACTCAACAAGGTGAGGGCCTCAGAAACTAATCAAGGTCCCGCGCAACACGAAAACCGACGTCATTGCCGGTGAAGCGGAGATTGGAATAACCCCTACCGCGGCTTGCAGAACGGAGGCGCTGAGATTCACTCTGCCAAGACCCACCGCGTAAAACACGTAAATCTGTCCTATCCGTAATGCTTGGAATTAACTCGCAATCCCGCGTCCAGGGGCCGCCATCCTTGGGTGCCCCGCTATAGTCTTCGTGATAGCAGTCTTCGACCCATTCATTGACATTGCCATGCATATCAAAAACTCCAAAATCATTGGGGGGATAAGACCCAACGGGCACCGTTTGACCTAGATAATTGTCTCCTCTGAAATTCGCCTGGCGAGTAGTGATATTGTCGCCAGTCGAATAGGGCGTGATCGTGCCAGCTCGCGCCACATATTCCCATTCCGCTTCTGTCAGTAGCCGATAACGCAAACCAGTTTTTTGAGTCAGCCACTTCACATACCCATTCGCAAATTTCCAGTTTACATCGATTACCGGCCGACGCGCTCGGCCCCAACCTTGATCACTTTTGCCCTTCCGACATTGCCCGTCCGCGGCACAAGCTTCCCATTCGTTCCAGGTCACTTCATAGCGCCCTACGGCAAACGGTCGTGGGATTTTCACCGCATGCTGAGGCTCTTCATCAGCATCTCGGCCATTTTCATTTTCGGGTGCCCCCATCAGAAACTCACCGGCGGGGATCACCACCATTTCCGGGCACCCCTTACAATCGGCAAAAACGTTGCCCGGCTTGAATCGGGTTGCCTCAAGTTCTCGCCGCTCTTCATCGGCCGCTGCTTTGGCCAACAGTTCGTCGATCGCGCTTTTGGCCGACGCGGCATAGAGGCCCTCCGGGTAGGTCACCAAATAGGCCTCATAGGATCCAATTGTGTTCTCAGAACTGGCCGCATTCCAAGCCGCCTCATCTCGGGCCGCTTGTTGTGCCTGCTCTTCAATCTCTTTCTGGCGCGCCGCCTCCGCTTCCGCGCGCTCAATCTCCTTCAGTGTTTCAATGCGGCTTTGGGCAAGATCTGTATACTGACCGTCCGGATGTTCTTGCAAATAGACTTCGAAGGCGGCAATCGTGTCGCTGGCGCTCGCCGCTTCCCAGGCCCGCGCGTCCTCGATATCCTGCGCAATTACATCAATCGTCGGACCTACGACCTGGAATTCCGCCTGAATGAGTGGCCAGATGTAGGAAAGCGGGATGGCAATCACCAACATGTAAAGGGCCACCAGTAGGCCCAACACCGTAAACGGTACCCGTTCCACCTGCAGCAACCGGCCTAGCCAGGTGACGCCGCCGCCGCGCGCCACCAAGGGTTTTACGAAGGGGCCGGTGATCAAAACCAGCCATAACCAAACCGAGGTGATGTAAGTGGTCATGACGGAGAAGATCAGTACCCAAGTGCGGGCCCACAAAGCGGCATTCGCGGTCTCAGCGCCCAATTGGGGGATGAGCCCCTGATAGTAAACGAAGAAGTCTGGCAATGGCCGCAGTTCTCCATTCCCCGCCAGGTTTGAGAACAGTAGGAAGCCGACGGCAACCAGATATAAGGCGCCCAAATAGATCGCGAGCGTGAAGACCGCGTCTAGGATGACAAGCGGCAATATCAGCCTGGGCACGCGCACAGTCCAGCGGAGGAAGATGCGAGTCTGAAAGAGCGACAGATAGTCTCCGACAATGTTGGCGATTATGAAAGTGAGGATGATATTGCGCAGCGCAGAGCCCCATTCATCCGTGAATGCCGTTTGCACCGTTTGGGAAAAGACAAGCGCAAAGCCCATAAAGGCCACGAGGAAAAAAGTAGAGGCCAAGGCCGAGCGCCACAGACAGGTAAAGGACAGATGGCGCCTTCCAAACACCGCTTCAAAGAGGGTGTTGAACGCTTCTGCGACGTTGATCCGTACACCCTCTGATGCCGGCAAAAGCCAACGGCCGGCGAGCGCTTTCAAATGGCCAGGCAGTTGAGTGTCCGCCGTTCGGAACAGCAAGAAGAATGACGCTGCAACGGCAAATCCGCCCCCAATAACCGGGGAGCCGGAGGACACGGCCCCGACAAAACCGCCGACAAACAACATGGCTAGGGCGATGGTCAGCGACGCGCCCCCATGGGCTTCGGCGTCAATTTGGGGGCCGGTGACCGGTTGCGGCCGCGCCACATTGGTTTCCGGAATGCCCGCGAGCGAGCGCAGCTTGAGCAGCAGACGTTCCCAACACTCGCCGTCGCGCGCGCCAGACCAATCGGTGAAGTCTTCCGCATGGATCGTGTTAAAGCCGAACGGGATGGCGCCCGGGTCCAGGAAAATCGGGATAAGCTTGTCCTGATGATGCGCGAGTTCCGCTTCCTCGCGCACCCAACGGCTTCGCTTAGAGTCAGCGGACCAAACGACCAAAGCCGCTTTGGCGGCCGTAATCTCGGATTCGAGCAGGTCCGCCCATTGGTCGCCGCCGCCCACATTCGGGTCCCACCAAACGGAATAGCCTTCAGCCTCGAGCGCAGCCACAAGGGGGCGTACCCGATCCACATCGGCACGCGCATAGGAGATGAAGACATCCGCCACGGAAAGCCCCCCTGTTCCGTACCTCTATGAAACACGGAAAACGGGCAAAATTCAAGGATTTGGGCGGAGAGTGGCCGTACGCTCCGCTGTCATCCCCGACCGAGCGCGGTCGGGGATCTAATGGCCGAAATGAATGGGCATCGCGTTGGGTTAACCGCATGGAGCTAACCACAAACGACCTGCTAAACGGACCGGCCATTGGATCCCCTCGCCTTCGGCGCGGGGATGACATTTTGGGATTGTGGTTTCTGTTTAAGTCAAATGTTAGCGCCAGCACGCGTGTCGAGGCCATGGAACACTCCGTTCACCAAAGCCTCCCTCTCCGAATAAGGTAACACACGGTCAGCCAAACGGCCACGTCTTCGACACTAACGTCCCAAATCCACTTCCAGCTTGTGAATGCCGTGGACGAAATTGCCGGACAGGATATCGATCTTGCCGGTCCATTCGGCGCGCGGAAAACGTTCCAGTATTTTTCGGTACGCCACCTCGAGCTGCATGGCGGCGATGCGCTGCCCGAGACACACATGGGGACCGAGACCAAAGGCCAAATGATCATCCTTGTTCGGACGGTCTAAATCGAACTTGTCCGGATTCGGAAACACATCCGGGTCGCGATTGGCTGCACCGTAAAACAATACGACCTTTTCGTTTTCACCGATTTTTTGTCCGCGAATTTCCGTTTCCCGGGTGGTGGTGCGCCGCATATGCATGACCGGCGACACCATGCGCAACGCCTCCGGCACCATGTGGGTCCCGATTTCATGCGGATTGGCAATCAGCCGTTCCTTCACCTTCGGAAATTCCGTCAGCAGGCGCATGGTGCCCGACAGGGAATTGCGCGTGGTATCGTTGCCCGCAAAGATAATAAGCAGCCATGCGCCATCCAAAAATTCCCGAGACAGTGGGTCTCCATCGACGCGCGCGGAGGCGATGGCCGTCAAAAGATCGTCGCGGGGCCTGTCGCGGCGGTCCTGAATGACCCGCTCGCCATATTTGAACATGTCGTTGATGGTCCACGTGGCTTTCGTGATTTCCCACAAAAGCTGCGGCGACAGTCCGGTCGCGCGAACCATCGACGAAATGCGCTCCAGCACATCCATCCATTTTTTGACCTTCGGCCGGTCCTTTTCATCGACC
>JANQMY010000572.1 GCA_028279895.1 Alphaproteobacteria bacterium
TCGCCCAAATGGAGCCCCGACACGCTGGAAGGGGTGAGCACCGACGCGGTCAACGCCTACTTCGAAACGCTCGGCGACGACGAACTACAATTGCCGTAAGGCAGCCTAACGAACGCAGGAGAAACGACGATGGCAACGGTTGCATTTATCGGACTGGGCAATATGGGCGGGCCCATGGCGAAAAACCTGATGGGCGCCGGGCATACCGTGCGGGTCTTTGATCTGTCCGAACAGGCCGTGGCGGCGTCCGTTGCGGATGGCGGTGAAAAAGCCGGAACCGTGGCCGACGCGGTGGCCGGGGCGGATGCGGTGGTCACGATGCTGCCTGCCGGGAAGCATGTGCGGTCCGTTTATACCGGCGACGACGGGATTCTGAGTGCCGTTCCCGGTTCGGCGATCCTGATTGACAGTTCGACGATCGATGTCACCTCGGCCCGCGACGTTCAGGCGGCGGCGGCCGAAAAAGGGGTCGATATGGTCGATGCGCCGGTGTCGGGCGGCGTTGGGGGCGCGGCCGCCGGCACCCTGACCTTTATGGTTGGCGGTGCCGACAAAGCCTTCGAGCGGGCAAAGCCCTTCCTGGACATTATGGGTAAGAACATCGTGCATGCGGGCGGGCCGGGAAACGGCCAGGCCGCAAAGATCTGCAACAACATGATCCTGGGCATTTCCATGATCGGCGTGAGCGAGGCGTTCGTCCTTGCGGAGAAACTGGGGCTCGATCACCAGTCGTTGTTCGACATCGCCTCCACCGCATCGGGTCAGTGCTGGTCGTTAACAAGTTATTGCCCCGTACCCGGACCAGTTGAAACCTCGCCGGCCAATCGCGACTACCAAGCCGGCTTTGCGGCGGCGATGATGCTGAAGGATCTCAAATTGGCACAAAATGCCGCTCAAGATGCCGGTGCGGCCACGCCGCTCGGGGCAGAAGCCGCGGCTCTTTACGGCCTCTTCGATGCGGCGGGCCAGGGCGACGTGGACTTTTCAGGGATCATTAACTTTATTCGGGGACATAAGTAGTTCTGGACCGATCGTCTATGGCCGGAAACGTTCATTTAACTGCTCCTTAAATCTTCAGCTTTATAAGAAAACCCACAGGAAAATGAGGGTCTGGGCCTCCGCGTATTTGGAGAGAAGCTGCAATGAGCGTGTCAACGGCGGTGAGTTACACAGACGAGGCCACGGGCCAAGTCGACATCAAAGAACAATATCTTGAATCCCTAACCTTGATCGAACGGTTGCATCGTCAACTGCTCGACGTGATCAAGGACGAACTGGACCGCACAGGTCAAGGAGACGTTAACAGCGTGCAAGCGCTGCTGCTGTTCAATATCGGCGACTCCGAATTGACGGCGGGTGAGTTGAGAACACGGGGGCACTATCTGGGCTCGAACGTGTCCTACAATCTCAAAAAGTTGGTGGAAGCGGGCTACATCCACCACGAACGGTCAGAGCTGGACCGGCGTTCCGTACGCGTACGGTTGACCGAAAAAGGCCGGCAGGTGTGGAAGCTGGTGGCGGCGTTGTACGACCGGCACATTTCGGCGATCACCGAAATCGGCGTTTTGGCGGACGACGATTTGGGCGCCATCAACAAGGTGCTCCAGCAGATCGAACGCTTCTGGGCCGACCAGATCCGCTACCGTCTGTAAAATCTAGGAAGAACGCGGGGCGGTGTTTGCATTCCTTTTCGGCGGAAGGGGAATGAATACGCTCGTGCGCGCCACGTAATCCGCATAGTGCGGTTTGGTCTTGCTCAAGCCTCGTTCCATCATTGCGACGCCGGACACGCGCAGCAAGAAGTAGGTCATAATCGCGGGGGCGAAGACGGTCCACCATGCCCCGGGTGTCCCGGAGATGGCCATCAGATAGAACGCCCACATAATTACGGCGTCGCCGAAATAGTTGGGATGGCGCGTCCAGGCCCACAGTCCGCGATCCATCACCTTTCCCTTATTGGCCGGATCGGCCCGGAACCGGGCCAATTGGGCGTCGCCCACCGCTTCGAAGAAGAAGCCGATCGCAAAGAGTGCAACGCCCACGGCCATAAGCCAGGGCAGTTCCAGTCCGTCGGACGCGCCAATCCCCATCTGGAGGGGCAGGGCGACTACCCACATGACCAGAGACTGAAACAGGAACACGACCCAAAGGCTCTTTAGCTCAAAATTCGGTGAGCGATTGCGCCGCATAGCGGCGTAGCGCGGATCTTCCCCGTCTTTCTGGAACCACCGGCCGAGCAAATAACCGCCTAAGCGAAGGCCCCATAGGGCGGCAAGAGCGGTGAGAAAGATGTTGTGGAATGTCATCAGTTGAGCCTGCCAGAGCGACATGGTGGCGATCACGGCGAAGCCGGGCCCCCAATAAATGTCAACGATACTAACGTCTTGCAGGCGTCGGCTGAGAATCCACAGCAGCACCATAATGACCACGGTGGCCAGTCCGTTTACCAAAAGCAGATTGACCATCTGGCTGCTTTCCTTCTCACAATTGCGGGCGCTTTTGTTTGATCCTACGGCAATTCGGCGCCGGCGGATCAAATCCGCAACAACAGGCTGAAATCGCCCAATTTTCGATAAGAAACGCCAATGGGCCTGCCCCAATTCGTTAAAATTTAGTATAAAGGCGGCAGTGAATTGACGCTGCGTCCGTCTCAACCTCATCGGGGGCAGCATGCATTGGTGGAATTGCAGTGGCAGGTCTGTCAGGGGTAACAGCATTCAAAGCATTTTGGCGCGGCCTGGTGCCGGCGGTTGCCCTGTGTTGTGCCGCGCTCCTCCCGCACGCGGCAAGCGCTTCCGCCTGGGATGACCGCGATCTGATAGATCCTTGGGACTCCCACGCTGAGCGGTTGGAAGAAGCGCCCTTGGGAACGCCGACCATCAATCGCGACGGCGTCTTCGCCATGCTCCGGTCTTTGGCCGTTTACAAACAGATCGCCGCCTGGGGGGGCTGGCCTGAAATTGCCGACGGCGATGTACTGTCGCACGGTGTGCGGGACGACCGGGTTGTGGCGCTGCGCAAGCGTCTTTTGCTGTCGGGCGATTTGCCGGCATCGGGCGGCGATCCGTTCCTGATGGATTTCAGCGTGATCGACGCCGTGCGGAACTTCCAAACCCGCAACGGCTTGCCGGTCACCGGCAAAGTGGATCAGTTCACGCGCCGGGCGCTGAACATTCCCGTTGAAGAACGCATCAAGACCATTGAGCTGAATATCGCCCGGATGCGCGATCTCGATGTAGATCCGGGTGGGCGTTATGTGATGGTCAATCTGCCGGCGGCTGTGTTGGAGGCCGTCGACCATGGCAAGGTCGAGCTGCGGCATCGCGTGGTGGTGGGCAAGGAGTACCGGGAGACCCCGGTCATGACCAGCAAGATCACCCACATCGATTTTAACCCCAATTGGAATGTGCCGATCGGTCTTGCGAAGTGGGACGTAATCCCACGTATCCGCCGCGATTTCGACTATCTCAAGCGCGAGAAATTCCGCATCTATACCTGGGGTCGGGATGCGCGCGAAATAGATCCGACGACGATCGATTGGACCCGCGACGATATCCACAAGAACTATCGCTTCGTGCAAATGCGCGGCCCCAAGAACTCGCTGGGCGCGGTGATCATTCGTTTCCCGAACTCTGATGCCATTTTTCTTCACGACACGCCGAAGAAGCATTTGTTTGGCGAAGATTTGCGCGCCCACAGCTCCGGCTGTGTCCGTGTGGATGACATCTATACGCTGGTGAAGTGGCTGTTGCATGAGCGGCGGGATGTGTGGACCGACCAACGGATCAGGCAAGTGGCCGACGAGCAAGTGTGGGCCCAAGCGCATCTCAAAAAGCGTCTGCCCATCCATTTGGTGTATGTGACCTCCTGGGTTGATCATCAGGGTGTATTGAACTTCCGCCCGGACATTTACGGCTGGGATCAGGACGAAATCCGCGAAGCCGGCGAGCAGCGGCTGGCTCAAAACCGCGCCCGCTAGACCGGTTTCGGCCGACCCCTGTGCTGCCTCCTTCCATCCCCAATTATCCGTACCTTGATCATCCGGGAATCTTGGCTTTCGCCCATCGCGGCGGTGCCGTGGACAATCTCGAAAACACGATGGCGGCTTTCGAAGCGTCGGTGGCACTGGGGTACCGCTATGTGGAAACCGATGTCCATGTGACCTCGGACGGGGTGCTGCTGGCATTTCACGACGACGTGTTGGACCGGGTGACGGATCGGACCGGTGTGATCGAACAATTGCCCTATGCAGAAGTGCGGGGTGCCCGTGTCGGTGGTCTGGAACCCATTCCGCTGCTCGAAGATATATTGGGCACCTGGCCGGATCTGAGGGTAAACATCGAACCCAAATCCGATGCGGCGGTCGATCCGCTGATCGCCGCGATCCAAAAGGCCGATGCGGTTGACCGTGTGTGCGTTGGTTCTTTTCAAAGCAAACGCACGGATCGGGCGCGCCGGGCCCTCGGCCCGCGTTTGTGCACGTCTGCCGGCCCGAATGAAGTCTTCCGCCTCG
>JANQMY010000624.1 GCA_028279895.1 Alphaproteobacteria bacterium
GCTTGCTGTGCAAACTTGTTCCAGGGGCACACCGCCAGGCAATCGTCGCAACCGTAAATGCGGTTGTCCATGGCTTTGCGAAACTCTCTCGGGATATGGCCCTTATGTTCGATCGTGAGATAGGAAATACAGCGCCGCGCATCCAATTGGTAAGGTTTGGGGAAGGCTTTCGTCGGGCAAATATCAAGGCACGCTCGGCAGCTCCCGCATTGATCTCTATGGGGGGCGGTCGGTTGTAAGGCCAGCGTCGTGAAGATGGACGCGAGAAACAGCCAAGACCCGTCCGTGGGCGACACCAAATTGGTGTGTTTTCCCTGCCAGCCCAGCCCCGCGGCCTGCCCCAGGGGCTTCTCCATGACAGGCGCGGTATCCACAAATACTTTCACGTCGCAATCGTGAGCTTCGCAGAGCCAGCGTCCGATCCGCTTCAGGCGTTTCTTAATGACGTCATGATAATCTGTGCCAAGAGCATACACTGAAATATTGCCGGTCTCCCATTGGTGCAACCGTTCCAATGGGTCTACCGCCGGGGTGTACCGCATGCCCAGGACGATAATGCTTTTTGCCTGGGGCCATAGAACAGTCGGCTGTGCGCGTTTTGCCACGTCTCGTGCCAACCATCCCATGTCCCCATGACGGCCTTCCGCGATGTAGTCCGCCATGTGTTGATGCGCATCCGGGATCGCGTCGGGGACAGCGACGCCGACCTCGGAAAACCCCAGCGCCTTGGCGTGTGCCGTAATCTGGTCAATCACCGGTGCATCCGGATCGACCGCCGACGTTACGGCATCGTCGGGCAGCGCGTTCATGAGAAATAGATGCTGACGTATTGCTGCCAGGTGCGGGCCAACAGAGACAAGATCGGCCACAGCGTCGGCGCCAGGTAGCGTACGAACACATAGAGGAAGGGCAGGCTGGCGCCGATGACGAGCATCAACTCAAACCACATGGCTGTCTGGGCGACGCCGGTTTGATGTCTGTTGTGGTAGGCCACATAACCACCGAAGCCCGCGAAGGTTAGCCCATAGAAGAAGATGAGGGCGCTCGACGTCCACCACATGGCAGACAGCATGGAAAGATTACTCCAAAAAGACTCTGTGCCGGCGAAGACAAATACGCCGATGGGCGTGCAGCCCAAAGCCACCACAAACCCGAGCACCAGCGATCGGCCGAGTTCCTGCCAAGCATAGCCTACAAAGGTGTCTTTCGGGCGCCGCGCCTCCCAATTCCGGACTCGCGCGTTGGACACAACACTCGCGATGGCAGAAAAAACGGCCACCAGAATCAAGCCCAGGCCACTTAGGCTAAAGGTGAGTGAAAGTAAGTCTGATAAGGACACTCAATCCTCGCTACACGTGGGGACCATAGGCAGTTTCCATCCCCACTATTATGGCTGTGCGGGACCGGTAATCAATTTGTGTCTCACTGAGAAATGATTAACGGAAGGCCTTTGTGGGCTCAAAAGTCCAAATTGGCATAATGCCGGGGGGGCTGGATGCCCGGCACATGGTCCGCCAGTAGGGCGCGGAAGCTCGGGCGGGACTTGATCCGCACATACCATTCCTGGGTTCGGCCGAACCGGTGCCATGGAATGTCACCCACATAGTCCAAACACGATATGTGCGAGGCCGCGGCAAGATCAGCCGTGCTTAGTTCTTCGCCGGCCAGCCAGCGCCGACGTTCTGCCAGGAAGCCGATGAAATCCAGGTGATCTCCGAGAGCCTCGAGTGCCGCCCGTATGTGCGCCATGTCGGGTTCGCCGAGCCGGAAGACCCGCTTATCGATCCGTTCGAAGATGATCGGACCGGATACTTCTCTATGGAATGTGGAATTGAACCACGAAGTTAAGCGTCTGACCTCTGCCTGTTCCATGGCTTCTCCGGGGATCAGAGGGGGGTCCGGCACCGTGGCTTCCAGGAATTCAACGATGGCTGATGCATCGCCAATCAACGAACCGTCCTCATTCGCCAGCACGGGCACCGTCGGTCGCCGGTTGGGTGGGTGAAACCCGGTCGCTTCAGGCAAGTCGGTCGATAGCGAGAATTCAAGGCGTTTCTCGCTCATGGCCAATCGGATAAATCGGCATGCGGGAGATAGAGGTTGATGATAGAGCAAACGCATGGGGGGACGCTAAGCCTGGAAAACGTGGCGATCGGCGAGACAGCTTTGCACGCTCGACCGATTGTAGATCGGAACTTAGCTTCAACACAAACCGACAACTATGTGGATTGTGTGGCGTCGTTCGTTAACACTTTCTCGGGTGGTACCGGTGCCTCATCGGGGCAATGCCCTCGTTCCACCTGGATTGTCGAGTGGTGGATATCAAACCGTTCCGCCAGATATCCCTTCACGGCGCGCAACACGTCGTCATGGTTGGTGTCGGGTGCGATGGTGACGTGCAGGGTGAGAAGGGGTTTTTGATCGGTGAGTGCCCAGAGGTGCATGTGGTGGATGCCGGCAACCGTGGGGACGTTTGACAAGATACCGTTTGCCACATCGTCGGGCTTTAGGTGGCGGGGCGCCCCCTCCATCAGAATGTGCCCGCTGTCCACAACGACGCGGTAAGCGGCGTGCAGGATGAGCGCCACCACCACCAGGGAAAGCAAGGGATCCACCATGTTCAACCCGGTGGTCATGATGATCGCCGCGGCAACGATGGCCGCGACCGACCCCAGCAGGTCACTCAAAACGTGCAGCGATGCGCCTCTCATATTCAAGTTGGATTGATCGCCCCCATGCAGCAGGTAGAAGGCAAAAACATTCACGCCGAGGCCGGTAATAGCGATGATGAGCATCGGACCGGCCAGCACCTCCACCGGCTGCTGAATGCGGCCGATCGCCTCCCACACGATCCAAAAGCCGATGATAAACAGGGCGAGGCCGTTCACGAATGCGGCGAGGATCTGAAATCGGTGATAGCCGTAAGTGCGCGAACCATCGGTCGGCCGGTCGGCGATGCGGAAGGCCATCCACGCCAACATAAGTGCGAGGGCGTCGGTCAGCATGTGTCCGGCATCCGCCAGCAAGGCAAGAGATCCGGAGAGCAGCCCGCCGATAACCTCCACAACCATGAAGGTTACGGTCAGCATCATGGCCCGGAACACACGGCTTTGGTCAGATCCGGAAAGATCAGGCGCTTTCCCGTGCGCATGATCATCGTGCGAATGACTCATGGATCCCTCATAAAGCGGTTCGTCGGACGGGTGCAACAGCGAACGCGCAATTGGGCAGGAAAAATATCCACGCCCAATGAGGTATCTTCAATCAAGACACCGTGCATGGCCGTCTGCCACGACCGCCATGCGCCGCACTAGGACGGAAGAACGTTGCAACACATACCGACCGGGTGGATTGGCTTTGCACTTGACGGGGCTCGGCAGAATAGCGGCGAGCCGCGCCGCTTCCGACCGGGACAGATAGGAGGCGCTTTTGCCGAAATGATAGCGGGCGGCCGCCTCGGCGCCGTAGACGTCCGTGCCCCATTCGACCACGTTCAGATAGGTCTCCAGGATCTGGGGCTTCGACCACATCAGCTCGACAAACACCGTGAAATAGGCCTCGAAGCCCTTGCGCACCCAAGACCGCTGCGGCCACAGAAACACGTTTTTGGCCGTTTGCATGCTGATGGTGCTGGCCCCGCGTTTCCCTTGGCCTTGCTGGTTGAACTGCCAGGCCGCGGAAATTGCGTCCCAATCGAAACCATTGTGCTGGCAAAACTTGCTGTCCTCGGCCGCCAAAACCGCGTGCCGGAGATGGGGCGAAATGGACTCGAGTGGGCGCCAGTGTTGCTGAACTTCCGCGCCGCGGGCAACCCGTTGCAAAGTCATGATAGTATCTTTGCTGACGGCGGTGATCGCGACCAGCACGGGCGGCAACAGCAAGGCGGCACACACCAAAGCAATGACGGTGCGGATCAGCCGCGGCCACCAATTCTTGAGGAAGCGCTGTAGCTTTTTGAACGAGTTCCGTTTAGCCATGCACCGCACAGGTAGGGCAGGATGTCACGAGCGTAAAGACTGTATTTCGAGCGGCGTCGACCCCGCGCACGTCCTATTTCTCTGTTAAGAGGGGCATGATATAGCTCGCGTGTCTTACCGTTTCGTCACGAAAGCAGTTCTCCTTGTCCCTCGAGCAACTCATCCTTCTGTCTTTGATTCAAGGCATTACCGAATTTCTACCTATCAGCTCGTCGGGGCACTTGGTGATCGTGCCTAGCCTGCTCGGCTGGAAGGATCAGGGCGTTCTCATCGATATCGCATTTCACGTGGGGACGCTGTTCGCCGTGATGATTTATTTTTGGCGCGAGGTCCTAGGTTTGCTTTGGGGCGCGCGGGACGTGCTGACAGGGCAGTCAACCGACCAATCCCGTATGCTGATCTATTTGGTTGCGGCCACCATTCCCATTATTGCGGTCGGCTTTGTACTGCAACAATTCGCCATGGTCGATGTGCTGCGCAGTGTGGCGGTGATCGGGTGGACGACACTTATTTTCGGATTGCTGCTGTATGCTTCCGACCGCAGCGAGGTCACCGTTGAACGCTTGGACCAAATGACCTTGCGCCAAGCGGTTATCGTCGGCGGGGCACAAGTGCTCAGCTTGATCCCGGGGACAAGCCGGTCGGGGATTACAATGACTGCAGCGCGTTTTATGGGATTTCAGCGTTCGGAAGCGGCCCGGTTCTCCATGCTGCTGTCGATTCCCACCATCCTCGCCGGGGGTACGCTTGCGGGTCTCGAGCTTTACCAGAGCGGAGATGCGCAAATGACCAGCGACGCAGCCGTGGCGGCGGTGCTGTCTTTTGCATCGGCGCTGGTCGCGATCTGGGGCCTGATGACCTTGGTCAACCGGATCGGCTTCCTGCCGTTTGTCATCTACCGGGTGGTGCTCGGTATTGGCCTGTTGATATGGGCCTACGTCTGACGGCTTATCCGTAGTCTTCGATTTCGAACTCGCCATGGGGGCGGAAGCGCCACAAATACTGTGGCACAACGGCTTCCACGGTCCGGGCTTCGATGCCCAGGTCGCTCAGCAGGGCAATTTCCGGATCGTCCGTCATACCCACCACATTGTCGTGGCGCAGCAGCCGTACCTGATCGAGCGTCAGCGGGGCGAACGGAAGCCAGCCGGTAAGCGCCCCCATCAAACTGGCCACCGGGAAGGGAATAGAAATAAGCCCATTCGACCGATGGCTGGACGAAATCACGAACTCCATCAGTTCGCGGAAGGTGTAGACCCGGGGACCGCCAAGTTCCACGGTCCTGCCGTCGAACTCGCGGCGTTCCAACAGGCGCGCGATCGCTTCCGCCACATCCACCACATAAACCGGCTGAAAACGCGTGCGGCCGCCGCCAATCAAGGGCAGCATCGGGGCAATGCGGGCCATCCCGCCAAACCGATTGAAAAACTCATCTTCCGGCCCGAAGACAATGGACGGACGCACAATCTTGGCGTCGGGTAAGGCCTTGCGGACGGCGGCTTCGCCTTCCGCTTTGGTTTGGGCATATTTGGCCTTGGACGAGGTGTCTGCGCCAATAGCGGACATCTGCACAAAGTTTGAGATGCCGGCTTCCGCGGCAAGGCGCGCGATTTCTCCCGGCGCCTCGCCGTGGAGGGTTGAAAACCGCTGTTTTCCCCCTTCCCGAAGGATACCCACCAGGTTTACCGCACTCTGCGCGCCGTCTAGGGCCCGTTTGATCGAGTCCGTCGCGCGCACATTGGCCTGGATCAGCTGTATCTGGCCTACATCGCCGATGGGCAGCAAAAAATTGGCAAGGTTCGGACGGCGAACGGCTGCCCTAATACGATAGCCGCGCGCGGCCAACGCCTTGACGAGATAACGCCCGATAAATCCGGATGCACCGAAAACGGTAATAAGATCCGCTGCCATTGGTCGAGATGTCCATCACCTGGTGTGTCGAATCCATCCCTCATAAACCAATTCGAGGGGGTCGGTACAGGTATGAATCAGCGCACCAAGGTTGGGCGCGGCCGGACGGCGCCGTGACTTTGATTGACAAGCCGGGTCCCGCCCGTTAGTGATGCGCGCCTTGACCAACTCGCGTTCGTCACGCATGCCCAGGTGGCGGAATTGGTAGACGCGCCAGCTTCAGGTGCTGGTGGCCGCAAGGTCGTGGAAGTTCGAGTCTTCTCCTGGGCACCAAGCCGAATTGCAAAACGAGTATCGCCGTCGCTCGCCGTGTCTCTGTCCGCTAAAATACACCACCACAAGGGCGATCTGCCCGCGGGCCTAAGCCTGGGCGCCTCAATAGCTGTGGATACGGAAACCATGGGGCTCAACCCGGAGCGCGACTCGTTATGCGTCGTGCAGCTCTCGGCCGGCGACGGTGAGGTGCATGTGGTGCAGCTCGACCGCGGTACCTATGACGCCCCCAATTTGATCGCCTTGCTAGGGGACCTCGCGGTGTTGAAGATCTTTCATTACGCGCGGTTCGATATTGCGTTTCTACACAAGTATTTGGGAGTTGCGACGCAGCCGGTTTATTGCACGAAGATTGCGTCGAAGCTGGTGCGGACCTACACCGACAAACATGGTTTGAAGGATCTATGCCGGGAACTGTTGGGTGTGGACCTTTCCAAGCAGCAGCAGAGTTCGGATTGGGGGGCGGCCACGTTGACGGACGCCCAGCTTAGCTATGCGGCGTCCGACGTGCTGTATCTGCATCAGCTGAAAGATCGCTTGGATGAGATGCTGGCCCGGGAAGGCCGTGCCGAGCTGGCCGAAAAAAGCTTTGACTATCTGTGGACGAGAGCCCAGTTAGACCTAGGCGGTTGGTCCGATATGGACATTTTTTCGCACTGAAACACCGGAAACGTCACCAAGTTATGACTTTCCGGCCGATTGACCCTGTGGGGCAAACACCCCATACTATTACACACGTTGGCACAATTTTCGCATGGTGCCAGAATAGTGTCTTGATTAGCCCTTCTGGGCTGACCGTGGCCTTTCCGAACCGTGCGGCGTATTTCAGAGTAATCGGTTTCGGAATGACCACAATGCCCGCAGATTCCGGTGTCCAAAACAGCGCACTAAGCCAGGAAATCGAAGCGGGAACCCGCGTTCTCCGGCTCGAAAGCGATGCCCTTAAGGTGCTGGCGGATAGTCTGGACCAAAGCTTTGTTGATGCCGTGTCGATGCTCGCGGTATGCTCCGGCCGTACTGTTGTCAGCGGGATGGGGAAAAGCGGCCACATCGCAGGCAAGATTGCCGCAACCTTTGCCTCAACCGGAACGCCCGCACAGTTTGTCCATCCGGCGGAAGCCAGCCATGGCGATATGGGGGCGATCACCCCGGCCGATGTGGTGTTGCTGTTTTCGAATTCCGGGGAAACCAAGGAAATCGGGGATCTCATCGCCCATACGAGGCGGTATCAGATTCCTTTGATCGGCGTGGCAAGCCGGGCGGACAGCATGCTGGTGCGGTCGTCGGATGTGGCCTTAGTGCTGCCGACCGTCGCGGAAGCGTGTCCCATGGGGCTGGCGCCGACCACGTCCACCACCTTGATGATCGGTCTTGGCGATGCGCTGGCGGTCGCACTGATGGAACGGCGCGGCTTTTCGTCGGACGATTACCGGATACTCCATCCCGGCGGCGAACTCGGCAAATCGCTGATCCGGGTTCAGGACATTATGCATGTGGGCGATGACATGCCGCTTGTCGATCAAGATGCCCCCATGCAACGGGTTGTCGATGTGATTTCCGATAAACAAATGGGCTGTGCCGGTATTGTCGACGGCCAGGGCAATCTTGTGGGGGTCATTACAGACGGGGATCTGCGCCGGCAAATCGGCACGGATGTCCTCAGCCGAAGCGCACGTCAGGTCATGACGTCGAATCCCCGGACAATATGGGAGGGGGCATTGGCGGCTGAGGCGGTGGGCATCATGAACGGTCCGCCCCGTCCCATTACATGTTTGTTTGCCGTTGCCGATCCCGGCGCCGCGGCGCCACGGCAGGGGGGGCGTCAACCCACCGGCATTCTGCACCTTCACGACTGTTTGCGTGCCGGAATCACCTAACAGAGGATTCCCTAAAGCGATGGCAACCACCCCCCCAGGCACCCACAAAACCGATCGGCCGGACGTCCCTAAATCGGCCCAGCGCACTTGGTCGAGCATGCCGCGCGGCCAACCCCAGCAAAACGAGGGGTATACCCGGTTTGTCGGGATTATGAAGATTGTGCTGCCGGTGGCGGCGATGTTCATCGTCTCCACGGTGATCGTGTATTCGACGTTGCCCAGCGGTAACGACCGGCTGGCGCTCAATATCGAGGAAATCAAGGAGGTAGGCGAAGACCTCCAAATGACCGAGCCCAAGCTGACCTTCACCGACAAGAAGGAGAGGGACTATCTGGTGGTCGCCAATACGGCGGTTCAAGACCCAGGCAACCAGGACGTTTGGGATCTGAAGGATATCGATGCCGATCTCACACCAAAGGGCGGCGGCTGGATCAAACTGACGTCGACCAGCGGCATCCTGAATTCTCAGCAGGAAGTGCTGGATCTCATGGGAGTCGTCGATGTGACCTCCCATGACGGATATGAGTTTCATGCCGTGACCGCCAAGGTGGACTTTGGCGAGGGCAGTGTTGTGAGCGAAGATCCGGTAAAGGGCAGCGGCCCTGGGGGAGCCATCTCGGCGGATTCATTCCGAATCTTCGATGGCGGCAACAAGATTCGGTTTTCGGGCGATGTGCAGTTGCGCGTCTTGCCTGGCGCGGAAGCAAATGCAGGGCTTGGGTGGCGTTGATGGGGAAGTTGCGTTGGTCCGTTCTGACATGCTGCGCCGTCGCGATCTTTCTCGCGGCCGGCGGGTTGTCTCCGAACGGAGCAAATGCGCAAGAAGCGGCGCCGGCGACGTCAGATACAGCGGTTGAGGCTCCATCCGGCGAGCGCAAAACCAGCGGCGGCCTGTTCGGCGGCGAATCTTCCTTTGTGTCGGATGACGAGCCGATCGATATTGCGGCCGACGAACTGGAGCTTAACCAGGAAGAGCAGGTCGCCATCTTCACCGGAAATGTGGACGCGGTTCAGGGCACGCTCAACCTAAAATCGGATAAGCTGATCATATACTATACTCAGACGTCGGATGATACGGGTGGAGCATCGGGAGAAGCTTCGGACCGTACGAGTGTCCGGCAAATCGATGCCCAGGGAAATGTAAGGCTGGCCACCCTTACGGAAACGGCGGGCGGCGATTGGGCCATTTACGAAATTGAAAAAGGCGAAATTACGCTTGGTGGAAAAGTCACGCTCACCCGAGGCGAGAATATCTTGCAGGGGGCCAAGCTCATCGTGGATGTGGAGACCGGCAATAGCCGGCTGCTCTCATCCCAGTCGGGCGGCCAGCGGGTGCGGGGGCTGTTCATCCCGGGCTCCGAAGATGTCAATGAAAACAACGATTCCGAGGGCTCGGTTGAGGGTGCGGCGGGGCGTAATGGCGACGGTTAACAGGGCGAATTTTGGGGGTATTTCACCGAAAATTAAGAGCGGTGGATGTTTTATGGAGGGCACATGACCGAAGAGATCATGACGAATGGCGTTAAACAAAATGACACTTCTGACGGCCCTCGACTTGTTGCGGAAAGCACGGGTTTGCGCGTCAACAATATCGGCAAGAGCTTTAAGCAACGGCCGGTTGTGCGCAACGTCAGCCTGTATGTTCAACGCGGAGAAGTGGTTGGTCTGCTGGGCCCCAATGGCGCGGGGAAGACGACATGCTTCTATATGATCACGGGACTCATCCCGGGCGACTACGGGGCAATCGAGCTGGACGGGCAGGACATCACACGTCTGCCCATGTATCGTCGCGCACGCATGGGAATTGGCTATCTTCCTCAGGAAGCGTCTATATTCCGTGGCCTGACGGTCGAAGAGAATATTCGTTCGGTGATCGAGTTGGTTGAGCCGATGCCCGAACGCCGCGAAGCAATCCTGGACGAGCTGCTGGCTGAATTTACGATCAGCCATTTGCGCAGGACGCCGGCCATCGCGCTTTCGGGCGGCGAACGGCGCCGTGTTGAAATCGCCCGGGCGCTTGCGACGCAACCGTCGTTCATGTTGCTCGACGAACCGTTTGCCGGGATCGATCCGATCGCCATCGGCGATATTCGCGATCTTGTTGCCCATTTGAAGGATCGCGGGATCGGTGTGCTGATCACGGATCATAATGTGCGGGAGACGCTGGATATCATCGACCGTGCGTACATTGTACATGACGGCCAGATCCTTATGGAAGGTCTGCCGTCGGAAGTAGTTGGGAACGAGGACGTCCGCCGAGTCTATCTCGGCGAGAGGTTCTCGCTCTAAGTAAAGCGTAAAGAAGTGGACTAATTGATGGTGTTATCGCCAAGACTGGAGCTTCGCCAAGGCCAGGCATTGGTCATGACGCCGCAGCTGCAGCAGGCGATCAAGCTGTTGCAACTGTCGAACATCGAACTCAATAGCTTTGTCGAACAAGAGCTGGAGAAGAACCCGCTTCTCGAGCGCGATGAAAATCGCGACGCCGCTCCCAGCGAAGCAAACGGGGTGGAAAACGAAATCGCACTGCCGGAAGGCGCCCTGGTCGCCACCGACCAAAAGATTTCGGAAAACGCGCCGCCGTCGGATGCTGAATCCGTGCTCGATACGGACTACGACAATCTTTACAGCGAGGACTCACCGGCAGAGGCCGCCCCGCAAAATGGTGCCACTGGACCCAGTACGGATTGGTCCACGGCCCGCACCGGCGGCTCGTCGAGCTTTGACAACAACACCGCATCTTTCGAAGAAATGCTCGCCGGCGAGGTGACGCTTAAAGATCATCTTACCGACCAGCTCAATATCGCCTTTAAGACTCAATCCGATCGCATGATCGGGGCGCATCTGATCGATTTGGTCGATGAAAGCGGATATGTAACAGAGGATCTTCATGCCGTCGCAGACCGTCTGGGGACGGAGTATGAAGACGTCGAGGCCGTGCTGGGCGTGATGCAAACTTTCGATCCGCCCGGGATCATGGCGCAAGACCTCAAGTCCTGTCTGGCTGCGCAGCTGGCGGATATGGACCGTCTTGACCCGGTCATGCAATCCTTTTTGGACAATCTCGAACTGTTGGCGAAGCGCGATATGGAAGGGCTGATGCGTTCCTGCGCGGTGGATGCTGACGATATCGCCAGCATGGTGGCCGACATACGCCAGTGCAACCCGAAACCTGGATTGGCGTTCGGCACGGATGTTGTGCAGCCGGTGGTTCCCGACGTGTATGTCCGTCCGACGCCGCAAGGCGGTTGGGCAGTTGAACTCAATAGTGACACGCTGCCCCGGGTGCTTGTGAACACACAGTATTATTCGGAAGTGGCCAAGAATGCGTCGGGCAACGACAAAGCGTACATGTCGGATTGCCTCAATTCCGCGAGTTGGCTCGTGAAGAGTTTGGACCAACGTGCACGGACGATCTTAAAAGTCTCCACCGAGATTGTGCGTCAGCAAGATGCTTTTTTGGCCCATGGGGTGCAGCATCTGCGGCCGCTGAATTTGCGGACAATCGCGGACGCGATATCGATGCACGAGTCCACGGTGAGCCGTGTGACGGCCAACAAATATATGGCGACGCCCCGCGGGGTCTTCGAATTGAAGTACTTCTTCACCTCGGCCATCGCCTCATCCGCCGGCGGGGAAGCCCACTCCGCGGAGGCGGTGCGTCACCGCATCAAAGAATTGATCGACGGTGAGAACGCCAAGTCGGTGTTGTCCGACGACAAGATTGTCGAATTGCTCAAAGAGGCGGGAATAGATATCGCTCGCCGGACCGTTGCCAAATACCGGGAGGCAATGAAAATCCCGTCATCCGTGCAGCGTCGGAGAGAAAAGAAAGCACTGGCCTAAGCCCTTGCGTGCCATCCGGCGACGGCCATATGATAGTCATTCACTGAGTTGACACCGGCACCGCAGGGGCCTATTTTCCGGCCTCTTTTTATGGCGACGGCGCCGTATCGGCAACCGCAGGTTGGGCGCTTGGACACTCACGAAATGCAAATCCAGGTACACGGACATCAAATCGATGTAGGCGACGCGTTGCGGAGCCATGTGATCGAGCGGCTCACGGAACGTATCGAAAAATACTTCGATCGCACCGTGCGCGGCCAAGTAACGTTTTCGCGGGACGGTAGAGATTTTCGCGCCGAGTGTGTCGTGCACCTCAGCAGCGGGATGAAGCTGGCGGCCAGCGGCAGGAAAGACGAAATCTATGCCGCGTTCGAGCAGGCGGTTGAACGCATTGAGAAGCAGCTTCGCCGCTATAAGCGCCGGCTCAAAGATCATCACGAGCGCAACAATGTGAGCCCGCTGGAATCCGTTCCCGCTTTTGTGATCGCACCCGAGCCGGAAGACGAACCTGAACCGGCGGATCTCCAGCCGATCATCGTTGCCGAAACGACGGCTGAAATACGTACCCTGACAGTGGGGGAAGCCGTCATGCAGATGGATTTGGCGGATGCCCCTGTGCTGATCTTTCGGAACAAGGCCCACACCGGATTGAATGTCGTCTATCGACGGGACGACGGAAATATCGGCTGGGTCGACCCCCAAGAAACCGCCAAAGATAAGCGGTCATAAACCGCCCGGCCACGTTGTGCACGCGCTGCAAAGGACTCGCTGATGGAGCTACTCGATCTTATTGACCCGAAGAGTGTCGTGGCAAATCTGAAAGTGTCCAGTAAGAAGCAAGCGTTGCAGGAATTATCCGCGCGGGCGGCAGCTGTGGTGGGGCTCCCCGAACGGCGCATATTCGAAGCGCTGCTGGAACGCGAGCGCCTGGGCACCACGGGCGTCGGCCAAGGGGTGGCGATCCCCCATGGCAAGTTTGATGAGCTTAACGGTATTTGCGGGATGTTTGCGCGGCTTGAAGTGCCGATAGACTTTGAATCCATTGATGACCAGCCTGTCGATTTGATTTTCCTTCTGTTGGCGCCGGAAGGGGCGGGCGCCGACCACTTAAAAGCTTTGGCCCGCGTATCGCGTTTGCTGAGAAATCAGGAGATTTGCACCAAGCTGCGGGGAGCTGATGCGCCCGACGCGCTCTACGCCATTATCACGGAGCCCGCCGAATCGCACGCAGCGTAATCGCCTCCTTAGTGGACGCTCACCGGTTCCATTTCGAACTGGCGCGCTGCCGCAAACGCCGCCTCGCGGTCGTCTAGCACCGCCATCCGCGTTCCGTCATAGGCGTGGACCGAATAGAGCTTCGATCCGTCACGCTTGAAGTCGTCGGGCACTTCTTCCAGGGTCGCCAATTCATCGGCGGCCACTTGCCGGACATAGACAAGGCGGTTTCCGCCCATATTGGCTAGATCGAGTTCGTTGTTTTGGCTGTTGTGTTCATTGCCTGAGTGCACTGCAGTTACTCCTTAATCTTGGCGCCGGTCTGCCGCTGTAAGCCAGCCGACCAACCCATGTTTCACCCGTGATCCGCCAAAGAGCCCTTGCCTTTTGCCTTTTGGCCGGTGTTTTCGCCATCGCTAATGTCGATGGTTTTGACAATGACCTGCGGCTGCGGCCTGGCAACCCTTATGCGCAGCAATCCCTGCGCCATTTCTGCACCTGCAACCTCCATGCCGTCCGCCAGCACGAAGGTGCGCTGGAACTGCCGGGTCGCGATTCCGCGATGGAGGTAGACTTTTTCGCCGTCATCATGGCTCTTGCCACGAATGACCAGCTGATTATCTTCGACGGTGATCTGCAAATCGTTGATGGAAAATCCAGCAACTGCCAAAGTTATTTGCAGTATATCGTCGCTCAGTTGCTCAATGTTGTAAGGAGGGTAACCATCGTTGGCGTGCTTCGCCACGCGATCCACGACCCGTTCGATTTGGTCGAACCCCAGCAAAAAAGGGCTGTTAAAGGGCGTTGATCGGCTCATATCGGC
>JANQMY010000018.1 GCA_028279895.1 Alphaproteobacteria bacterium
AGGTGCCTCTAAGGTGGCACATGTGTTAGCGGGACTCGGGGTCGAAAAAGGCGACCGGGTCTTTTGCCTGCTCGGCCGCATTCCGGACTTATATGAATCGGCCTTGGGCGTCTGGAAAGCGGGCGCGGTTTTTTGTCCGCTGTTTTCAGCCTTCGGGCCAGAGCCGATTTTTGCCCGCATGGATGCGGGGCATGCGCGCGTGTTGGTCACGACCCCGCTTCTTTACCGCCGCAAGGTAGTGAAGATTCGTCAACGTCTACCCAATTTGGAATTCGTCCTCCTGGTCGGCGACGATGTCACCGAGGACAAAGAAGCCGGCCTGTACGATCTGCGCACGCGCCTTGCCGCTGCGCCATCCAGCTTCGACACGGTCGCAACAGATCCGGAAGACCTTGCCATTTTGCATTTCACCAGCGGCACGACAGGCACGCCTAAAGGGGCCATGCATGTGCATGGGGCAATCGTCAATCACTACGCCTCGGCGCGCTTCGCGCTCGACCTTCATGACGGCGACGTATTCTGGTGCACGGCCGACCCGGGATGGGTAACCGGCACCTCCTACGGCATCATCGCGCCTTTGTTGTGCGGCTGCACTCTGATTTCAGACGCCGAAGAATTCAATGCGGAACGCTGGTACGGCATTTTGCAGGACCAGAAAGTGTCCGTGTGGTACACCGCCCCCACAGCCGTCCGTATGATGATGAAGATCGGTATGGATGCGGTTCGGAAGTTCGACCTGTCCAATCTACGCTTCATTTCGAGCGTTGGTGAGCCCCTCAACCCGGAAGCTGTCTTTTGGGGGCAGGAAGCATTCGGACTGCCCATCCACGACAATTGGTGGCAGTCGGAGACCGGCGGCATCATGATTTCCAATTTCGCCTCCATGGACATCAAACCGGGCTCCATGGGTAAGCCGCTGCCCGGCATCGAGGCCGCGATCGTGCAGCATTGGGACCACAAAATATCCTTTGTGGAACAACGCGCCGAAGAAGGCGAACTGGCTTTGAAAACGCCTTGGCCCTCGATTTACCGCGGCTATCTCAACAATGAGGAAAAGTATAAGGCGACGATGATCGACGGCTGGTACCTCACCGGCGACCTGGCCAGGCAGGACGAAGACGGATATTTCTGGTTCGTCGGCCGCGCCGACGACGTGATCAAATCCGCTGGCCATCTGATCGGACCGTTCGAGGTGGAAAGCGCGCTCATGGAACATGAGGCCGTGGCCGAAGTCGGTGTGATCGGCATACCCGACGAGGTGGCGATGGAGGTGGTGAAGGCCTTTGTCGCCCTCAAAACGGGATATGAGCCCAGCGAGGAACTGAACCGTGCTCTGATGGCACATGCCCGCAAGCGGCTCGGGCCGGCGGTCGCCCCCCGCGAAATCGAATTCAAAAAGAACCTGCCGAAAACCCGCTCCGGCAAAATTATGCGCCGGCTGCTGAAAGCCCGCGAGCTTGGCTTACCGGAAGGTGACATTTCAACGCTGGAAAGCGACACGCAATGACCCAAAACGATCCGCCAAAGCCGCACCTAACCCGAGAGCATGTGTCTCTGCTACTGCATCAAATGGTGCTCATTCGGCGCTTCGAAGAAAAGTGCGCCGAACTTTACAGCGGCGGCAAAATCAGAGGGTTCCTGCACCTCTATATCGGCGAAGAAGCGAATGCGGTGGGCCTGGCCCAAGCGCTGGGGCCGGATGACGCCATCGTCGCCACCTACCGCGAACATGGCCATGCCTTGGTACGCGGCGTTTCCGCGGCCAGCGTGATGGCCGAAATGTACGGCAAGCTAGAAGGCTGTTCGCGGGGCCGTGGCGGCTCCATGCATCTGTTCGACGCGGACACCCGGTTTTATGGCGGTAACGCCATCGTTGCGGGCGGATTGCCCTTGGCTGTAGGCCTCGCCCTCGCGGACAAAATGCAAGGCAAGGAGCGCGTGACCTGTTGTATCTTTGGCGAAGGGGCCGCAGCGGAAGGCGCCTTTCATGAAAGCATGAACTTAGCGGCATTGTGGAAGCTGCCGGTGCTCTTCGTTTGCGAAAACAATCTCTACGCCATGGGCACGGCGCTTGGACGATCCGAATCCGAAACCGATATCAGCCGCCATGCCGCCAGCTATGACATGCCGGCCGAAATTGTCGACGGCATGGATGTGGTTGCCGTGGAAGCGGCGGCGCTGCGGGCGGCCGACGCAGTGCGCCGCGGCCAAGGACCTTACTTCCTCGAGAACAAAACCTACCGCTTTCGCGCACATTCCATGTTCGATCCCGAACTCTACCGGGACAAAGCCGAAGTGGCTGAGTGGAAAGATCGCGACCCCATCGACAAGTTCAGCGCCTTCGCTCTGGGGGCCAATATTCTGCATCAGGAAGACATTGACCTGATCGAGAGCAAGGTCGCGGCGACGATCGACGACGCGGTGGCCTTTGCCGAAGCCGGCACTTGGGAACCGGTGGAGGACTTGCTGGTCGACGTGGAAACCCCAACTCTGAGGCCCGGCCTATGACCGAAATGACCTACCGCGACGCCGTCCGCCTAGGTATGCAGGAGGCGTTGGCCAAAGACGAACGCGTCTTCCTGATGGGGGAAGACGTGGGTGCCTATGGCGGGTGTTACGCCTGCAGCAAAGGTCTGATGGAAGAATTCGGGGAAGACCGGGTGCGCGACACGCCACTGTCCGAAGGCGGCTTTGTGGGGGCCGGCATCGGCGCGGCCATGGGCGGGATGCGCCCCATTGTCGAAGTCATGACCGTCAACTTTTCGCTGCTGGCCCTCGATCAAATTGTGAATAACGCCGCCACCCTGCGTCACATGTCCGGCGGGCAGTTTGAAATTCCGCTGGTCATCCGCATGGCGACCGGCGCGGGGCGGCAACTGGCCGCGCAGCATTCACACAGTCTGGAAAACTGGTATGCCCATGTGCCGGGCATCCGCGTGGTCGCTCCCGCCACCGTGGTAGACGCACGAAACATGCTCAGCACAGCGTTGGCCGATCCGAACCCGGTTATCATTTTCGAGCATGTAATGCTCTACAACATGAAGGGAGAAGCGCCCGAGGAACATGTTCCCGTAGACCTTACTTCGGCCGCAATTCGGCGCGAGGGCAACGATCTCACGCTGATTACTTATGGCGGCTCCTTGTACAAGACGCTCGAGGCGGCAACTCAACTGGCGGAAGCCGGTATATCAAGCGAGGTGATCGATTTGCGGTCGCTGCGGCCCCTTGACGATGCCACCATTATGGCGTCCATCCGAAAAACCCACCGGGCGCTTATCGTCGATGAAGGCTGGCGCACCGGCAGCCTGGCCGGTGAAATCAGTGCCAAGATCATGGAGCAGGCCTTTTACGATCTTGACGCGCCGGTGGGCCGGGTCTGCAGCGCGGAAGTCCCGATCCCCTACCCCCACCATTTGGAAGCGGCGGCAACGCCTCAAGTCGACACCATTGTCGCCGGCGCTAAGACGGTCTTGGGGCTCCATGGCTGAATTCACCATGCCCTCTTTGGGGGCCGATATGGATGACGGCACCCTCGTAGAATGGTTGGTCGGCCCCGGCGATACGGTGGAACGGGGCGATATTGTCGCCGTGGTCGAAACTCAGAAAGGCGCGATCGAAATCGAAATCTTCGAGGACGGCACTGTCACCGAGATCCTCGTTCCCGTAGGAACAACGGTGCTGGTGGGCGCGCCTTTAGCCATGATTAACGGCGCGGGCGAAGAGGCCCCGGCCAAGCCGGCCCCAGCGGCGGCAACGCCCCCCGTTTCGGAACCGGCCCCGGTCGCAGCGCCCGCACCGAAACCGGTCGCAACACCCCGTCCGACGCCCGGCGACCGCCGGCTGATCTCGCCCCGCGCGCGCCGGTTGGCGGCAGAGCGTGGTATCGATCTAGCGACCATCAGCGGATCGGGACCTCGCGGAGAAATCATCAGTAAGGATTTGGATTCCGGAACAACGGCGCCAGCCAAACGAACAAAACCGGGGCTCGATCCCGGGGAAATGCGCAAGGCCATCGCCGCCGCGATGAGCCGGTCCCAGCGCGAGATACCACACTACTATGTGACCCAAACGATCGACGCGAGCGCGCTGATGGTTTGGCTTTCCACCCGGAACGCCGAAAAGCCGCCCACCGAACGCCTCTTGTCTGCCGTACCGCTGCTGAAGGCGACCGCGCTTGCCTTGCATAAGACGCCGGAATTGAATGGGACCTATGCGGAAGATCAATTTCGGCCCTCGGACCATATCCATATCGGCGTGGCCGTCGCCTTGCGCGGTGGCGGTCTGATCGCTCCGGCAATCCACGATCTGGATTCCCTATCACTGACCGAAATCATGGACAAGTTGCGGGATCTTGTGGCCCGGGTGCGTGCCGGTCGATTGCGCAGCTCCGAGATGGCGGACCCCACCGTGACCGTGACCAATTTGGGCGACGATCATGCGGAGGGTATGTTCCCGATTATCTATCCACCCCAGGTGGCGATTGTCGGGTTCGGCAGTATTACACAACGGCCATGGGTGGTCGGCAATCAGGTCACACCCCGGCCGCTTTTGTCGGCAACCATCGGCGCCGATCACCGAGTGAGCGACGGCCGTTTGGGCAGCCGCTTTTTGTGTACGTTGCGCGACATCCTACAAGAACCGGAGAAATTATGACCGACCCCGACCTCATCACCCTTATCGAGAACGCGCTCGTGTCGGTGGCTCCGGACATTGAAGGCGAAGAGATCGATCCCGCGATTCCATTTCGCGATCAGTTCGAGATCGACTCGATGGATTTTCTCAATTTCATCATCGCTCTTCACAAAACCACCGGCATCGACATCCCGGAAGCCGACTATCCGCTGCTTTCAAGTGTCGACGACGCCAAAGCCTATCTCGCGCCAAAGCTGGCTTGAGGCCCGGCGTCCCGCACACTACAGTTGAGGTGGATCAAGGTCGGCTGACGCGTTTTTTTGGAAGGTGCGCACAGGCGCGCCGAAGGCGCCGTCCCGTATCGCATAGGTGTCATTAAACTCTCATATAAGCACGACATGCCATCCGCCCCCCAAACCGATCACGTCTCCTTCAGCGTGTTGCAGCCGACAGCGCTGGAGGGCCTGATTACCGAACTCCGGTCCCGGAATTATCGGGTTATCGCTCCGGTACTGAGTGAGGGTGCCATCGAACTGGCTGAGATCGGCAGCCTTGACGATTTGCCGGTGGGTGTTGATGACGAACAGTCACCCGGCCGATACCGTGTCCGGCGGGACGCGTCGCCGACCCGCTTCGGATTTGCGGTCGGTCCGCAGTCTCTAAAGAAATACCTTCACCCTGCCGAACATGTTTTGGGGCGC
>JANQMY010000030.1 GCA_028279895.1 Alphaproteobacteria bacterium
GTGACGATCCGGAAGCGCAGGACAAGTTCCTGCAGATCGATGGTATCCGACGGCGGCACATGTTCATTCAACTCGATGCGGCTCAGCGATAACAAGTCATCGATCAGCCGGCGCATGCGCCCCGCCTGCTCATGCATAATCTGCAGGAACTTGTCCTGCGCTTCCGGATCGTCACGTGCATGCCCCTTGAGCGTTTCGATAAAGCCGGCAAGCGACGAGAGCGGCGTACGCAGTTCGTGGCTCGCATTGGCGACAAAATCGGCCCGCATGCGTTCCGACCGCTTTATTGCGGTGAGGTCGCGGATCATCAATACGCACGCAATGGGGCCCTGTTCATTGGCGGGGATCGGAGAAACCACGGCCAACAGGCTGCGCTCCACCGGCACCCGATCCGTGAATTCCACTTCGCGCGATGAGTTCTGCGCCATGGCGGTGTCTACCGCTTCGACAACGGGCGGCCGGCGGATCACTGTGCCGATGACCTTGTCTTGCACCGCTTCGGATACGAACTGATCCCGCGCCGTATTGTTCGCTGCCAAAATCCTTTTGTTTTCATCCAGCAAGATCACCGCGTCGGGAAACGCATCGATAATGACGCGCGCATGTTCCACGGGATCCACCATGACCGCGGCTAAATCTTCTTCCGGTTCCGATTTTTCCGCTGCCGTGTCGGCCCGGATGGTGGCCAATCGGCTTATGGTAAGCCCTGCAAGCAATACCCCGGATGCAAAGAAAAGCCCCAGCCCCATGGCCATCGCGCCTGTGAGTCCGGCGAGCAAAAACAACCCGACCGACGCGCCGGTAAGCAAGAACACGTCGCGCTGGTGTTGCGCACGAAGACCAACAAAGAAAAGCTTGATCTTCGACGCGCCTTTTCTAGCCAGGTCTTTCTGAGACGAGTCCATCCGTCGAGTCTCTCAGCCTTGCAGGCCCCAGGTGAGTCTTTAGGGTCTAGTATATCAGTATAACGGGGCCAAGGGGGTATGCGCCGTGGCCGCAAGAATTCGTGGTTTTCCTCCCGGCGGACGCAAACCCGCCTGACTTCCCCTGGGGCAAGGCGCGCAAGCAAACTTTTGGCTTGTTTGGCATGCCATTCTCTGGCTTTTGTTTAGGAAGACCCACACAACAACACGCCGGATACGCCAATTCAGGTCGAACAAAAGGGGACGGAGTTATGGGGCGGCTGGATCATAAGAGCGCAGTGGTAACGGGCGCAGGCAGCGGCATCGGGCGGGCCAGCGCCACGCTTTTCGCTCAAGAAGGCGCGAAGGTTCTGATCGCTGATCTGAACGAAGACGGCCTTGCCCAAACCAAAGCCGAGATCGAAAAAGCCGGTGGCCAATGTCTCGCCCGACCTGTGGACATCGCGGCGGAAGACACTGTGCAGGATCTCATCGAAACCTGCGAGCGGGAATTTGGCAGCCTCGACATCATTTACGCAAATGCGGGTATTTCCGGCGGCCGCGTGCCCCTGCTTGAGGGCACGCCCGAGGATTGGATGGAAATCTTGCGCGTTAACCTGATCGGTCCGTTCCTGGCGATCAAATACGGCGCACCCAAAATGGTGGCCCAGGGTGGCGGCTCGATCATTTGCACCGCTTCGGTCGCCGGACTGCGCTCGGGCGCCGGCGCCACCCCCTACAGCGCCAGCAAGGCCGGGGTCATCAGTCTGGTACAAACCTCTGCCAATCAGTTGGCCGGCACGAAAGTGCGGGTCAACGCAATCTGCCCCGGTCTTATTGAAACCGGCATGACCAAGCCCGTCTTCGACCGGGCCCGCGAAAGAGGCAGCGAACATAAAATCGGGCAGCTCAACCCGATGAAACGTGCCGGCGCACCCATTGAGATCGCCCAAACCGCCTTATTCCTCGCCAGCGACGAGAGTTCCTATGTGAACGGTCAGGCGATCGCCGTGGATGGCGGTCTTTCCAGTTCGCATCCCGTCGTGCCCGGCCACATGGCTTAATCTCCCGCAACCAAAAACAACGAGAAACTCATGAACCGTGTTCTTCAGCACACCGGTGCCCAGTTCCCCATCATTCAAGCGCCCATGGGATGGATCGCCCGGTCGCAACTCGCTTCCGCCGTTTCCAATGCCGGCGCCATGGGCATCATCGAGACGTCATCCGGTGAGACGGAAAACTGCATCAAAGAAATCGAAAAGATGTGGGAGCTCACCTCCAATCCTTTCGGCATCAACTTACCTTTGCTGTTCTTGCGCGACGAAAACATCATCGACTTCGTGACCAATAGCGGGGTGAAGTTCGTCACCACGTCGGCCGGCAGCCCGTCCAAACTGCTCGACCGGCTAAAATCAAAAGACATCATCGTGTATCATGCGGTGCCGACCGTTAAGGCTGCCATGAAGGCCGTGGAAGCCGGTGTCGACGGCCTGGTTGTGGAAGGCGCCGAAGGGGGCGGCTTTAAGAATCCGGAAGAAGTCTCTACGCTTGTCCTTTTGCAAGCCATCCGTGAACAGACGGATGTGCCAATGATCGCCGCCGGCGGCATTTGCGACGGCAGGGGCATGGCAGCCGCGTTTGCGCTCGGAGCGGAAGGTGTTCAAATGGGGACGCGCTTTGTGTCGTCGCAAGAAAGCCCGGTCCACCAAAACTTCAAGAATGCGATCATCTCCTCAGAGGAAGCAGGCACTTGGGTGCTCAACAAAAAATCGACGCCTTGCATCCGCGCCCTTAAGTCCGAACGCACCAAAGAGATCCACGAAGCGGGCCTGATGCCGCCGGACACGTTCAAAAGCATCCAGGACCTTTATTTCGGCGGCGACATGGAGGCGAGCGTGGCGCTGGCCGGTCAAAGTGCAGGCCTCATCGAAGACGTGAAACCGGTCGCCCAAATCATCGAGGAAACGGTGGCCGGCTTCCATGCCATCGCTGGGCGCATGGGTAAGCTCGGAGAAGCTCAAGCTTTTTAGGGGCTTAGCGCTTGACCGGCTGTCGGGCTACCGGCTCGTTCGGCGTGGTGCGGTTCATCTGAGCGACAGGTTTGCCGCGATAGAATGAAAGGACAAAGACCGACTTAAACCATGTTCTGCGCAAGAAAATGTGACCGTGCGATTCGCAAGGTCTGATAAAATACACGTCAGAGATGATAAGAATTTGGAAGCACAGCCAGGAATGAAAAAAACAAAAACAATCAACCGCATGTCCGTGGCGTTTATTGGGGCGCTTGCCGTCGCCATCGGCACGATCTTTAATCCGGGCACGAACGCTCAGGCCGTCGGCACAATGGGCCCTGAAGATCCGGCCGCTTTTGGCCGCCATATTGCCGAAAAAACCAAGGAGCAAGAATCCGGCTTTACGAGCAGCGAGGCAGAACTCGTCATGGTACTGAGGGACGCCTCGGGTGCGGAAAGCACGCGGGAACTCCGGCAACTGGTCCTGGAAGTACCGGCGCCTGAGCTGGGAGACAAGTCGCTGCTGGTTTTTGACCGTCCGCGCGACGTCGCCGGTACAGCTTTGCTGACACATGCAAAAATTATCGAACCGGACGATCAGTGGCTTTATCTACCGTCCCTCAAGCGTGTAAAACGCATTGCCTCTGCGAACAAGTCCGGCCCCTTTGTCGGCAGCGAATTCGCCTTCGAAGATCTCTCGTCACAAGAAGTGGGTAAGTTCGACTATCTGTGGCTGCGCGAAGAGGCTTGTCCCGCCCCCACCGAGTCCAGAACCTGCCATGTGGTGGAGCGCACACCGCTCTATCCCAATTCAGGCTATACGCGACAAGTGGCCTGGGTGGACGGCGATGACTTCCTCGTCCGGCGGATCGATTATTTCAACCGGCGCAATGAGCACAGCAAGACCTTATCGCTGACTGATTACCGTCAGTACAATGAGTCTTTTTGGCGGGCCCATGACCTTTTCATGGAAAATCTGAGTACCGGAAAAAATACGCGCCTTACGTGGCAGGCCTTCGAATTCGAAACCGGTCTCACCGACAATGATTTCGACCAGTCGTCGCTGAAGAACATCCGGTAAGCGTGACTCACAATCGAGACACAAAAAGGGCCGCCCTTTGGCGGCCTTTTTCGGCTTGATCCGCAACGCCTACATCGCCCGGCATGCAGTCGCCCTCCTCGTGAATTCCCGATGTCCACGCCGGCAGGGCCGATGGTCAGATTGCTCCGCGTCATAGAGATCCTCTGCCAAACATTTGTTTTGGCGACGGTCCTGCACGGCAAAACATAATCAACCGCTTTTCCGATGGAAAAACCCAGCGGATTCCTGTTGACTGAGCGAGAGCTAGGCTTCATTTCCTCAATTTTCGAGGCTGTTTAGCAGACAAATGCGCGGCCAACGCGCGACCGGCCACACAGAACGCGCACGGAGGCATGATGACGGATTTCCATTTCGCAACCATTTGGGAAGCCTTAAGTGACCACTATCAAGACCAAATTGCTCTGCTCCATGGCGACGCGCAGCGAAGCTGGACCGACTACGACAGCCGCGCCGCACGCATTGCCACGGCGTTGACCGAGGCCGGCCTGAAACCGGATTCCAAATTCGGCCTTTATCTCTACAACAGCCCCGAATATCTCGAAGCGCAATATGGCGGCTTCAAAATGCGCGGCGTGCCCATCAACGTGAATTATCGGTACACAGAGGATGAACTCGTCTATCTACTCGATAATTCGGATTCTGAAGCGCTGTTTTACCATGCCACATTCTCGGATCGGGTTGCAGCCATTAAAGACAAACTGCCCGGCATCAAGCTTTATGTCGAAGTTGCTGACGGTTCCGGACAGCACATGGAAGGCGCCGTCGATTTCGAGCAGACAATCGCCTCTCACGACCCGATGCCGCGCATCGACCGTCCGTCGTCGGATATTTACATGTTGTATACCGGCGGCACGACGGGCATGCCCAAAGGCGTTATGTACACGCAAGGACAGATGGCCGAAGGGTTTCTTTTGGGTTACGATTTTCGCGGGTTTCCAAGACCTGAAACCGTCGACGGCATTGTCGACGCCTCCGCAAAGGTACATGCGGCCGGGGCAAAACCTGTCAGCTTGGTCTGTTGCCCGCTGATGCACGGCACCGGTATGTGGGTGGGGTCGATGATACCGATGATGCTGGGCGGCACGGTGATCACCATGCCGAACATTCATTTCGATGCCGACCTAGTTTGGCAAAACGTCGAAAAACACAAGGCAACCGACCTCACGATCGTCGGCGACGCCTTCGCCAAGCCCATGCTTCAAGCCCTTGATGCCGCCGCCACTGACGGCCGGCCCTACGATATTTCCTCTGTCGGCATGATCATCAGCTCCGGCGTTATGTGGACGGCGCCGGTCAAGGAAGGTCTATTGAAACATGGCGATATGATGCTGGCAGATATGATGGGCTCGACGGAGGGTACGATGGGGCAGCAAATCACATCGCGCGATCTTCCGGCCAAAACGGCGAAATTCGAACTTGCCGAAAACGTCAAAGTGTTCACGGAAGACGGGAAAGAAGTCGAGCCAGGATCGGGCGAGATCGGCATGCTTGCCACTGCGGGTAATGTGCCCGTCGGCTATTACAAAGATCCCGAGAAAAGCGCCAAAACATTCAAAGAAGTGAACGGCGAGCGATACAGCTTCCCGGGAGATTTCGCGCAAGTGGAAGCGGACGGTACGATCACACTGCTCGGCCGTGGATCGGTATGCATCAATACCGCCGGCGAGAAGGTATTCCCCGAAGAAGTGGAAGAGGCCATTAAATCTCACCCCGGCATCTATGATTGCCTGGTGGTGGGCATTCCGGACGACCGCTTCGGCGAGCGCGTCACCGCCGTCGTCTCTTGCCGGGAGGGTCAAAGCGTGGACGCGGAACCGCTTATCGATCACACGCGCACCAAGCTGGCCGGGTACAAACTGCCGAAATCGATCATACCGGTGGACACGGTCAAACGCGCGCCCAACGGCAAGGCCGACTACAAATGGGCCAAGCAGACAGCCGCAGAGGCGTTGGGCGTCAGCTTACCTGCATAATTTCAGTCGCCCCGTGTTGGCGGATGGAGGGTCGAGCGACCGCTGAAACCGACCGGTTGAGACGCTAAACCAATTCGGCATCCGTCATCACCTCAACCAAGGCGGGTCCCTTGTGATCGAGCGCCTTCTTGATGGCCTCCTCCAACGCCGCCGCTTCGGTTACCCGTTCGCCGTGCCCACCGCAGGCGCGGGCGAAGGCGGCAAAACTTAAATTATGAAGCGAGGTTTGCCATACCGGCCATTCACCGGCCTTTTGTTCTTTGGTGATCTTTCCCAATTCACTGTTGTTGAGAAGAATGTGTGTGATGTCCATGCCGTATTTGACGGCGGTGGTGAATTCCATCGCATACTGACCAAAACCACCATCGCCGCTGATCGAAATCACCTTGCGGCCTTTGAGATCATCGAAATCCTGAGTCGCCGCCCATGCGCCCATGGCGGCCGGAAAACCGAACCCAATCGACCCCAGGTAACCGGACATCAACACGGACTGCCCGGCACATTCGAAATACCGTCCGAAGGAGTAGGTGTTGTTGCCCACATCGACAGAAATGATCGCGTCGGCCGGCGCAATCTTGGTAAGCGCGGCAAAGATCGAGGACGAGTTGACGCCGTGCCCATGGTCGTCGGCAACGCGACTGGCCTTTTCCTCGCGCCAAATCGACCACCGCTCTGCAATTTCCGGCACTTGGTCTTCCACTTGGAGCTGTTTGGGCAATTCTTGGCAGATCAAATCCGCGGTGACACCGATCTCGCCCCACACCGGCACATTCACCGGGTGGAACTTACCCAAATGCATGCGGTCAAAGTCCACCTGCACAATGCGCTTAGTAGGTTCGATGCCGGTATGGTTCGAGAACGAGGTGCCGAAAGCAAGGATCAAGTCGCATTCGTTCATGAACCAGCTCGCAATCGGTGTGCCGGAGCGGCCCAGCACGCCCGCCGCGTTCGGATGGGTATCGGGAATCTGACCTTTAGCCTTAAAAGTCGTCAGGACCGGCGCTTTGAGAGCCTGCGCCAGCTCGGTCACCTTGTCCATCGCCTCCTTAGCCCCGTACCCGGCAATGATGATAGGCCGCTTGGCCCGGCCGATTTCGCCAAGCGCCGCGTCGAGCGACTCCTTTGGCGGGCTGATATCGACCGGCCCAATGCGGCCATCGGGTTTGGACGCAGGCGCATCACCCGCAGGCAGTGTTTGAACGTCGTCGGGAAAGATCAGATGGGCCACATCGCGGTTGACGATGGCGTTTTTGCACGCCAGCGTCATCAGCTCTGCATGATTGGAGGTGTGCAGCACCGGCTGGCTGAACTGCGCGACCGGCGCGAACGCTGCCGCCAAATCGATATCCTGAAACGCCCCAGGACCGAACACTTGCACCTGGACCTGACCCGTGAGCGCCAGCACCGGCGCGCGGTCGACCTTGGCATCCCAAAGGCCGGTGATCAGGTTGGTGGCGCCAGGACCTGCAATGGTCAAACACGACGCCGGTCGGCCTGACGCCTTGGCGTAACCGGAACAGGCAAAGGCGGCTGCGCCTTCATGGCGTATGCCGTAATAGCTCAACTTGCCGGCCGCTTCCTGCAGCCGAAGTGCATCGGCAAGACCAAGATTCGAGTGGCCGACCATGCCGAATGTGGTGCGCACGCCCCAGTTCACCATGGTTTCGGCCATGACATCCGTCACCGTCCGGTCGTGCTGCGGCTCCGCAGGCACGCCCACATAAATGCCGTCCGCACGCTCATCGACGGCAAACATTTGTTGACCCGTATCTTCATGCCCGCCAGGCGGCTTGCCGGTTAGCGGATCGAAATCCCATCCGTGCCAGGGACAGCGCAGCCAACACTGATCCTCAATTCCTTCTTCGATCGACCCCTCGCCCAAGGGGCCGCCTTGGTGCGGACAGCGATTGTCCATCGCAGCGTATTGGCCCTGAAAATGCACGAGCGCCAGCGTAGTCGTGCCCGCCGTGACGGTCGTCACCCGCCCTTCCGGGAGGCTGTCCGGCTCGGCCACTTTGTGCCAGACAAGATCTTGGTTTTCATCTGCAGTGGTCATCGCATCGTCCTCTCGTATACGCGGGTCGGGGAATGGGCGAACGGGATTCACAGGCAACCCTAGAGCGCAATCAGGTTAAGCATGCCCTCCGGCTCGACCGGAGGGTGGAACCCGGTTAACCGTCCGATCGCCTGCCTGCGCGAAGCCTAAGCTTCGCTTCGGCGAAGGCAGGCGCGACCAACCGTGAATCCCCATAGCGTTTTGGGGCATGATCATATTTCCGTGAAAAATGATCATGCCCTAGGCTCCGAACGGACTGGAGCGAAACCCGGAAATCCGTCGGACCCCACGCGGCGTCTTGCAAGACAGATATGTTCGTGAATTCGCCGGCGGCGACCCTAGCGCAGCAAAAAAATGTCTGCCAAAACGCGTTTGAAGAGGTTTTACAAAAAACGGGTCAACGCAGCAGCGCTGCAAGATAGCTCAGCGCAGATCGATCCATTGGCCCGTGGCGGACCCTTTCGCGATCAAATTGCCATCGGGATCGGTCAGCAGGCCCTCCATGAACATCACGCTCTTACCGGCACGCACGACCCATCCTTCTGCTCGATAGGTCCTGCCGGCGACCGCCGCCTTGAGAAACGAGATCTTGAGTTCAAGTGTGGTCATGGTGCGTTCGCCCTGGGTGGAGGCAATCGCCGCACGGGCCATGGCACTGTCGATCCAGCCGGTGACAAATCCCCCTTGGACAATCCCCCCCGAATGGCAGAATTCCGGTTTGGCCGTGTATTCCAGAACTGCCCGGCCGCCCTCGGCGTCATACTCGATCACGCGGCCATCGCCCATGGCCGTCATCAAGGCGTCCGCTTCTTCTCTCACATTCTCATCGATCGTGGTCATGAACTCATCTCTATCCTTGAATGCCGTCGCACCGTCGAATTTCGCTTGTGCTTTTCTAAAAGTCTCTATTGTTTGTGGGTCGCATGCGTGCCGTCGACATCGGCACCGTCACCTGAGACAATGGAATTGGTGAAGCGATGAAACCCAAAAAATCAACTGACATTTACATCGACCTCCCCGATGGCTTGAGCCGCCGGCAGATCATGAGGGCCGTGGAGCGGGCCGCGGCAGCGGCAGGGCTTTATATTTCCCACATCGGCAGCTATTCGCGCCGCAAATATCCGGGCTCTGTCCACTGGCATTTCAAACGCGACAAGAGCGAGGTCGGGCTGATCGACGCCACCTATTGGGACGTGAAGTCCTTGTTGTGGCTGATGATCCGCCACCGGGAACCAACTTGGGTTCACAAAACGGCTCCCAAGCTCAAGAAAGCACTGCAGAGGGAACTGAAAGTCGCGGCAAGCTGACGGATCGTACTGGTTCATGAGGTCAACTTGCTCCGGATCGGTAACGTTTTCGGGCCACTGACAGAGTTTGATTTTCCCGCTCCGTGGAACCGCGACGATGGCAACCTCCTTAAGCCGGTTAAGCAGCTCGTGATCTTCGGCCGCTGTCCGAAAAAAGCGGTACCATGACGACACCCAAACCGATTGGGGCAGTCTCTTTTCGGAGACCGCCCCAACGCAATCGTTCGTATCGTGAAGAACTTGGACGTTACGCGGCTTCGTAGCCGAGCACCGCTTTCACTTCCAGGAATTCTTCGAGACCGAATTCGCCCCATTCACGGCCGTTACCGGATTGCTTGTAACCGCCGAACGGCGCGTTGACGTCCGGTCCAGCACCATTCAGGTGCACATTGCCCGTGCGGAGTTGAGCAGCGACCTTGCGGGCATGCTCAATATTGCCCGACTGTACATAACCGGACAGCCCGTAGACCGTATCGTTGGCCATGCGGATAGCATCTTCTTCGGTTTTGTACGGAAGAATGGACAGAACCGGCCCGAAGATTTCTTCCCGAGCGATGGTCATATCGTTGGTGACGTTACCAAACACGGTCGGGCGCACATAGTAGCCTTTATTCAGGCCATCCGGACGGCCCGTGCCGCCGGCCATCAGCGTGGCACCTTCGTCGATGCCCTTTTGGATCAAATCTTGGATCTTATTGTACTGAACCTCGCTGACCACCGGGCCGATATTTGTACCGTCCGCAAACGGATCGCCGACTTTCACGCCTTCGGCCGCCACTTTGGCAATTTGAAGTGCCTCATCGTGTTGCTTCTCGGACACGAACATGCGGGTTGGCGCGTTGCAGGACTGGCCGCTGTTCATGACAACACTTTGCACACCACCCGCGACCGCAGCTTGTAGATCGGCGTCTTCGAGGACGATGTTGGCAGATTTGCCGCCCAGCTCTTGCGCCACACGCTTCACCGTATCTGCAGCAGCCTTCGCTACCAAAATGCCGGCGCGTGTCGACCCAGTGAATGACATCATGTCGATGCCCGGATGGGAGGACATGGCCTCACCCACACTCGGGCCGTCGCCGTTCACCAAGTTGAACACACCTTTCGGCACGCCGGCCTCATGCAGTATTTCCGTCAGCAGAATTGCATTGAGCGGCGCCACTTCGCTTGGCTTAAGCACCATGGTGCAGCCGGCGGCAAGCGCTGGCGCAACTTTACAAGCGATCTGATTGATCGGCCAGTTCCAAGGCGTGATGAAACCGCAAACGCCAACCGGTTCCTTGGCGATCATGGTCTTGCCGCGCACTTCTTCGAATTCGTAGTCGCTGAGGATCTGCGCGGTGGTGCCGAAATGCGCCGCCCCCATGGCCGCCTGAGCTGCTTTGGACAACCAGATCGGTGCGCCCATTTCAGTAGAAATCACTTCGGCAATGTCGTCATTGCGCTTTTGGTAGGCACCGATGATGCTCTGCAGCAGCTCAAGACGCTCTTTTTTGGACGTCCGGGAATAGCTTTCAAAAGCGGTCCGGGCAGCGTCCACCGCCTTGTCCACATCCGCTTTACTGCCGAGGCTGATCTTGCCACAGGGTTCTTCGGTTGCCGGGTTGATCACATCCAGCGTTTTCGGCGTTTCGGGGTCCACCCATTCGCCATTGATATAGAATTGAAGGTATTCCCTCATGGTCTTCCTCTCTTTCGGCCTCACATAGGTTGGTGAAAACGGCGGGCCTTCGCATCGGCGACCAGCCGGATCGCGCCCGTTGGAGCTGGTTATAGCAGCACTACCCCTGCCACTAGAAGCCCCAAAAGGGCATGGGTGCCGGGCGTAGATGCCGATGGGCCGACGGTCGGATCACATTTCCATGAGGACAAGCCGGACGCTACGTCATAGCGCCGTATAGCCGCCATCTACCACCAATTCGGTACCAGTCACAAAGGACGCCTCATCCGAGGCCAGGAACAAAATCGCGTTGGCGATTTCGGACGCCTGTCCCATGCGGCCGATCGGATGCCGCTGCGTGATCTGATCCAGTACCTCTTCAGGCGTTTGTTCCCCTTGCAATTCCGCAATGCTTTCAACGCCGTCGATCACCATGGGTGTCCGAATATAGCCGGGGTGCACCGAATTCACCCGGATGGCATAGCCGCTTTGCGCGCATTCCAGGGCCACCACTTTGGTGAGCAACCGAACGCCGCCTTTCGCCGCGTTGTAGGACCCACTGCCCGGATTCCCGACAATTCCCATAATGGACGACACGTTGATGATGCTGCCGCCACTTTGCTTCATGGCGCGCACGCCGTACTTACACCCAAGGAAAACACTATCAAGATCGACCGAGAGGACATGACGCCAGTCCTCGAAATCGAGCTCCTCTACATGCGCCCCGCTGGGGGCAATGCCCGCATTGTTCACCAGAACCGAAACAGGGCCGAAGGCTTCCCGGACCCGGCGGAACGCGGCCTCCCATTGGTTCTCGGCAACCACATCCTGCGCGAAACTAATCGCCTTGCCGCCATCTTTGACAATTTCGGCCGAAATCTGGGCAACGCCCTCCTCGTCCAAGTCCGTAAGCGCCACTGCGGCGCCTTCTCGCGCCATAATCCGCGCGCTTTCTGCGCCAATGCCCCGTGCCGCGCCCGTTATCAAGGCGACTTTGTTATCTAGTCTTGCCATTCTTATCGTCCCGCTTGCCGGTTGCGGTCTGCCATAACAGCGGCCCCATTGGCCGATGACCTCGAACGGACTAAATTGTCGACGAGGAAAAGTGGACCTGCAAAAACCGGAATGCGGGTAAACGGAATCAACGAAAGATGCAAGGGCACAGTGATGACCGCGACAAACAAACAGATCCTTCTTGTCCAAAAGCCAACCGACAAGCTGTCCGTCGACCATTTCAAGGTCACGGAAGGGGCGAAGCCGTCGCCTGCCGATGGGGACGTGCTGTGCCGCACTCTCATCATATCTCTGGATGCCGCCAACCGCGCCTGGATGCAGGGAAAGACCTATCGGGACGAAATCGGCGCCGGCCAGGTGATGGCCGGCGGCGTCTTGGCGGAAGTGATCGACTCCAAGGACAGCAAATTCAGTGTCGGCGATTTCGTCGAAGCAGATGGTGGCTGGCAAGAATTTTTCGTCAAGCCTGCCAACCAATTGCAGAAGCGACCACGCCATGATCCGCCTACCAATCTTTTGAGCGTGCTCGGCGTCACGGGCAAAACGGCCTATTTCGGTCTGCTCAAAATCGGTGATCCCAAGCCGGGCGAAACGGTTGTGGTGTCTGCGGGGGCCGGCGCCGTCGGCAACGTGGTTGGTCAAATTGCCAAGATCAAAGGCGCGCGTGCTGTCGGTATCGCCGGCGGCGCCGAAAAATGTGCGTGGCTCACGGACGAACTGGGTTTCGATGCAGCGATCGACTACCGGGAAGAAAATCTGTTCCAAGCACTCAAAGAGAAATGCCCGGACGGCATCGACGTCTATTTCGACAATGTGGGCGGCGATATTCTGGGTGCGGTTCTGTTTCGCATGAATATGCATGGCCGCATTGCCTGTTGCGGGGCGGTTTCACAATACGACACGGGCAATCCGGCGCCGGGGCCGCGCGGCGTGCCGGGTCTGCTGGTGACCAAACGCCTAAAAATGCAGGGCTTCATCGTCATGGACTATTACAATGAAATCGCCAAAGCAGAAGCCGAGCTTTCCGGTTGGGTGAAAAGCGGTCAATTGAAGGTGGTTGAAGACGTTCTTGAGGGGCTCGAAAGCGCACCGGAAGGTTTGGTCGGCTTGCTGGCGGGAAAGAACCGTGGCAAGCGCATGATCCATGTGGCCGACCCGTCAACCTAGATCATCTAAGAAATAGAGCGTAGATTGCTTCGGACGGTAAACCGGATTCCACCCTCCGGTCGAGCCGGAGGACATGCTTAACCTGATCGCGCTTTAGTCAGCCCGCTTCCAGGTCGCGCAGCAAATCGTCCAGACCGGCATCATCAGCAATCTTAGCTTCATCAGCTACGGTTTTCGGTGCTTCGTCGCTTTTCGGACTCGTCGGCTCGCGGCCCGTCCACCAATCGATTTTCTCAAACAACAAAGACGCATCGACGGGTTTTGCAACATAGTCGCTCATGCCGCATTGAATGAATCTTTCCCGGTCGCCTTTCATGGCATTGGCCGTTAAGGCAATGATCGGCACTTTGGCGACACCGCCCGACATATTCCGTATGCGTTGGGTTGCTTCCATCCCACCCATTTCCGGCATCTGAACATCCATAAGCACCAGATCGTAAGGCCGCTTGCGCAGGGCTTCGATGGCTTCCAAGCCGTTGGCCGCAATATCGACAGAATGTCCGACCCGGGTCAGCATGGCGACAAAGAGCATTTGATTGGCCGAATTGTCTTCGGCCAAGAGAATTCGAATACCACTGTCGACCGCCAATTCAACGTCGCGCAACGGCGGGTCAACCGGCTGCGCCTCAATTTGGTCGTTGAGCAGACGGGCAATTTGCCGATACATGGCTTCCTGCCGTACTGGTTTAGGAAGCAAGGCATCAAAGCCGAACTCTACAGATTCTTCCTTGGTTACCAGTCCGGAAGACGACGATAGAATCAGTTTCGGTGCCGCGTCGGCAAGCGCCGCTCGGATCGACAAAGCCAACGAAGATCCATCCTCTTCCGGCATCATGTGATCAATGATCACCACGTCGAATGACGTGCCTTTCTTCGCCGCTTTCTTCACAAGATCCAACGCTTCGCGGGCACTGGATGCCGTTGTCACATTGGCATGGACGCCTTGAAGCTGCAGCTTGAAGATAGACAGATTGACCGGGCTGTCATCCACCACCAACACATTGGCATTGGCACAAACCCGGCGGCAGTTCTCGAGCGTGGCACGGTCCTTCTCTCTGACCACGCCGAAATCCAAAACAAACCAAAACCGGCTGCCGTGCCCTGTCTCACTTTCAACGTCTATTTGCCCACCCATCAGCTCAACGATCTGCTTACAAATGGCAAGACCGAGACCGGTGCCGCCATACTTCCGGGTGGTAGAAGCATCCGCCTGGGTGAAGCGGTTGAACAAATCATCGATCTTGTCTTTGGACACACCGATGCCGGTATCGGTAACCGAAAACTTCAGCCGGCACGCTCTTTCCGTCTGCCACTCGGCTGTCACTTCAATGGTGATCCCGCCATTGTCCGTAAACTTGACGGCATTGTTCACCAGATTGAGCAGCACCTGACGCAGACGACCGGGATCGCCTTTCAGCGCATTGGGCACTTCCGGCGCCGTGTAAGCGGCAAACTCGATGCCCTTTCCATAAGCATGCGCACCCATAAGATCGACCACACTGTCGATCACTTCCGGCAGGCTGAACTCCGTTACTTCCAGCTCAAGCGCGCCGGACTCGATCTTCGTCAAATCCAAGACGTCATTGAGAATTGACAACAGAGATTCGCCTGAGTTTTTGATCGTCTCCGCGTATTCGCGTTGCGCCGTCGACAGTTTCGAATCCAGCAGCAATCCCGCAAAACCGAGAACACTGTTCATCGGTGTACGAATTTCGTGACTCATGGTTGCCAGGAATTGCGACTTGGCACGGTCGGCTTCCTTAGCGTACTCCACATCCCGCTCAAGCCAGTTAATCCGAGCTGCCAATGACGCGGCCAGGGTGATCATTTGGAAAGACGCAGCGGCAAAAATCACGTGCTGCCACCGTTCCACATCGGGCAGCAAACCTTTGGATTCGAACAGCCAATAAGCCAAGGCGAGCAAAAACAACGAAGCTGAAAGAACATAGTAACGAGCATTGCGCGATCCGCGCCGCCAACTATGGAAACATGTCACGAAAATATGAGCCAGTGTCAAAAGCAGCATAACCTCGAAGCAACGGTGCAGGAGGCCAATGTCCATCGAGCTCAGCGTCGCAACGGCAAACACATTCCACATCACGAACAGAAACAAGCCGATGCGGTGCCATACCGGAAAGCTCGACCGCAGCCCCATAAAGGCCATTGAAAACAGCAGCCCAATGCCGGACGCCGTAAAAGTAGCGAACATAGCGACGGTTTGTGCATGGTGGCCGTCGCCGAACCAAAACCATAGTAAGCCAAACTGACCGGCCCACACCCAAACTGTTCCTAGTGTATAGGCTGCATAAAGCGCGTAGGTACGATCCGAAATCGCGGCGGCCAAAAAGCCGTGATATAGGCCAAGCCCGACAATCAAACCCAGCAATAGGGCGGTAAACAGACTTAGGGTTTTCTGAGCATCATTAAAAGCGCGCAGATTCGACAAATGGGCGTGAAACCCGTCAAAGGAATAGCTTTCAATTCGCGCGACCAGGAAACTGGCTTTGCCAAACGGCAGATCGACCTCCAAAAATTCATCTGCACCGGGAATATAGTCTTGCTTGGGCGCGCGGAGCCGCCCGGCACTGGACTGACGCACACCTTGATCGGTGACATGCCACAGATCCACATATTCAATAGCCCGGCCAGACCAAGAGAACGCAGTCGCATTGCTGGAAGACGCATTGGAAACCTTTGCCACCAGCCAATAGGTTCCGCCATATTGCGCAATGGTGTCGACCGCATCCTCGGCGATAATGTCGCCCTCATCCGAAATGTGCGTCGCGACGATATCGTCGAACGTAAGCCGCCCGTCCGGATCGTGAAGGATAACGCCCGCCTCCAGAAGATCGATCTTCGTGCCATCGTAAAGAACGTCCGCCGCCGCATGAGATGCTGCGCCCGCAACGCTATACAAGATGGCAAGCCATAAAACTGTCCGTATACCCATGTGCCTTTATATAGTCTATCGAGGTTAATGCTCCTTTTCCGTGTTTCGGTGCCTGCAAAAATGGCAAAAAAGGGGCGCCCACCGGCGCCCCATCCTAATCGTTAGCAACCGCTTAACGGTTGGTGCTCAAAGCATCTCCTCCGCCACAAGCTGGAGGGCCTCGTTCGAAGCATTGGACGACAACAGCATCGATCCCACCTCGCCGCGTTTGCCGGCCTCTTTCCAAGCTTGCAACCGGTCACGAATACGGTCGGCCGGCCCGACCAAAGCGCATTCGTCGACGAGCTGATCCGGCACTGCGTCGGCGGCGGCGGCTTTCTCGCCGCTCAAAAAGAGGTCCTGAATCTTCACGGCAGCTTCTTCGAACCCTAAGCGCTTTGCATAGTCGTTGTAGAAGTTCTTCTCCCGCGCGCCCATACCGCCGATATACAAAGCCATCATGTGCTTCACCGGCATCCGGCATTGTTCGACGTCGTCGCCCATCACCAGTGTCACAAACGGGGCCACGTCGAAGTCTTTCAACCCCTTACCATTTCCGGACCGGCCAAATCCCTTATCCAGATCGTCTTTAAACAGACCATATTTCTCCGGGTCCATCCAAATCGGGAAAACGCCGTCGGCCACCTCGGCCGCGCAGCGCAAACCGGCCGGCGTGATGGCCGCGGTATAGATCGGCGTGTTGGGATCGCCGTGCAGAATGCTTTTGAGCGGCTTGCCGAGACCGGTCGATCCTTCACCCGTAAACGGAATCTGATAATACTCACCGTCAAAGGTCAACCTGTCTTTACGCTCCAGGATTTGGCGGATGATCGCAATGTATTCCTTCGTGCGGGTCACCGACTTGCCATACGCCTGACCGTACCACCCTTCCGCCACCTGCGGTCCGGACGGCCCTAGGCCGATCAGGAAGCGGCCGTTCGACATGGATTGCAAGGTCATCGCGGTCATGGCGGTGCAGCTGGGCGTACGCGCCGGCATCTGCATGATGGCCGTGCCCACCTTGATCTTGCTGGTCAGCGCCAACATCCAGGCGGCGGGGGTGACCGCATCGGACCCATAAGCTTCCGCCGTCCACACGGAATCAAAACCCAGGCGTTCCGCTTCCAGCACCTTGTCCATCGGCACTTTCATTTCAGCGGGAGAGTATCCGGCCAGCAGTCCAAGTTTCATCGTCTCACATCCTTATTTTCGTTGAGCTTGTGGATTGGGAATGTCCATTGGCGCCCGTTGTATCAGATCGGTTTGGATTTGCCAGCCACGCCTCCATCCGGGCGGCCCCAGAGGCTGCCGCCCCGTTGCGCCGATTTCCGAGCGGCGGCGGCGTCGCCGCTCAACTCTGTGCCCAAGGGCAAGCGATTGTCCGGGTCGAACCGGGACGGAGCGATCTCGGCCGCGTGAAACGGCTCCCACGCCCGATGGGTTGTCAAGGTTTGACGCACTTTGGCGGCCGTCTCCGGCGGCAGCGCCGAGAAATGCTGCCTCAGACGCTCAAAACACCACACCCGGTACTGCGATGTGGGTAGCCGGCGATAGGTGACGCCTTCGATTTCCACATCGAAGCGTTTCCGGCCCTCGCGCCAGGCGGCGGCATTGGCATTGAGGTAAGGAAAATAGGCAGCCCCCATATCCTTCAAAAAGGCGGCCCAGGCCGGCGGAATACCTTCCGCGGGCTCGAATGCGCCCTCAAGACGGCTTGCCCGGGCATTCCACAGCCGGCCGGTCCAGGCATACACCGCCGGCGCCCGGTCGCGCATAATGCGCGCCGGCGTGGGATCGATACCGAAATGCCGGAACATGGAGCCGAAGAATCCGAAATCCGCCAGGCTCGGCCGCCCTCCCAGCAAAAACGGCGTCACCGAAAGCTGGCGTTGCATCGTATCCAGAGTCTTCAGATAGATCTGTTCCACATGTGAACGCGTCTCAGGCGTAATACCGTCGCCGGTCACATACTCCTTCAACTGGCGGCGCAGGATCATACGCGCTTTCATCCAAACCGGTCCCGGCATGTCGTGCAGCATTTCCTCGGCGATGCGGCGGCTCATCAATTGGGCATCTTTCTTAAAGCTCCATCGAAAATGGAGCGCGGGCCGCCACATCCACTCATCCGCATAATCTTCGAGCAAACGGCAAAAAAACACCGCATACGGATCTTCCGGAAACACCGATGAGTCCGGATATCTGGCCTCGAACCAGTCGATCATCGGCGTGGTATCCGTAAGCCAGGTGCCATCCGGCGTTTCAACGGCCGGCATTTTTTGAAGGCCGGTATTTTCCAGAACAATGTCGCGAAACGAACGGGCTGTCAGCTCAACTCTCTCATACGGAATTTCTTTGTAGCGGAGATAGGCCTCCAACTTGCCGGTGAAGTAGGACAGATCGAGGCCATAAACCCGGTAGTTATCGCTTTTGTTGATCATGGAAGACGTCTCGAACTCGACTCGGAGAAAGGCATCGCCACTTTAGGGGCGCATCCACGACCGAACAAGCACGGCTCTCCTGTGGCGACAAGCATTGTTGAACGGCCGACGCCGGCCCTGCACGCTAGCGGACCTACCCCACTTTGTGCTTGAGTGAATAGCGCCGCCGGCCCGCACCGGCCGGCGTGGTCAGCACCAAGCCGACGGCGGAACACACGAGGGGACATGCGTTTTGGATTTCTCATTGCCCTGGCGCTCCTGCTTGGCGCCTGCCGCGACCCCTCGATCGTGGACGTAATCGATGGCGATACGCTGCGCTTGGACGGCACGGTGCTCCAATTGGCCGGCGTCGTGGCCCCGGACATGAACAGCCTCGCGGATTGCGAGCAGGAAATGGTGCTGGGCGCCGCCGCCCGACGTCATCTGCATCAGTTTGTGCGGGAGGGGGTGAGGTTCGAAGCCACCGGCGGCCGCACCCCGTCTCGCGCCTTTCTGGTGCATCTGTATACCGACGATGGCCGGTCTGTGGCTGACCAACTGCTTGAACTGGGTCTGGTTGCGCGCTGGCCCGGCCAAAAGCCCGATTGGTGCCGAGCACCCTCGGAACAACCAAGCGACCCAGACGCCCCTGGGCCTCAGGCCAAGTCCATCTTGCCATAGTTTTGCCGTTTCCGTTGCGTTTACTATGATGCGTGTAATACGCCAGGGCGAGCATTTCCCTGGGGGCGTTGGGAGTGGTGTGTTGTGTTGGGTAAAGCGTTTGCAGGGGTGAAAAGCCCTCGGGCACGGGGCATGCAGGCCTTGATGCTGGTTTTGATCTGTAGCGGACTGGTGGCGGCATGCGCCTCGCCGCCGGACAATCCGGACAATATCTGCAAAATCTTCGACGAAAAGCGGCACTGGTACAAGGCCGCGAAGAAATCCGAAAAGCGATGGGGCGTACCCATCTCGCTTCAATTGGCCATTCTGCGGATCGAAAGCAGTTACGACAATAATGCGCGGCCGAAGCGCGACTGGTTCCTGTTCGTTCCGTTGGGCCGCCCCTCCAGCGCCTACGGATACGCACAAGCGGTCGATGGCACGTGGAAGCAGTATCAGAGATCCACAGGCCGTCGCGGGGCCGACCGGGACAATTTTCGCGATGCGGTGGATTTTGTGGGTTGGTATGTAAATCGCAGCGCACGCGAACTGGGCATTTCCAAAAGGGACGCGTACGCACAATATTTAGCTTACCATGAAGGCATCGGCGGCTATAAGCGCCGCAGTTATCGCAAAAAAAGCGGGGTAAAGAACGCAGCCCGGCGGGTGCAACGCCAAGCCGCCACCTATTCAAGGCAACTGCGCGGCTGCCGCAGCAAGCTGGAGCGCGGTGGCTGGTTCTTTTAGTGCCGGCATCTTCGATGCGGACACTGACGCAACGGCATCCTGCGAAATATTGCCTCTGCCGCCGCCCGCCAAAGACGCGGGCCAACCGCACCGCACATCCAACCATGTGGCTGACATACGCGGCCAACACGTCCATGCCTTGCCAGCCCCAGGCGGGCCGGGCATAACATCTCCCAAACATCGCTTTCGGCAAATCTTTTGGGAGATACCCCACATGACCATCAACGAAGAACGCGTGCGCGTTTCCATCGACAAAGGCGTGGCGGACGTGAAGCTCGTGCGCAGCGATAAAATGAACGCGCTGGATCCGGCCATGTTTGAGGCGTTGCTCACCACCGCGGAGCAACTGAAAGAAGACAAGACGGTCCGCGCCGTGGTGCTGTCCGGCGAAGGCCGTGCCTTTTGCGCAGGCCTCGATATGGCGAATTTCGGTAAGATGGCGGATGGCGGCTCTAAAACGGGCAACGATAATCACGACGATGGTCTTGGCCGCCTGGTGCGGCGCACGCCCGGCATTGCCAATGACCCGCAATATGCGGTGTGGGGCTG
>JANQMY010000043.1 GCA_028279895.1 Alphaproteobacteria bacterium
TTGAATTCGCCATACTCGCGCCGATTATGATTGCCTTCTATTTCGGCGGCGTCGAAATTTCGGACGTGATGACGGTGGACCGCCGGGTGACCACGGTTGCGTCGGTGACGGCCGATATCGTTGCCCAGGCCACCCAAATCAATGATGGCGACATGAACGACGTATTCACCGCGTCCAGTTCCATCATGCAGCCCTACAATGCCGCCGGCATTCAGATCGTGGTGTCGAGCGTCGCCGACAATGACGGCAACGGGGTGGCCACCGTATTGTGGAGCGACGGGTTTCAAACCACGCCCCGTGGCGTCGGCTCCACGGTCACCTTGCCCAACGGACTGCTGACTCCGGGCGGCAGCGTGATCATGGCCGAAGTGACCTATGTCTACGATTCGCCTTTTGCCGATTTCTACATCATCAATCCGGTGCTGTCGGACACGTTCTATTTGAAACCGCGGCGCGTCCTGCAAATCCCCCGAATCCCGTAAGTGACTAACTGAGCCACCCCCGTCGCCAAATCGGCGGGGGCGGTTTAGGCTGGCTCTCATGACACATCTGACCGCCATTCAAGGCGATATCACCACCTTGCGGTGCGATGCGATTGTAAACGCTGCCAATACCACTCTCCTCGGTGGTGGAGGTGTCGACGGCGCGATCCACCGGGTGGCCGGCCCCGGTTTACTCGAAGAATGCCGCCGCCTCGGCGGCTGCAACACGGGAGACGCCAAGCTTACCTGCGGCTACGAGCTTCCGGCCCAATATGTCATCCACACGGTAGGTCCGGTTTGGCATGGCGGCGATCACCAGGAAGAGGCCCTGTTGCGCCAATGCTACACGCGAAGCCTAACGCTTGCAGGGGACGTGGGCGCCAAATCCATAGCATTCCCGGCGATTTCCACAGGCGTGTACATGTTTCCGGCGGATTTAGCGGCCGATATTGCGGTAAGCACCGTGCGGAATCACCCCAAGGTTAAGGACGGCGAGGTGGATGTCGTATTGGTCGCGTTCGACGCAAAAACCCTGTCGCTTTACCAAGAACGGCTGACTTAAAGAATCGACGAACCCCCTCATTTTGTTTTAAACTATCGCCGACGGAGGGGGGTAAACGTCGACTCGGCTTGCTGCGGGGGGCGTCTGCATCTCAAGATCACGCATTTCTTGATTTTTCTGAGGCGTTTTTAGCTCGGAGAATGGTGTAACGTTGGTCTGGCGATGAGCGATTTTCTCAAGATCTACATACCGGTAAGCATCTTGGTGTTCGTGGCCTTTGTGGTCACCTATCAGTATGTGGATCCCGCGCCACCGGACAGCATCCGCATCGCCACCGGGCCCGCCGACGGCGCTTATGCGGCCTTCGGGCAGCAATACAAGCAGGCGCTCGAAAAAACGGGCATTTCGGTCGAACTGGTGGAAACCGCCGGGTCGGAGGAAAATCTGACACTGCTGACCGGCAAGCCCGGCGCGGTGGACGTCGCCTTTGTGCAAGGCGGCATTGGAGATCCGGATGCCACGCCGTCCCTCATGTCGTTGGGAAGTATTTATCACGAGCCCATGTGGGTGTTCGTGCGGGGAGACCCGCCCGCCAGAACGTTGGCGGAGCTGGATAGCTACCGTGTGGCCATCGGCCCTGAAGGCAGCGGCACCCGTGCCATTGCCCTGCAGTTGCTACGCGAAAATGGGATCGGCAGTAGTGCCACCGAATTATGGTCCATTGGCGGTCAGGAAGCGGCCAACGCGCTGCTGACCGGCCAGATCGATGCCGCTATTTTTGTGGCCGCCGAGACATCGCCGGCGATCCAATCCCTCCTGAAAGCCCCCGATATCGATCTGATGGATTTTGCGCGGGCGGAAGCCTATCACCGGCTGTTCCCGTTCCTGTCCAAAGTCTCGCTGCCACAAGGCATCCTGGATTTGGATAAGAACCTGCCGAGAAGCGATGTGTCGCTTCTGGCCCCGGCGGCGCAGCTCGTTGCTCACGACTCGCTTCACCCGGCCATTGGCGATCTCTTGTTGCAAACGGCGGACCAGATTCACGCACCGGCCACCCTGTTCGACCGGGCCGGCACGTTCCCGACGTGGGAGTTCGTACATTTTCCGATCAGCGCGGATGCCAAACGGTTCTTGGAGCGCGGCCCAACCTTCCTGCATAGCGTCCTGCCCTTCTGGGCGGCCACCATGTCGGAGCGCCTGTTCATTCTTCTACTGCCGCTCTTGACCCTGTTGATACCACTGCTGCGCGTGGCGCCGCCCACCTATCGCTGGCAAGTGCGCCGGCGGATCTACCGTTGGTATGCGGATCTCATGCGCATCGAAGACCAGTTGCGACGCGCCCGCACCTTTGGTGACCGCCGGGAATCGCTGGAACAGCTTGACGAACTGCAGGCCCAAATCGGACGGGTGCAGGTGCCCCTGTCGTTTACGGACGATCTGTATCACCTGCGCCATCACGTGGATTTCGTAAAACGCCTATTCGCCCAACACGGGGGCATGGTAACCGACGGCAATGAGGCCATGTTGCTGACCATGCCGGCACCGTCGTCGTCGGGCACAAGTTCAGCATCGCCGGACGGCAAAGACCAGTCCGCCCCCGCTTCCATGGGCGACAATAGCGAGGCTGACGACGGCGTTCACAAATCCAAAAAAGACGGGGATGCGGACGATCGTACCCTACGTGCCGTTCCTCTAAACCCTGAAGACGAGTCGTCAGCCGCACCGGCCATTGCGGATCATCATGCGTCCCATGCCTATCGGGGCGGGGCGGTGGCGAACGATGCGGAACCGACACCTAACCTCGACGGCGTAAAACGCCGCCGTTTCGGCCGCCCTAAACGCAAAAAAAGATAACGATCCAAGAAAAATTGCAACAACCGCGTTTTGTGCCGGGTACAATGGCGATAGCACGGTAATCGGGCCCTTTGGCGACGGTAAATCCGTCGCGTTTTCCAAAACCCCAAGCTAACATGCCCCCCAAAAGAGCTGCCGAAGCAGGCAGCCCGTGCGCATGTATGCACTTTGGAGGAAACATCATGGCGGCAGATCAGACGCAGCGGATCCAAGCTGTGATCGACAAGCAAGAGATCTTTGAGCTGAGCTGCACTTATATGCGCGGCCTTGACCGGCTGGAGAAAGACCTTGTGCTCGGCGTTTTTCATGACGACGCCACCACCGACTATGGCTTTTTCCAAGGTCCGCCTGGGCAGTTTGCCGATTTTGCCATGCAAGCGCTGTCCGATCATTTGGCCAATCATCACATGATCGGTCAGGCCCGCATCGATGTGGAAGGCGATGTAGCGTTCGGCGAAGTCTACTTCCAAGCCTTTCACCGCATCGTCGACAACGGCGAAGAAAAGGATCTGTTTATCGCGGGCCGGTATGTGGACCGCTATGAAAAAAGAGGCGGGGTCTGGAAAATCGCTTTCCGCGCCGAAGTCAATGACTGGGCACGGACCGATCCGGCTACGGACGAATTCTTTACAGCATCGCCTCAAGCGCTGCGCGGCGCCCGGGGTAAAGACGATCTGTCATCACAACGCGAGAAACTGAGAACGCTTTGAGCGATCGAAGGGCTGACAAACACTCGAGGTATGGAATGTCTGAAACCATCGCACCGGAAAGAAACGATCAACCCGGCGCTGCCCGGTGTCCGGGCCCCAGCACCAAGGACATTATTCTGGACGACAAGGACGGTACGCCCGCCGCGATTACCACCGAGTCGTATGAGTTTCTTGGCGACAGCGACCTGCCGTACAGCCGGTACACCAGCAAAACATTCTTCGATTCCGAAATCGACAAAATGTGGTCGAAAACCTGGCAGTTCGCCTGCCGCGAGGAGCACATTCCCGATGTGGGCGATACTTATGTGTATGACGTCAACCGGTATTCGGTCGTGGTGGTCCGCCATGCGCCGGACCAGATCAAAGCCTTCGTCAATTCCTGCAAACACCGGGGCATGCAGCTTCGGCCCTCCGCAAGCCGGGGGTGCCTGAAACAGATCCGCTGCCCATTTCACGGGTTTTCATGGAACCTGGACGGCTCGTTAAAGGAAATCCCTTGCCAATGGGATTTCCCGCACATCAAGAAAGACGATTTCGGCTTGGATGAGGTACGCGTCGGCCGTTGGGGCGGGTTCGTATTCATCAATTTGGATGACGATGCGGAGCCCTTGGAAAACTACCTCGGTGTACTGACGGACCATTTCCAGAACTGGCCGCTGGAGCGCCGCTACATTGCCTTGCACATCGAAAAACTGCTGCCGGCCAATTGGAAGATGGCACAGGAAGCCTTTCTTGAGGCCTATCATGTTCTGGCGACGCACCCCCAAGGGCTGCCGACGGCCGGCGATGCCAATGCTCAATATGACGTTTTCGGCGAGAACATTACACGTTTTGTGCATACGATCGGGTTTCCGTCGCCCCATTGGAAACGCCCCATGAGCGAACAAGACATCTTAGATGCCATGGGCGGCGGCGAGCTTGGGCTGAAGGTGGCGGACGGACAGACGGCCCGCGAAGTGTACGCAGGTCATCTGCGCAAAAACCTAAGCAAGGATCTGGGCGTGGATTTATCCCGCTATAGCATCAGCGAAATGATCGACTCGATCGAATATTTCTGCTTCCCCAACCTGTTCCTCTTCCCGGGTATTTCGTTGCCCATGGTCTATCGCTTCCGTCCGAATGGGGACGATGTGGACAGCTCCATCTTCGATTTGATGTTCCTGCGCCCCTTGCAGGACGGCAAGGACGCGCCTCACGCACCGGACCCGGTGCGCTTGGACTTCGAGGAATCCTTCACCACCGTCGAGGGCATGGATCAGGGGCTTGCCGTGATCTACGATCAAGATACGCAAAATCTGCTCATGCAAACGCGCGGCATCAAAGCGAGCCGCAAATCGGGACAGACATTGGGCAATTACCAAGAAGTCCGGTTGCGCCGCATGCACATGACCTTGGACAACTATCTCAGCGCGTGACCGGGGACACCCACGCCGATGATCTATGCGGATCTGGGATCGATCAAGGTGTTCGGTCTGCTGGACCGGCGGTCGGACCTCACGCGTGATCAGTTCCGTCGGCATTGGCGCACGACCCATGCGGTCGAAGCATTGAAGCTGAACGGCTTCTTCAACGGCTACATTCAAAACCATGGGGCCGACACCGACCCGCCGGGCTTCGCTCGCGCCTGCGATGGGGTACCGGAGATTTGGTTCCATGACCCGGCGCACATTTCGACCATGCATGAGAGCGATGCTTATCTCAGCGCCGCCTATGTGGACGAGCCCAACTTCATGGACGGCCGCGCCCGCGGAGTCATGGCGCATGACCTCACCCGGCCGGGACAACCCGACCTGGCGGGCACCGAACGCGCGGTTAAGGCAATCGTGTTCGTCAAACGCTCGACAACACAGTCGTTTGACGCCTTTGCCGCATGGTATGGGCGGCAAACCATGCCCGTCATGGACTTGGCCGTACCGCCCCATCGCCATCTGCGCGCCCTTGCCGTGGACACGGGCGATCCGACCGCCCCACCTTTGTTCGATGCCGTCGAAGAATATTGGTGGCCCGATCAAACGTCCTTCGAACAGGCCTGGCGCACCGGCATGCTGACGGAAGAAGCCACCCCGATGATCGACCAAGCGAACTCCGCCGGCTTGCTGTGCGAAGAGGTGCACGTCTATTGGCCGGAGGGCGGCGTATCGTTCGGCTAAGCCCGCCGGAAGAGCATCTTCAAGCCGATCTTGGAATCGTGATACTTCCGCACACGTATAAAACCATGCTTGCCGAACAAGGATGTCAGCATGTTCTCGTCAAAAAACTGCACATGAATGGGCGGCGAGAAGACATCCCAGTCCAGAAGATCGTCGGGGCGGCGCGGACTGCCAAGGTCGGGCGTGGTAATGTAGACATGCCCGCCCGGGCGCGTGACCCGATGGAGCAGCTCCATGAAGGTGGAGAGTTCCGCCACATGTTCGATGACCTCGGAGGAATAGACGAAGTCGTATTGATCGCCATGACTTTGAAAGTCTTGAAAGCTTGACGTCATAAAACGGCATTTCGGAAAGCGCTGCCGCGCATAGGCAATCGCGGTTTCGTCCACATCGAAACCATGCCCTTCAGCGCCAAGCGCCGCCATAGCGCCGACGATGAAACCGCCGCCGCAGCCAATATCGAGAACCTTCTTGCGAAAGGTATAGGGCCACAACCAAACCGCGCGGCCATAGGCACGCTGCATGCGGCTGCGCGCTTTGGGAAAGTCGCCGCCCGCGATGACGGCCTGATCCTCGTAGATCTCATTAAGCGTGGTTTGGTCCGGCATGGGGTCCAGGAAAACAAACCCGCACGCGTCGCATTCGGCGAAATCGTAACCGTCTTTTTGAACGAGCGGCTTCGCCTGCACACCACCGCAAACCCGGCAGACGGGCCCGGACACCCCGGTCACCGGCATGCTTTCGATCCCGTCATAGCGGGCATCTCTTGATCGTGTACAAGGAGAATGGTGGAGCTGGACGAACAAAGTTCGAACCAGCTTTTTGAGACCTTAGCGGATTGGAATGCCACATTAAACGCCGAAGGCATTGATCCTGGGGAGCTTTCCACATGACGACAGCTCCATACGCAAAGCCAGCCAGACCTATATCTGCGTCATTCGAGGCGGTGGCTGAGGATGGGACTGTCAAAAAGCGCCCCGCCCCTTTCTCTATCCGATTGTCATCCGACGAGCGGCGACTCTTGGAAGATCGCGCAGGTAATAAGCCGCTGGGGTGGTACATCCGATCAGTTGTCCTTGGTGACATGACGCCAAAGCGTCGTTGCCACCGTGTTGTGAAACGCGACCATACAGCCCTGGGGAAGGTACTGGCGGCGTTGGGCCAATCTCGACTCGCTTCCAATCTAAACCAGATCGCTAAAGCCGCCAACATAGGGGCACTCCCCGTCACACCGGAACTCGAACATGATCTGGCCGAAGCTTGCTCGGCGATAAAGGCCATGCGCCGTGACTTGATCGAAGCACTCGGACTCAAATCATGATCTTGAAAGGATCGCAGCGGGGCGGAGGTCAGAGCCTCGCCGTTCATCTCATGCGCGCCGACGACAACGAGCACGTCGAAATCCATGAAATCCGTGGTTTCGCCTCGGATGACCTGCGCGGCGCGTTTAAAGAAGCTCATGCGGTCTCGCGAGGGACAAAGTGCCAACAATACTTGTTTTCCCTCAGTTTGAACCCGCCAGAGACGGAATCTGTGTCCATCGCCGTGTTCGAGGATGCGATCTCCCGCATTGAATCCAAGCTCGGCTTATCGGGACAGCCGCGCGCGATCATCTTCCATGAAAAGGAAGGAAGACGGCATGCGCATTGTGTGTGGTCGCGCATTGATAGCGAGACTATGACCGCTCGTCAGCTTCCCCATTACAAGCTTAAACTGCGTGATATTTCCCGCGATCTCTATTTGGAGCAGGATTGGAAAATGCCGCGTGGATTGATGAATTCTGAAAGTCGTGACCCTACGAATTTTACACTTCCGGAATGGCAACAGGCCAAACGCGCCGGTTACGACCCTAAAGAACTCAAAAAAGCCATACAGGGTTGTTGGGCGGTCTCCGATGGTCGAGCGAGTTTCACGCACGCTTTAGAAGTGCGCGGGTTCTTTCTGGCAAAGGGCGACCGCAGGGGCTTCGTCGTCGTCGATCACCAGGGCGAAGTTCATTCTCTTGCGCGCGCCTTGGGGATTAAAACGAAGGACTTACTTGCGCGCCTCGGCGATAGCGATGGTCTTCGAAATGTCCAGGAGACCAAGCAATTCTTAGCCAGGCTCATGACGACGAGTTTGCGGCGTCACATCGACCAAGCCCGCGCTGCATTCAAACACAAAAACGCCGCACTGGAACACAATCGCGCCGTCATGACCAAACGGCATCGGGCCGAGCGCCGAGACCTTGACCAGTATCAGGACGCCAGGCGCGCGCAAGAAGCCAGGACACGCGCAGGCCGGTTTCGCAAAGGTGTGCGTGGATTATGGGACCGCGTCACCGGAGCGCACGGCAAAACCAAAAAACGCAACCAAGCGGAGGCGCTCCAGGCGCAAAAGCGGGATACAAGCGAGCGGGAGGCCCTAGTCGAAAACCATCTGCACGATCGGCGGTCTCTCCAGGAAAACATTAAAGAGGCGCGGTCTGGGCAGGCCAAGCTTCTGCGTGATCTGCGCCGCGAAGTCGGACATTGTCTCCAATCAGCGCGGATCGACGACCGATCCGTCCACCAACGTCCGCGCTCCCGGCAACGCCGCCCAAGATGAGGCCAATTATGTCGCTTGCTGATTATTATCGGACTTTGCGCGAATACGAAGCCATGCTCGCCAAGCGAAAGAGCGCCAATCTAGCGGCTGTGTCTAGGCAAAGCGCGATCGTTTCGCGACTGAAAGCGGACGAACACGCAAAAAGACAGGCTTCCGGCGCTAGAGGCCGCCAAATCCAGGCAAATGCCGGACGTTTCGGCGAATATGGCGAACCCATCGTATTTATCGACGGCAACAGCACAAACATGACCGTTTCCCAATATGCAGCTCACCTAAAAGACAAAGCCAATCGCCTTACCGCCACCCGAACATACCGGCAGGGCCACCGCCGCTAGCATCCGAGAGTTCTTGAACACCCCTTAATAAATGGGTTGCTCTTGCAACCCTGCCCTTCGGCGAGAACGGGGTGTGCAAACGGAAAGAAAAATCGACGGCGGGCGCAGGCACCTTCATCCCAAACACAAAAGTGCCGAGCCTCGGGAGACCGTCTATTTTACTTGGAGTGCGCCGAGGGGTTGGCCCCTAAGCGCGATGATGGTTTGTCATGCAGCTTCAACAAAAACCTAAATAGATCAATCCGCTAACATATATATCACTTGAAATTCATGAATATATTTTGATGAATTTCATTGGAATATTGACAAAATATTCCTAATAATATATATCATTATCCAACGACAACTGTGCAAGAGTTTTTCGAAATGCTTACAAAAAACGAAAAACGCGAGAAGTTCATCAAGCTGGCCGAAGGGAGAACCCAAGCGGCGCTTGATGCAATCCGCAAGATCGGCAACCTGTCGAACAAGCGTGCATATGAATACGACGATGCGGACGCGCGAAAAATCCTTAAGGCGCTACGAGAAGCTGTTGGTGATCTGGAGCGGAAATTTTCGTCGAGTGACGGATCAACGAATACCTTCAAACTTTAGGGGTGGGGCGAAATGAAATCAGAGCCGCTGGATATCCACGACAAGACATTTTTGATTAACCGCCTCATCCAACAGGCGCCGTCAGGGACTGTCATCCGAGAGTTCTTCAAGAACGCCGAGGAGAATGCGATCCTTGCGCAATCCGGCAACCGCCGTATTGAAATCTACCCGGTTCAGATCAACGGGGTGCGCAAACTTGCTTTCTTCAATACAGGCGTGGGTATGGATGCGACCGAACTTCGGCGGGTCACCGACCTCTCATCGTCTATAAACAAGCAGATGTCGCTTGATGGAAACTTCGGAATTGGAGCAAAAGTCTCGGGGCTGACGGTTTCAAAAGACGGAATTAGGTATAGATCGTGTAAGAATGGCGAAGTGCATGAAGTCACCATCGGCTATGATGATGAACAAGAAACTTATGTGCGGTTTGCGGTCGAGTTTGAGGATGGCAGCACAGAAACGGTGTATGACGTGACAGAAGCGGTCATCGCCGAAGGAAAGGGTACAGACTACGACTGGACAGAGGTCGTCCTTTATGGGGAACAAGAAGATCACGACACTGTTGCTGAGCCACTTGGGATGGGCAAGAAGGTTGATCGCAGCTACGTTCCGTCCACCATATTCAAGCGATTTGCAAGGTTTCCCGATGGCATTGAAGTGAAAATTGATGTCGCCATGACCAAGGGAGGCGGGAAGGATGAGACCGGCCGCACACGGCGCCTAAAAACCCTAGAAGAAATCCTTGAAGTTCTGCCTCAAAAGGAAACCGTCGGCGATCCTTCGAGCGGCATTCGGGTTCGCTATATTCATGATCCCAAACACGAATCCTCGAGCCACTCACTAAGCGCCAGAGCCAATCCCGCGACATCGTCTACGACGTTTTGCGCCCTCGTTTACAAGGACGAGCGCTACGACTTCAAAACCAAGAAAGCTTGGTCGGCAGCCGCACCGAACTTCGGAATACCTTTCGGCTCCCGCGTCCTGACAATAGAGATTGAGATTCCTGACGCAATCGCGTTGCCTAATCAGTATAGGGATGGCTTGACGTGGCCAGAAGACCGATCTCGCATGACGGCCGACGACTTTACCACATTCGTAAGAGAATTAATGCCGGAGTGGGTCAAGGAGGTCATACGTAGCGAATCGCCTGAAGCGAATGAAAATCTGGACGACTTGCAGAACGAACTGCAACGGCTGTTGGACGAATTCCGAGTTCCGACTGTAACACAGGTGCACTCCAACAAATTTGAAGCGCAGCTCACCGAACCGCACGACGAGGGCCAACAAACTTCAGCACGCATTCATTTGGGCGATGCACCTGAGGATGATGAAGACCGGGACGGCACCTTGGAACAAGTACCGGAGCAACCCGCCCCCCGCCGCGCACAAAAACCACGCGTTAGAAGGGCTCCTGAAGGCTCGCGACCGTCGAAATCCTCCAAGGCCCTTGAGCAAGCACCCGAGATCAAGATTTTGACTGATCCAGAAGAAATCGCGGATAAGGAACTCAATGGTCGCGCGGGAAGGTACTACAAGGACACGAGTACTCTTTTCATCAACGGTCTGTACACGGTTGTACCGCGCATGGTCGAAGAGCTCGAATCTGAGTTGGCAGGCTCAGCGGAACCTGAAAAACTCCGATCCATCGCGTTAAGAGCATCACAAAGAATGATGGCGTTTCGCGTCGGCAAGGCGACTTGCTATGCGATCAGCAAAAAGCTTGCTGACGACTGGTCCGAAGCGGACCTCGAAAGGGCTACATCACCGGAATCTCTGTCCATAGCCGCAGATGATTTCCGGCAAAGTATCCAGCCAGCGAAAAAATGGGCCAAGGAACAGATCAAGTTAGAACAACTCGAAAAGATTGAAGCCGCCTGAAGTCTGGGCGGCCCCCCACACAGCAGATCGCGGCGAAGTGTACATCTTCCACAAGAGTACCTGCCCCCATTTTTTGCGAGGACGATTCTGACCCAGGTTCTTCTTTTGTTCTACGTGAATCAATGGTATAATTCGTCCGAATCTGCACCAAATAAGTGTAAAAGCGATGTTCGAGAAACCTGAATTTATGTTTTGGCCTGTTGGTACAGGCGACAGCACGACCATAGTCATTGATGAAGACACCGTCCTCCAAATCGACATTCGGCATTTGGCCAAGTCAGAGGACGATGACGACGATCATGCGGCGATTGTAGACGAGCTTGCCGACAATCTGCCGCAAAAGAATGGCAAGCCATACTTGGCTGCTTTTGCTCTGACACACCCTGACAAGGACCATGTGCAGGGGTTTGAGGATCTTTTGGATCAAGTTGAGATTGGCGAACTATGGTTCACCCCACGCGTGTTTCGCGAGCATGAGGATGACCTTTGTCCCGATGCCGTAGCCTTCCGTGAAGAAGCGCATAGACGGGTCAAGAAAACGATTGAGGCCGGAGGCGATCCTGGAGACGGGGACAGAGTCCGATTGATTGGGTACGACGACCTCTTGAAGGAAGACAAGTATTCGGGCTTCCCTGATGAGTTTTTTACCACTCCCGGCAATTTGGTAACTGAGATCGATGGTCAGGATCGAGAAGGTGAGTTTCAGGCCTTTATCCACGCACCGTTCAAGGACGACAGCGGCGGTGATCGAAACGATACCAGTTTGGCAATGCAGGTAGTTTTGGGGGATGACGCTTCAAAGGGTGGCATTCTGCTTTTTGGAGATTTGAAGTATCCGACCATACGTAGAATCTTCGATGTCACGAAAGAGCATGACAACGAACAATATTTGGCGTGGCAAGTTCTGCTGGCTCCTCACCACTGTAGCAAATCAGTGATGTATCAGGATGAAGACGGGAAGACCGTCTTGAAGCAAGATATTCTGGACGACCTCGAAGAGGCGCAAGTTGGAGACGGCTTCATTGTGTCGAGCAGTGAAGAAGTACCTGCGAGCAATAGTGACGGAGACAATCCTCCGCATGCAAAAGCGAAAGCGCGTTATGAAGAAATAGCCAAAGGAGGCTTCATCTGTACGCAGGAGGATGGCGTGGATGGCGAACCATTGGTCTTCTCTGTGGAGAATGGCGTAGTCGAGTATCTCGAATCTGCAGATGCGGGCACCAATAACTCGTTGGCGGCAGCGGTCGAAACAGCGAGAGGCAGCGAAGACCCACCCTCACAAAAAGTTGGGTTCGGTCAGGTTTTAAGTGAACGATGAACAGGCGCTGGCCCTTTTACAGCTCGAAGACATTGTTGAAGCCTCGAATGGCACACTTCGAATAGCGGAAGTTCATCCCTGTGAAGATGGTGCAAGCCTTTACATCGATATCCGGCTGCGCACCGACGCTTATCCCCTGCGTGACGGTGGCACCAATTTCCGAAAACGGGAACCGCTGATTCTGCGAATACCCCCGTCGGTCCCATTCAAGCCACCGTCCCTGGATTTTCGTCATTTGGACCACGCTGGCAAACCCCATGTCAATTGGGGGAGGCATCTTTGTCTCTTCCAGTCGGTCGAGGCTGAGTGGATACCGTCAGACGGAATGTACGGCTTTTTTTCGCGGGTCGATCAGTGGTTCAAAGCTGCGGCGGAGGGAGAACTCGATCCTGAGAATGCGCCACTGCATCCTCCTGCTGTATTTCCGACAGTAAGCGTTTGGTACATTCCTTACAAGAACACACCAGAAATACCGGTAGGTGCGGGAAACTGGGTTGGTGTTGCCGGGCTGAAGAAACACTCAGATAGCAAGTTCGATATTCTCGGATGGATCCCAGAAGGTGAACAATCGCCAGAGGGCCTCGATACGACGCCTGCAGTTTTGATCGATCGTCCGCTCGCGCACGAATACCCTGACAAAGTCGAAAAACTGTTCGATTTACTGGAAACTAGTGGTGTAGATCGAAGCATACTCAACAACTTTTTTGTTACTAGAGCTTACGACACGAAACTTGGCGAACCGCTAGACATTGTCGTTGGTTCGCCCATGCGAAGGAAAGCTGAAGGCGAGCCACTGCGGCAGCATTTGTCAGTGTGGAGAATTCCATCGGATGCAATGGATCTTCTTAGGAAGTCCTTTGATGAATCTGAAGATAGAGATGAGCACATTAAGTCGTTCGTTGTTTGGTCGCATACCGCGACCACGGGTTGGTGTTATGTGCTCGAAAACCGGCCTGAAATCGTTATCCGCCGAGACGAAAACACGCCTTCCTCATGGCTTAGGGATAGGTCAATTCTGCTGCTTGGTGCAGGAGCTCTGGGTGCGCCGATCGCTGAAGATATCCTACGTGCGGGTGCGAAACAGTTGCACGTCGTTGATGACGGTACGGTGAAACCGGGTGTTCTGGTCAGGCAACGCTATTCTAAGCAAGATGTTGCAAGATCGAAGGCAAATTGTCTTGCCAAGCGCCTCAACGATCTCGCATTGGAGTGCGAGGTGATCCCCCACTTTGAAAATGCAACGCACGGGCTGCCAAGCTATGTAGATTTGACATCTATTGACCTAATTATTGACGCAACAGCCTCACAGGCGGTGGCACATTATCTTGAAAGGCTCGCCGGAAACGGAAATCTGAACTCTCCGCTGGCTTCGCTCAGTGTTAGCGCGAAGGCTGAACACGGGATGGTGACCTTATGCATGCCAAACTTTGTAGGCGGACCGATAGAATTGGTCAGACGATCTAAACTGGCCGTGTTCTCAGGAAATCAGATCGACACCAGCGCGGCGGCATTTTGGCCCGCGCAAGATAGCGAGCGAATTTTCCAACCCGAACCTGGATGCTCGGAACCAACCTTTGTTGGATCAGCTACGGACGTCAGTTTCCATGCGTCGGGGTTATTGCAGATTGCTTTAAGGCGCCTGACGAGCTTACCGGATACAAGAGCAAGCTGCGATTTTCTCCCCGGAGCAGCATCAAAGATGGGCGATTATTCAGATGGACCAAAATCGTTCGTATTTTCATTATCTAATCAGGATACGGAGCATATTTATAAATATCACATTAGAATTAGCGCAGAGGCTGAATCAGCGATTTCCAGCGAGATCGCAAGATCACGTAGGGTTTCTGGCATAGAAGTTGAGACCGGCGGCCTCCTTTTCGGGGAAATCGACGACAGTCATAAAACTATCTGGCTGGATAGGGCAACGGAACCGCCTGCCGACAGTGAAGCAAGCGCCACACAATTCCTGTGCGGAACAAGCGGTACGTATGAATTGGCTCAATCAGTCAATGAACAATCAAAGGGGTCAAGCCGTTTTGTCGGGATTTGGCATACACATCCAGTTTCTCAGCCAAATCCGAGCAATGACGACTTAGAAGCGATGGTCCACTTGTTACTCGAGCAAGACAGGACACCGCGCCATGTGGTCATGATGATTGTCGGCTTCGCTGCGACCGCACCGGTCCCGAAATACTATTTGTACAGAAAGCGAGACATTGAAGCTTTTGTGCTGGCTTATCTGCGAAAAGAAGGCCTGGTACGATGACCGAAGATATCAAAATCGGGTTGGCCCTTTCGGGAGGAGGTTCTAGGGCAATCGCGTTTCACCTTGGTTGTATGAGAGCACTCCATGATCACGGAATACTGGATAAGCTAAGTGTTTTGTCTTCTGTGTCCGGCGGCAGTGTAATCGCAGCTCAATATGCCTATTCAGAAGATGAATTTGATGCTTTTGATGCCAAGGTTTGCAGCCTACTGCGGCAGGGTTTCTTGCACGGCATAATACGTCAGACGCTTCTGTCCCCCGAAACGGTTCGTATAGCGACAACACAATTAACGGCTGGGGTTGCATCGGTATTTGGGTCCCTCGTTGGCATATTTGGTTCTTGTGTAAGGGGGGTAGGCCTCCCGCACGAGATTGTAGACAAAATTGTCCGGATTACGCGTTCACCTCTCACAAGGAGAGCTAGTCGAACGACCGCGTTTGAGCGCCACCTCAGAATGAACGTGTTCGGCGATCAGAAAGTGAACGACGTTAGGAGAGATGATCTACAAGTGCTGATAAATGCGGCCGAACTACGAACCGGCACGGCATTTCGCTTTGGATCAGAGGAATCAGGTTGCTGGCGATACGGAAAACTTACAAGCCCTCAGCGGGTCTCAAAGGCTGTGGCTGCGTCGGCGGCATTTCCTGCACTTCTTCCGGCATTGGATGAAAGAATAGAATTCGAAAAGGCAGGGAAACGTCACCAAGATCGAGTGATCATTACTGACGGCGGTGTGTACGACAACCTTGGGGTCACCCCACTTCTTCCAGGGAGGTCGAAGGAATTCAGCACGAACATTGCAGATGTCGACTACATCATTTGTTGCGATGCTGGACAGGGTATGCCAACCGGAAGTGATCTACCTTACTTTTGGCGCTCTCGGATGTTATCTACGGTTGGAACAATTCATCGACGAACACATGTTCTGACCTACAAACTTCTCCATGAGCTAGAGTCGTCTGGCAAGATTAAGGGGTTCTTGCTTCCATATTTGGGTCAGATTGACAGTCGACTTCCCTACCGGCCTGGCGACTTCGTCCCAAGGGACAGGGTTTTCGATTACCCTACAGATTTCAGCCCCATGCAAGAAAAGGACATCGAACTGTTAAGCAAGCGTGGTGAGCAGCTTACCAAAATTCTTCTCCAGCACTATCATCCTTGCCTTTGAGTATTGCTTGCTTTCATTTGGTAGCTGACGGTTCACAAACACAAGTATAGCCGATTGCCGCGCAAGGGGGATGCAACGGGGGGCTCTGCCCCCCTTGCCAAGAGGCGTGGTATTACCACGCACATCTTGCGGTCCGCGTCTTTCCGTCTAACAACGATGTATGACGCGATCTGTTTCCGATTCAGAGAGGCGTAGTGATGGATACAACTTCAAGCGCATCGCAAAATGGCTGAGAGATCTTTGGCTCAAAATCCTTACAGCCGTGTCAAATTTTCCCGCTGCACATTTTCGACGGTGGCAAGGCGTAAGGAGTCATCTTCGCTTAAACCTTCACGCACCTCGACAGGAACAGACACGTCTTTTGGCAAGTCTCCCTGTTCCACCAATTGCTGCATGGCCCGTAACCGCTTTTCGCCACTGACAAGCCGGAAAATGCACCGCGCCCCTCGGGACGGATGGCGACAAAGTTCTGCAACAGCCCGTCCATTTTGAAGTTTTGGCGCGGATTGCCGTTTGACGGGCGCAGTTTCGTTAAGGGTATAATTTCAATGGACATGGTTTTTTCCTTTCATTTGATTTGGCGCGGAATTGCACCCGCAAAGCCAGCCGCCTTGGCACTGACCTCTGGAATTCAATCTCACTGGTCCTGAAGCTCTTTGAGGAAATCCACGGCTTTCGCAGCCTGCGCCGAGGCTTTGAAGATGTATTTCTTGTCGTCGCGCAGGGCTTCCAGCCAACCCTTGATATAAAGGGCGTGATCCTCGCGAGGCGTTTGGGTGATGCCAAGGTGCGAACACAGGAAGGCCGCGCCGAGTTCGGCGATCAGTTCCTCGAAAGCGTATTTGTCCGTATCCTTACAGGTTTTAGCTTTGTCTCGATTCAGCCTGTGAGCTGCACCTGTCCAATGGGTAAGCTCATGCAGAAGTGTGGCGTAATAGTTTTCCGTGGCGCTGGCAGTGCCTGTATCCACAAACTGAATGGTGGCCGGGATATGGATGTAATCAAGAACCCGGTGATAGTACGCCCCTCTGTCTTCACCGTGACGGATGTCCGCGCCTGTGCCCGCACAAAATGAATCCACAGCTTCAATACGTTGCACAAGGTCGGTGTCGTTCACATTTGGACCTTCGTGGTGGTCATACCCCTCCACCTGATCGGCATTGAACACGGTGTAAAACCGGGCCATGGGGATTGTGGATTCTTCGTCTTCGCCTTGTTCGTTCTCTTCGGTTTTGACAAGGGTTTTATAGAAGATGATCGGGCTTCCGGTTTCGCCCTTTCGGACCTGTGCGCCGCGTTCCTTCCATTGTTTGTAGGTCGCCCAGTGATTGGACGAAAATTGCTTGTCCTGCTGGTCGAACCACAGGGAGGGAATATTCACTCCCTGATAGCGGTGGTCGGTGACCGGATTAGTGGGCCAGCCCTGCGCTGCCAGTTCGGCAAAGGGGGGCTGGTAATTGTCCAGATCGACCTTGTCGAGCAGGGTGATTATCTTGTCAGTGACTTCCTGAAATATATCGCGCCGCGCCATCGTCTTGCTCCTTTGTTAGCGGTTTGATGCGCGGCCTCTCCTGTCACTCACAACAAAATATCCCGCGCATGCACCCTTGGCCAGCGCCGAGCGTCCTTAAACAAAGGCCCCGCATGTTGCTTGCGGGGCCTTGGGACGCGGGACCAAAATCGGGGCGGAGTCCATTGCTTTTGTGGGGGACCGTTTAGGCGTTCCCCAAACGCATCTTCGCGTTTGGCGCGGAACGGCTTACGGGAAAAAGTGATGGACTGCGTCCCGAAGCCCTCAACTAAGACGGGGGGCGGTTTTGGTGTAAGCTGGAAGAAGGGTGCCAAGCGCGGCTTAAGCCGCGCGGTACAATGCGGCGGCTTTGCCGCCTCACGACAAAAGCGTGAGGGATCGACGCCGGATGGCGGGGACGCGCATGCGGCCCCGTTCACGAGAGCCCGGTCCGGCCCTACTTTTATGGGGCCGGACGCGCTACAAGAAAGGTTCTAATAAATTTCGCAGCGTCCTTCAAAGGCGGCTGCATTCGGTGCAAGCGTGCCGTCTGACCGTACCATTTCCCAACATTGCTGATTATGAAATCCTAGATGTATACACTCCAAGTACCATCGCCACGCTGAACAATTCTGATTGAGCAGATCACAATTCCTCAAATTCTTATTGAGTATCGGTCGCCATGCTTTCGCCCTGGGCACGTATATAGTCACGAGTCTGATCACGTTGGCACGACTTAGGTTTGGAGCGATTTGTTCTTTAACGCATGTGGGCGAATGGCGCTAATATACCCATCCGACGATAACGTCCCATTGGAGTAAGACGACGGCAGATAGTATCGTTAGGATGAAAACACCAAGCGAAAAAAAGTGTAACTGTAGAACTTCATAGTCTAAATGGTCACCCGAATGGCGCAAAACTGGATTTCCTATCGCCGACCTGATTTGCCGCACGAGATAATACGGCCATCCGAATCCAGCTTTTGCAATAGAGAGATTGTTCTGGGTATTCCAACCCTGAAGCCACCAATATGCCGCCACGATGCCACGCCAATATGCGAGCGCAAATGAAAAATAGAAGGTCATAGCGTCGCTCAACCAGATCGGCCAAGGGAACGGCAAATAGGGTGTCCACATGAATATAATGGACCTAAACGTTTCGTAGTGCCCAATCAGAGTGTCGGGGAATTCTGGGAGTTTCATGCCGAAATATGTTGCGACCAATGACGCAAGTGCGGTTCCGCCCAACGTAATACCAATGAAAGTGGCCGCGCCGGTGAATGAGACGCTAACAATTTTTCTTAGAATGCTCACTCAAGAATGATGGCATGCGGATAGATAAGCGTGATGTGACGGTGGTCACAATTTTTGGACAACCATCCTCGTCCCCTCTGCTGTCCCGGCAATCAATGCTATCCTAGCCCCGATCTCGCAGAGGCAAAGTTAATACGGTTCGGTCATCTTCCAAATTTGACAACGACCTGGCCTGAACCATAGGGGTTTAAAGGAGTCGACATTCCATCTAAAGTGGCATCCAGGGATAAGGCTTATCAACCATTGTAGGCTGTGCATCCAGCAAAGTATGAAAACCTACGCGTAACCAAGCTAGCTTTGTATTGGAGGGTGGCTTTGAACACAAAATTCCAAGAGCACAACTCTACTGTCGAGATCAAATTAAGCCCCATACGTCGCTATTTGATCTGTATATGGACTTTTCTGTTTGGTCGCATTCGTACGCATCATCACATTTCTGCAGGGAGTTTTAATGGGAAACTCATACTATGGTCCATTTTGCTGCCAAAGCGTCTGAAATCAGAAATTGGAAATGTTGGATCACACGAATTCCCCGATGCACTAATAGTTCGGAGTGGTGCGTTAACTCCTAGTATTTTTCGCTGGGGGGCAAGAAGAAGGATCGCCAACGAATTTTCAGAAATGGGGAAGCCAAACAATAGGTGGGCAAAAAGGGCGGCTAGACAGGTTCAGTACATGCTGCAGGCTGTCGGATATGTACCCTTAGTTCAAGTGTTTGACCCACTTCCAAATTACATGGCATACGCAATTGGGATTGAATATCACTCGAGACGTAGGTTCTCCGGATACCCAATTCAACTACCATTTCAAGCATCAACTTCATTACCTTGGCTTCCATTCGGGCCGGCTTTTTTTGGACATGAAAGCTCTCGATTCCCTGCGGCTTATTCGCCGGACATTCTTGTATTTGTCGCGCTCGATAAACACGAAACCGCATTTTCTAGTTTGATCAAAGTAGGTCCTAGAGTCTTTCCATTAGGTGACCTGATTAAGGACCATTTAAGCACACAGGTAGTTAAGCGACTTGCGCAGCCAGTTTTTACAATATCGAGTAACGCGCGACTTGGGGTATTTCCGCGAGAAACACAAGATGACATAGAAGAATTTGACAACAGGTTTGGCAGCATTAATGACATAAGTCTTTTAGGCGGCAGTGAGGGCCACCGATACTTCAGGATTGATTGCCAAGAAGGCAGAATGCAAGTCGGATCAAATTTTGGCGAGGCGGGCGACCAGGCAGCATTGGATTCTTTGAGAAACGCTTTGCTCCGTATGGAGAATGCATGCCACCGAATTGATCTGAATAGGGGTGACATTCTTATTGTGAATAACCGAAGGGTTGCAACTTTATGGGATGATGAAGCACCACTGATTACACCCCAGGTGGCCGCTGCTCGGGCGGTAGGTTGGGCGGTACATGGAAAAGAAAAACCTTTAAAGCCTGGCGATAGAACAATACTGCAATTCAGTTTTTATTTTCCCGAATTCATTGAAGCTAGTTCAGGTGACAATAGGATGGAAAACAAGGAGCCAACTGACAATACTCCTTAGCCTTGCGCCCTAAATCAGAAATCAGTTGTGTCTAGAGTATTCCCACCCTTTCACAAGATCCGTGATGATCTTGAAATTGTCGCCATGAGGGTTTCCTTGTTGTTTAAAAATCAAACGTATCGATCTCATAACGAACTCTGAGCGCAGATATCATGGTAAAATCGGCAAGAGCGGGAATAACATTCTGTTTTGGCAGTTGCGCGGCCGCCAGATCGTCCATAAAGACTTTCAAAAGTTCCCATACTTTATCATAGTTTGATTGATCCATAATCGGTCTTCCTGTAGCTGGTAGCCTGTAGGTTAAAAAGGGGCACGACGCGCACCGGAATCCGTTACTTCCGAAAGAAGTGGCGCTGAATGCCCTTCATATAGTATTATCAGCATAATGAGCATTGAAGACAAAAAAAATATACTCGATCAGCTACGCCCGTTGTCGCAAGAGGCGTTAAGACGCCTTGAGGCGGCACTTGACGTTGAACTGACCTATTCGTCAAACGCCATAGAAGGCAACACGCTCACCTTGCAGGAAACCGCCATCGTCCTTGAAAAAGGCGTGACCGTGCGCGGCAAGCCGCTCAAGGACCACCAGGAAGCGGTGGATCATTTCGACGCGCTTAAATTTGCGCGCGGGCTGGTGGGCAACCCGCGCCCGCTCGCCGAAGCCGACATACGCGATATTCACCGGCTGGTTGTCGGCACCACCATGAAAGACGAAGCCGGACAGTACAGCGCACATCCACGCCGTATTGCCGGATCAAATGTGGTGTTCCCGAATGCGGCGAAAGTGCCCGCACTCATGTCCGAACTGGGCGATTGGCTCAAGACCTGCACCGCCACACCAGACAGTGCGTTCGAAGCGCATCTACGCCTCGTTTCCATACACCCGTTCTCAGATGGAAACGGACGGACAGCGCGGCTCCTGATGAATCTTGTTTTGATGCGGGGCGGTTACCCCCCTGTGGTCATCGGCCCGGAAGACCGGCCTGATTATCTGGAAGCGATTGAAAAGGCTCAAACAGCAGGCGACCATACCTCCTACAGGGAATTTATGTGGGGGCGGCTTGAGACCATGCTGGACCGATACCTTGAATTTCTCGATCCGAAGGCGGAGCCAAAAAAAAATCTAGGGATTGATCCGGCGCCGTGAAAACCCTACCGGCGGCTTTCGCCGGACTTGTCCACATTGAAGTGATGCGCGACAGTTATGTTTTGCCGCATGCCCGGTTGATCAAAACGACCACGAGCGGCTGTGCCTGCTTGTCGTCATAGCGCGAAAAGACTTGCTCGATCTGTGTCATGGGTTTCAATTCGGATGAATGGAACCAATCCAAAATACACTGAGAGCGTTCCGCGTCGTCGTCCAGATGGGCCTGATATCGCGCCATATCAACAAGCCCGGTGACGTACAGAATCCTTTCATCCCTGGAAAATTCTTCCATCATCTCTTTACCGGTGAATGCAACGGCTGGAACAAGGGAATCGAAGTATAGCGAAAGGAATAAAGTAAAAGAAGGTAATATACGCATTGTGTTTTAGCTCTTTTGCTTAAAAAGGGAGCCCTTCTTGAATGCGTATTCTTTTCAATTCTTCAGTTCTCTTGTATAGTTGATCTATTGATGTTCTGACGGGTTTAACCCGGAAGAGCCGATCCAGAAGCGCCCATCATAAAGGGCTCCCTTTTTCATTGGGTCGAGACGGGGCAGTCATTCCATTACCGCAACACCGCCCTGTTCTCGGCCCGACCAAGAGGGGACAAGGGGCGCCATGACAATCATCGGATATGCACGCGTATCCACTGCCGACCAGAAACTGGACATGCAGATGGACGCGCTGTGCGACGCCGGCTGCAATCAGATCTTCACCGATGCAGGAATGTCCGGCGCGCGGCAGGATCGCCCCGGACTCGATGATGCGTTGTCCGTGTTGGCCAGAGGAGACACCCTGGTTGTCTGGAAACTGGACCGACTTGGGCGGTCCGTTCAGCACCTTTCCGAACTGCTGGTATATTTTCTCGATCATGGAATCGAGTTCCGCTCATTGAGCGAAGGAATCGATACCACCACCATGACAGGCAAGCTGGTGTTTCATATCTTCAGCGCGATCGGGGAATTTGAAAGGGATCTGGTACGCGAACGTACCGCCTGCGGCATGGCGGCGGCGAAGAAACGAGGCAAACATATTGGCCGCCCGGTCAAGGCAAATGCCAAACTCGCCGCGAGTGGCCGCAGGCTTATACAAAGCGGGTTAAGTCAGGAGAGCGCGGCACGTGAGTTGGGTTTGTCTGTGAATACGCTCAGAAAGGCTTTGTTGATTTACGGCGTAGATGGTTCTGGCGGCACAGACCTTAACCCCTGCGACTGAGAGACTTGTTGTTCGGATTTGCTGGAAGCCTCCAAAGGTTTTCCGCCCATGGCTTGAAACTTGTCCCGAACGGCATCCGGCATTGAGGTGATATCGTCCTCAAGCCCGTCCAGCTCTTCTTCACTCAGCCCCTCACCGTTTTCCAGTTTTTCTCGCGCGGCTTCCAGCCGGTCCCGATAGCCCTGGATTTTGTCGACCTCCTGTCGAGCACCATCCAGCTTGTTCCTACCCTCTCTGTATTGTTCGGCTGTTGTGTGACCCGCCTCCCATTCGACCTGCGCCATCTCGTCTTCGGTTAACCGGTTCTCGTCTTCGTCGATGGCATAACTTCCGTCTTCTGACAAATAAACACGCCTTCCATCCGGCAACACATGGGCATTGTTCTGCAGGGTCTTCATTTCTTGCTGGGCTTGTTCGAACCGCTCCCGCGCTTCCATCAAGGCTTCATATGACGCGGCATCCGCCAGGGCCACCGATTCACGCAGCGCTTCCATACGCGCTTGCAGATCTGCTTCTAGGGATTGGACAACTAAATTGAGAGCAAGGTCTGAATTGTTGTTTTCTTCCGTTTGTGCATGAAGGGCTGCATCTTTGCCATGAAAAAAACGGCGCATCCGGCCCGCCGGGCGCCCCACTAACTCATTATAGAAGTCCTGTTTATCCTGACGGCGCGCCTGCAATTTTGCAGCCACTTCGGCCATCATTTGATCTACATCCATTACCGCACCATCAACTATGGTTGTAGTTCAATTATACCAAATCGCAGATTGTGACCGCAAATTTGAGAATATTCGTTCAAGAATATTCTGTGCGCGGGGGATGCAACGGAGGGCATTGCCCCCTTGCTAAGATGGTAAGGGTTCTCCCTTACACACCTTGCGGGCAACGTCATCCTCTCTATTGTTAATGTATGGCGCGATCTGGAGCAGTATTAAAGGCGTATGGTCTCCGGCTTAATGACATGAAATGCATATGACATCTGTTTGTCGTAGATCGCACGGGCTTCATGATCATGATCAAAGGGATACCGGCCAGCGTTCAAGTTCTCATGAATCAATTGTTGATACGCATCCGTAGCTTGTTCGATCTCATTAACCTATTTTGGTTGCTGAGTGTCTTTTGTGGCATAATCGTCAGTCATCAGAATATTCTTTCCATATAACAACAATTAAGCGGGAACTATGGACAATAAGAGGCTCATACAACGCGCCAAAACAGAGATGACTAGGATTCGCGGATGGTTAAAGACAACGGACGAGGACCTTGAACGCTCAGGCTATGCAATTGATGCTGTCGCCTGGCACATGGCGATTGTAACCGTGCAAAAAGCCGAGAAAACTCTGTCCATCGACGGACGGTTGGAAATGTGGCAGAGGCTTGCTAAATTTTCAGAGGCAGAAGCCAGAAGTGCCTGTCTTGAGAATACAGGTGACACGGCCCACAGATCGAGGATGCGACCAAGCTAGAATATTCCTTGTCGCAAAGTCGGTTTTCGGCTCATGTCCCTTTTTTATTGAGCAGGAGTGGCCCGCATGGAGGATAATGTCTCCAATAACTCGACGGAAGAGCGACAAATTAGAGATGACGTCGAATGGGAGCTTGAGGTCGCAGATAACGTATTTGGTCTCTCCCTTGAAAACAAAGACTGTGAGGCGCTCGAAGAACTAACAACCGCCTTGATAAAAAAGCCTAACAGCATATTTCTGAGATGGAAGCGAGCAGAATACTACTTTCGACTAAAGGAATTCATCGCTGCTGAACAAGATTGTAATCATCTCATCTCTATTTCTAATAATTCGTTCACCAGCTTATTCGCGGAAATTTTTGCGCTCAGAGCGCAATGCAGAATTAGGTACAATTATATAGAAGATGCGATAAACGATTATACGCAAGCTATCGATCTAGAAAGCAGACCAGGGGAAAAAACTGAGTTGTATGCGGAACGCTGTCAACTGCTTAATTTTATGGGCCGATATATTGATGCACAGCAGGGGTTAGACGAACTCACTTCCTCTGAAGATTTTGTAGAGTGGACGATACCTCTACTGTTTTGTCAGAGCACGCTGTATGAGTCAGAAGGCTTGTTCTACGACGCATTGAACGTATTAGACGAGATAGTCGACAATCTGTCAGATGTACAGGACGGGGGTTGGGCTCCAGCAAAAACAAACGCTTTTTTGTCTCGGGCCCGGGTAAAGAGAAAGCTTGGTCAATATTCTTCAGCAGAGCTTGATATTGAATTTGTCGAACAAAGTGATGCTCCAAAATGGTGGTCGGCTATAGAGTTAGCTCGGATTAGCATACAGCAGAGAGACTTCTCTAGTGCTTGGCAACATTACTTCAATGCTGATGAAGCCATTAACAATGTTCACCCAGGACTGCGAGCAACGTTTGGACAGTACTATGATCCAGCCTATGTTCATCTTCTCAAAGCGGAGATTCACGAAAGGTTAGGTGAATATGAGGAAGCAATTCAAGCAGCTAATGAAGCTTTGGAGATATGCCCACATTTGGCCGAGGCTCATTATAGAAAGGTTGCGGCGATAAATATGAGCTATGGTCCTGAGGAAGCGTTAGCTATCTTGTCGAACAGGCGTTTTTCATTTGAAATCGATCAAAATTACAAATTTTTGCAAGCTTCTCTGCTGCAGCAAGTTGGGGATCAGGCAAGATTCGCTTCAGCTATAGACGAGATAATTGTGAAGCATCCTTCTTCGATTCATGCCGCTTTTTTTGATATTGTGAGAGACGCGAGTTTTCATCATTGAAAGCCAGTCTTCGGGTAAAAAGTGGCGCATCTCGTACCGATTACACACACGTTCATTATCGATGCGGCAGAGTTATGGAAAGATGACGAGCCAATAAAGGCGCTCGATAAACTGACAGAAGGAATTTGCTACCTTCCGAATGCGGCCGCCCTCTTTGTTGTGAGGGGTATGTTTTACGAGGATTTAAACTTAGTTTTCGCTGCACTCCAAGACTTCACAACGGCCAGTGTAAGTAACTCCCGGCTCTATGACGCTCATTATGGAATGGGAAGATGTTTACAGAAACTTGGAAAGCTGGAGGAAGCGATAGCATCCTATGGAAAATTCAATCAAGAAAGCACGATCCTGTTTAAGGATATCCTCCCAACAGCAAGGTTAGAAGCACTAAGACTTATGCTTCTTCTGGCACCCGAAGGCTTCTCGAGTGACGAATTTAACATCTTGAGGGCTCAAGTGAATCAGGGGACTGATCAGTTACATAGATTAGTTCAATATCATTTCTTGAGAGCGCAAGGCTTGGAGTATGAAATAGAAGCATTCAACATTTTGGACGACATAATTAATGAGCTGCCCTCGCCTGCTCAGTCTCCTATTGGCCGTGAAGCACGTTTATGGAGAGCGCATGAATTTATAGTACAAAACAAAATTCGAGAAGCTTGGCAAGATGTAGACATAGTCCTCACTGAGATTTCAAATGATCCTGTCGCTTTGCTTATACGTTCAGCTGCTTATTTTCGTATGGGAATGGTAAAGGAAGGAGAGAATGACCATTCCAAAGCCAATACCATCAGGTCGGTTGATAGGACAGGAAGTCCAACATTGGGCCCCCGATATGGATTGGAATCAATGGCGGAGTTGGCATGCCTTGTTTACCGAAATTGGATTGAGTTCGATACCAAACTGGATCCTTGCGGCTATGTGGACGTTGAGAAAAATCCTTTCCTAATTAGTGCATTTTGTATGGAGGCTGCATATGCCTACACGCACGAAGGGCCAAGACAAGCTATAGAATTACTGAGTAGAGCTGAGTATTTTCGTGACGACCCTCCATTTAACGACATTTTGATTATGTTGGACGGAAACGAAGATTCTCAACTATCGGCGATCGGGGCACTACGGCGGTTAATAGATCAGCATCCACCATACCTTAGCGGTGTTTGGTGCGAACTCATGACACCAGTCTCGCACATACTTCAGACATCAACCATGTCGGCGCAAGCATGAAGAACAATACTCTTCGAAAAAAAGATATTGTTCGTATCGAGAAGCAAATTACGCGTCTCTCCAAGGAGGTTCTCGACCGCGATCAATACTATTGGCCTGCGTACGTTCAAAGAGGAATATGGTTTCTCGACATCGGCTCAAGTGATGACGCCTTGGAGGACTTTCATTTCCTGTCACAAAATTTTCCGGGCGAACCCAGATGGAAAATTTTGATGGGTGTTGCGGCATATCAGAATGGTGAGCGACGCGAGGCAATCACCCACTTCAAAAAAGCTCGAGACACCAAAACAGAGTGGTCGGCTTTGTCTCATTTTCTTGTAGCGCATACACTATTTGAACTTGGCCGATACAATCTATCGAAGAGATGTGCGCTACGAGCACATAATCGAGATCCACAAAATACCGATATTTCAGATCTCATCAATTCTATTGGTAACGAGGGCCGAAAACAGAGAGTCAAATCTGCGATTACAAGCTCGCTTGGAAACATCATTCCTCTATCTTCGAGAGTTAGAGAATCACTTATTACATATGCGCAAGAAATAAGAGAATTTGACGCGGATGGCCAAAAACCTGTAAAAGAGAGGTATACGGAGAGTGTTGGCCCTGGAATCAATAACGATACCGGCGCCTCTACAAACGAGTTGAGTGATAGTAATGAATTAAGGGACGGAGCATATAAATCAGCGGCTCAGGGGGAAGCAGACCTTGAGCAACCAGCATCTGTCAATGACATTCCTTTACATATCGTTCGAGCTGTCCAACGGGCTCGACAGGAGTTAACGGACCTCAGTTCCGAAGAACTGCAAATTGCCGGGGAACTTTTAAAAGATCCAACCTCCGTGCAATTTGCAGTTCAAGACCCAGCCACCCTCAATTTTCCTAAGAGCTTTAAACCAGCGAAATGGGGAGAAAGCGGCATACGTGATTTAGGTAAGCTGGATCAGTGGTTCGAAGAGAATTATCCCAGATTTATTCGTATGGGCATTCCTCGTTTTCGACTGTTTGAAATAGACCCGACAATGGAAAACGCGTTTGAAAACTACAAAAGAAAGTTCGGACATCTACCCGAGAACATATTCTTTCCTACCAAACCCGAATTGAATCAGTGGCGATTGGACTTGTGCCGCGAAGGAAAGCTTGAATTATCGGAATCAGAAAAGTTCAGTCTCATCAGGGCAGAAGCTGGTCGAAAAAAGATGATAAACATTCCACGCCCCTATTAACGGAAAAATATATATAAATCCGTTGACAGTGTGTTGTAGACGAGACAGTATACGTCCGACACCGAATATCCATTGGTTCTCAAACCGTTAGGCCCCAGAAATCATTGAGAGAGTCCATCTCCATGAACGGGTGAGGTGTGTTTTATCGAAGGGTTAGTGGAGGTCAGGATGACTATTCGTAAAATCCAGAACAGCTTTCGGCCGTTGGAACTCAACTACATGCTTGAAATTCCTAATTCAAATATCGGGTCTAACCGCCCGCCGATCATTTTGAAAAGCGATGCCGACGTTTACGCATCCACTCTGGTTGGTGAAATCTTCGAAGACACGGTCTGGGAGCTTAATCCAGCAGGAAAGGCAGTTCTGGATGTAGGTTGCGGCGAGGGTAACATTGCAATTACCGCCGCACTGAGGGGCGCTTCCGTCACCGCCGTAGATCTCAACGAAAATGCCGTCAAGACTACACGAGACAACGCCATCAGAAACGGCGTCAATGTGCATGCTTTGGTTTCAGACGGGTTTTCGGCCATCGGAAACGGCCGTTTCGACCTCATTGTCGCAAATTGCTGTCAAATGCCCCAGCACTTGAGCAGTGAGCAGAATGCTCCCATTCGCGATGATGGAGAGAGCGGTCTGAAGTTTCTGAATGATGTCATCCGACAGGCGCATGGATATCTGAAACCGGGCGGTAAGCTTTTGGTGTGGACATTTTCGCTCGCCGATATGGAGGGCACAAAACGGCTAATCCGAGAGCACTGGGACATCATAAAAGTCATCGATACTTTCGAATATTGTGTGCGTTCGCTCGACGGTATCAATCACTACCCTGCCATTGGCAACTATGGAGACCGTGCGCGCGCCGGGCAGGTCACCGATGTGAACGACCGAATTTTTGTCAGGGGCGAGTTGTATCTACTGGAAAATCAACAGCGCACTTAATGAAGGAGACGGGACCGGAATAACAAGTACGCATGGGGATGTAAGGTGGTCGATAGCCCGTCAAAACCGCTACAGGATCAAACATCACGAAATCGCAGCACAATCAGGCCGCACGAGGCAAGGGCGGGTGATCAAACAGCCGATGATAGCGATTTTGGCCCGTACGGGGAAAAACCAACGCTTCAGGTCGCTGCTGAATTCCAGTTCGCCTACGAACAGATTAGAGAACGACTTTTCGGTGGCAAGCTTCCCGAATGCCTGATTACAATCTCCAACTCTCCCAGTGTATTCGGACAGTTTATTCCGAGTAGCTATTGCAACGCGTCAGACGACTGGATCGACTGCATTACGCTGAACACCACATTCTTTCCGCTGTTTGGTATCCGCGAAGCGCTAAGCACGCTCACTCACGAATGCGTGCACATGAAGCAGTGGCATGACAGCAATGCCAAGAAAAGAAAACGCCTGCGCGCTTATCACGACAAAGAGTTTGCGGAGATCATGGAGGCGGCTGGCCTAATAACCTCGGTCACCGGAAAGCCCGGCGGTGCCAGGACCGGGCGCAGCATGATGGAGTACGAAATCCCCGGTGGCCCATTTAGTCTGCTGGCGGATGAGCTTCTCGAAAACGGATTTACGTTTACCTGGGCCTATTTACACGGCATTCGGATCGTCCGGAACCCCGCGCAAGATACCGGAACGGAGACGGCGCGCCCGCGTCCAATCCCGCAAAAACCGAAGCGAAAGCGCGAGCGCATTAAACACACTTGTTCAAATTGCGGGATCAGCGTTTGGGGCCCGCGAAGAGCGGAAGTGGCTTGCCTCACCTGCAACCCGGTGCTGAGGACGCCGATCATTCCGATGATAAAGGCGAACCATGACGATTGAACCAGACAAGAGACCAGAACGCAGAAAGCCGATCATGATCCGCTACGATGAGGATCCTGAACAAGCCATATTGTTTATCGAAGACCCGGAGAATGTTCAAACCCTGCGTGAGTATTTGTGCGAATACACCGATGGGCACAATATCAAACTCACCGAATTGGCGCTTGGTATGCGCCGCCGCGCCGTTCGATGGTCGCATCAGGATTTTGAAGACTACTTCCCGAAGGAAATCAGCGTCTACAATATTAAGGATTTCAAGAGCGGGGCGTCACCGTTGACTATCGACAGGCGCTTACTGGTCCATGTGTATCTCTGGGTGTCATGCCTCTCATACAGGATTTATTGCAGGGGCTATTCCTCCGATTAACTTCTTCTCTCATCCGGTTCTCCTCCCAGACTCCTCTGAATTCCTCCTATCGACATGACAGAGTCGGTTTGCGCAATCGGGCGCAATCAATCAAACAGGAGAGCATCATGGAACGTGGAGCTTGGGAAGAAATCGTATTGGGCCAGCAGGGCATTTGCACAGGAACTCTTTGGAACTCTGTGGGCCTGCAAAGCTCAATTAAATAACGATTTCTCACGGCATTGCCCTGCCGTCCTTGTGGCGGCGGGGTCTTTTGCAAGGGTCCAAGATGAATACGGACGATTTCAAGGAACGGCGTGCACTGCCTCCCTTTGGCCAAGTTGAAGCGAGGGAAGGACCATCCCCATCAGACTATGCCGAAATGCAGATTGATCTCGGTCTTGAGCGCGACCCCTGGATCATCCGTGCACGCATGACACCGCAGGCGCAAATGAAGATGGATGTCATTTTAGAAACGGGCATTGAACGCATGGAATTTAAGCGGATTGAACAAATTGATAGCCGTGAGGAACGGATCGCCAATGAAATGAAATCAATTCAGGAGATGTTGGCAGAGTCTCACTTGAACGCTGACCGCGAAACCTTGCGGCGCGAAGCAATAGGCAATGTCAACAAAATGGAGAACCGGGAACTGGCGGTCATTCGCCGGGAAACCCGCGTTCAGTTAGACCGTCATGAACGGCGCCTCCTCGGGAATGAGCGCGAACATACAAACAGGAGAGCACGGTAATGAAGTGTGCAGAGTCGAGGTGCCATCGGTGTGGCCGCATTAAAGACAATGGAGGCTGCATGCCTCCTTGGCCAATAGAAATCCATTGGCCTGATCCGTGGACGGATTTCTGCCGCTGTATCAGGTCAGATATTTCGTACTAGAAAATTTGAATGGTCACTGATTAGGCGGTCAGGGCCGACCTCAACAACCGAAACCGAACATTGCGCCGGGTCGTCACAGGCGCAAACGCTACCGGTCTGCTTACCGGAGTGAACAGGAGAGCTTTACCTTGTCATCCAGTGTCGGAGAAAAACACCCGCTTCCGAATTTCTGGCCACTCTATGGCTCGGTGTTCGCGTTCTTTGCGTTTCACACATGGCCCCAAGCGGGCGGATATTTCGCCTGGTATGTGTTGTCAGGCTTTTTGACACTGATCGCACTCGGAAGTGCTTTAAAAACCATTGATGCGTTGCGCCGCGACTACATGCGCCGGAAACTATACGCACAAGCCCGGCAATCGTCAGGCGTGTTTGGCTCGGCACGTTTCTCAAATGTATCAGAGCTCAAAGAAGCAAAAATGCTCGACCCCTCCGGCCCGATGTTCCTTGGTCTCAGTCATCATGGATTACCAGTTTTTTTGCCGCGTCAGTATCACTTAGCAGTCCAGGCGCCTCCGGGTAGTGGCAAGACTAGCCGACTCGTAGGCGCGGGCATCATGCATGCAGCGAGGACTGGTAGAAGTTGCTTCGTGTCGGATTGCAAGGAGGAACTGGCTCACCTATGGGCTCCCGAATTGCGCAGGCTCGGGTACAGGGTCGTTATTAACAACCCCGCACGACTGGATTCTTTTCCTCATGATGGAGATGCAAATCCGTTTCAGGTACTGGTGGACCATGTGGCCGACCTCAGTCCGGACTCTCAAAGCGAAGTGATGGTGATTGCTGAAGGGCTGGCCCGTTCGCTTATCCCGGAGATCAAAAGCGACAAGGATTTCTTCCGCGCCATGGACAGAGATGCGCTGGTGTTTGCATCCGTTGCACTTGCTGGATTCACGGTTGACCAATGCTATCCAAGTCAAATCTACCTGACACTGAAGGACGAAAACCGCTTTGCCGACCTGTGTCACCGCGCCATGGAAAAGCCTGACATTTTGAGCGGAGAGTTGATGGCGTATGCCTCTAGTTTCTTAGCAAAGAAAGAGCAGAACCCGGAGCATTACGAGGGTGCGCTGAGCGGTTCGTCCAATGCCCTGTCGGTCTTTAAACCTTCAAGCAAACTTGGCAGCGTGGGTGCCAGCAATGATTTTGATCCGGTAAGCATGCGCGATCCGGACAAGCCGCCTGTGATTGTGTTCGACGTCATGCCTGCCGATAAGCTGAAGGTCTATGGCAAAGCAATGGGCCTCATTCAGACATCGCGTTTGCACGCCGTGAAGCGCGTGCGCGGGAGAGACATTGTTTGGTTCGCAGACGAGGCGTCCAACAGTCCCATTCCCAGTGTTGTTGAAGAAATCGAACTCGCGCGCGGATTCGGAATTACGATGACCCTATTCTACCAGTCCTGGTCATCCATGGAACGCGTGTACGGCAAGGAACAGGCGGAAAGTATCCGGGCCAGTTCCGTGGAAATCTATATGGCGGTTGGAAACTTGAAAACTGCCGAGGAAATTTCCAAACGCTTTGGGGACCATACCGTCAAGACCAACAGCCAGTCATTCGACGAACACGGCAAACCGGGTCAAAACTTCTCAGAGGCAAAACAGGCTTTTTTGCCTATCGATGAAGTGTTGTCCATGCCTAAAGGTTGGGCTGTAGCCTTTATGCCGGATCTACGGCCCGTCAGTCTGGAAACAATTCCCTGGTTTGAAATGCAGCCGTTCAAATCGGTTGCAGGCGAAAACCCTCTGGAACAGCATCCACCGTCAAAGATCACCCGATTGACTTTTGAATACGGCAAGGATGCCTCGGAACTTGGACCGCCGCGTATCCCCGATATGGAACAGCGTGCCGCCCGCGCTGCGAAGGCTGAGCAGGTCAAAACAGCCCCCGTTCACGTGCCGCTCGTCCCGATGCGTTCACTGACGTGGATTCCGATTTTAATTGCATGCGGGTTGTTTATACAAATTTCCGGCACGCCCCATGTGTTGTTTGAATACGAAATCCGCGCGAACAAAAACGCTGTTCATGCCTGCACCTATGTCGGCCTCTCTGGCATCCGGCCACTGAGTATCGTTGGTGAATGCCCGGCGATTAAATTCGTGACCTACCAGCCGGAGGGTTACGGATGAGCACGGACTATCAGTTCCGCCCTGACTTAAAGAACAAGGCCAAGGCGCCCTTCGATCGCATTGCAAGCCGCTCATTGCCGCAAACGCCGCGCACACAAATGCGAACGCGTGTGAATGACGCCATCGAAAAACGCGCCGCTCAAACACGGCGGACACTTCGCGCCCACCTGGAGAAAATGAAACCGCAATGGATAGCGCGTGAAGAGGGCCGTCTTCGGCGGACCAATTCCATGCGCATGGCGCATGCTCGCAACAGCGGCCCAAAACCACCCTATGGCGTTTCTAATGCCGAGCAGTCTCATTCTCAAAGCGTGCGCGAAAAGGCGCGGGCCAATGTCACCCGCCGCAGTGAAAGCCGCATGCGGCAACTTGATTCAATTGAACGGCGCATGAAGCGCGACTTAACGCGGTCGCAACGCCGCTCGCGGTAACGGACGAAAGGAATACAGAGATGATTGGATGGATCAAGGAATTGCCCGAGCCGCTTGTCGGTGCCGTCATCGGCGGTGCAGCTTGGTTTGGGATCGGCTACGCGGTTCTGGCGCCACGGGCCATGGAAAACGATCTTGTCAGGGACGTTTACCCCGCTTGCATGGAACAACTTGAGGCCGAACAAACACGCGCCATTGACAAAGCGACCGAGCGCAAACGGAGCAATGTTGAAAACGCACGTGCAGAAAAACGGCGCGAATTACTAACCCGCCAAGCTGAACTAGGCGAGGTAGAAAAACAGCTTGAAATTTACCAATCTATGAAGGGAGCGCTTGATAGCTCAGGGCTAGGCGTATTTACACCGAACATCCTGCCGCCAGTCGAATTACCTAGCCCGGCGGATGTCGAGCGCATGCAGAAAAATGTAGCTCAGGGGCTAGCGGCGCTCCAGTTGCCAATTGAAGTTTCCTTTCCCCGCGTGCCCAGCGAAGAAGTCATGAAAACCTGTATGTGCGCCGGTCTCCAGGCCGTGGCCGGGGAACGCACAAACTACGCAATCTCAATGGCGAGTTTCCGGCTGGTATCACCCACCGGAATCTCGTCCGTCAAACAAGGCGTCGCAGAAACACTGCGCATGAAAAGCTGCGGCAAACCCGTATGGGAGGAATACTAATGTATGATCAGACCGGAAAAAGAAACGGCACAAAAAACCCGGAAATTTTTCTCTACAAGGATAAACGCTTCCGGGTGACAACGGCTGATGTTGGCACACACACCAGCTACTACCCCCTAACTGATAGTGTCGGTAGGGTCCGGTACGACATCTTGTTCGCCGCGATTTTTTACGTCGCACTCGTTGGCTTCGCCCTGTTTATCTATTTCGACCTTTGGTACGACCACGAAATTCTGATCATGGCCGGATCGATGTTGGTGGCACTCCTGATCGGATTCAATGTTTCAATCCTCCAACTCGATGCGCGCGGCTTTCCCGCCCGGTTTTATGTCGCCCGCGCAAGAACGGTGCGCAAAATCTTCAACGCAATTACGGATGCCCGCGCCTATGCAACAAATACGGGCGGGGGATTTGAACCGGAGGATATGGAAACCACAGAATAATCCGTACAGGAATATATTCACATTTTTCTTGAATGTTCTTATTTTGTTCTCTACACTGATGATCTTCTCAACACAAGCCAAGAAAGGAACCAAACCATGGCTGAACAAAAGAAAAAACCAGCATCAACTGTAGGCGACGGCTTCGTTCAAGTCGCCATCTGGCGCAACAGCAAAAAAGACAACAGTGGGGAATTTTTCAACGCCACTGTTGGCAATGCATACAGAGATAAATCGACTGGGGAAATCAAAGGCATTGATCATTTCTCGGGTCAAGATTTGCTCGAACTGTCTTTGGTTGCCGCAGACGGTTATCGTGAATGGCGGCGGCTGACCCGCGAATACAACAGGGGGCGAGGCCGTCAAAACGATGCATCTCTCCAGAACGGTGATGCCGGGAGCCGTGACGATACATTCCCGCAAAACCAACTGGACTACCAGGGGGACTCAGGCGGCGCTTATGACCGGGGCTCTGCTTCCTATGAAAATGGCCAGGACGCGGGTTACGACCGTCAACAATCCCGTCCGCGCGACCAACGCCGCCCGAACCCGCGCTAGTTTAATTCTGTTGGTAAGAAAGGCGGTATTCCGGTGAAGAACGAAACAGATGTCGAGCGTGAGGACGAAGGCTATCCTTCCCTTACGCTCAATGTCGATAAGTACCTGCCTGAGTTGGAAGATACGGACCTTAGCGACGCGGAAAAACAAGAATTTCTCGCAGCGCTATGGTCCATTCTTGTTGCCTTTGTAGAACTGGGGTTCGGTATTGATCCGGTCCAGAACGCCTGTGGACAAGTTGCCAAAGAATATTTTGAAGCCACAAAGAACCATGCGGTTGATGTAGAATTTGAAGAACATTCATCAGCAAAAAAATTTGATACTGCCGCGCCGTCCGGCAAAGGCAACGTAGAGAAAGGAGCCGGAAAATGAGAGCCGAACCAGATACAGATATAAAGTACAAGAAGGCACTTATTTATTGCCGGGTGTCGAGCACAAAGCAAAAAGAAGACGGTCACGGTCTTGAAAGCCAGGAGCACCGCTGTCGTCAACATGCATCCCTCTACGGTTATGAAGTGGAAGCGGTCTTTCCCGATGATATTTCCGGTGCGGGTGATTTCATGAAGCGCCCCGGTATGGTGGCGCTTCTTCAATACCTTGATGCCCACGCACTAGAAAATTATGTGGTCATTTTTGATGACCTGAAACGCTTCGCTCGTGACCGGGAGTTCCATTTTAAACTCCGCCATGCTTTCAGGATGCGGAATGCACGGATTGAATGCTTAAACTTCAAATTCGACGAGTCGCCGGAAGGGGAGTTTGTTGAAACTGTTTTCGCGGCACAGGGCCAGCTTGAGCGCGAGCAAAACCGCCGCCAGGTCATTCAGAAAATGCGCGCACGGGTCGAGAAAGGCTACTACTGCTTTGCGCCGCCCATCGGCTATGAGTATGTGGACATGGAAGGTGGCGGCAGGATCTTATCGCCTAAAGAACCTAACGCTTCGATCATCCGTGAAGCCCTGGAAGGATATGCTTCAGGACGGTTTCAGTCGCCGTCTGAAGTTAAAAGGTTTCTCGATGGCTTCCCGACGATGCCGCACGGTAAGAATGGGGAGGTGCGTCTACCCTTTGCCATCGAAATTCTTCAGCGTGCTCTTTATGCCGGATACATCACAATCGAAAAGTGGAACCTCTTTCTTCATCCAGGCAAGCACGAACCGCTCATCAGCTTCGAAACATGGAAGCGGATTCAGGACCGGCTCAATGGAAGAAACATTGCACCCGCGCGTAAGGACCTGCATGATGACTTCCCGCTGCGCGGCTTTGTATCCTGCGGCGAGTGCAATCACATTATGACGGCGGCATGGTCGAAGGGGCGCAGCGCCCGTTATGCTTATTATTTCTGCCAAAATAAAAGCTGTGATGCATTCCGCAAATCAATTCGCAAGGAAACCATTGAAGGAGAGTTCGAAGTTATTTTGCGCGAGCTGCAACCGGCCCCAAAACTATTCGATCTGGCAAGAGCCATGTTTGATGATCTATGGAACCAGCAGAGCAGAAGCAGTGAACAACGAAGGAAAGACCTGCAATCTGACATCGTTAAGCTTGAAGCAAAAATCGAGCAAATGATGGAACGAATTGTGAACGCAGATAGCGTGACTCTGGTGACCGCGTATGAAGCTCAGATCAAAAAACTGACTGAACAGAAAACGCTCTTGACTGACAAATCCGCCGAGATTGCGAAACCGGCAGGAACCTTTGAAGAGCTTTATCGAACCGCCTGCGCTTTCCTTGCAAACCCTTGGAAACTATGGGTTTCCGACCAACTCGCACTCAAAAGATTGGTGCTTCGGTTGGCATTTCCGGGTGGTTTGGCCTACCGTCGGAACGAAGGTTATCGAACCGCCGGAATCGCAGAGCCATTCAGGCTTTTACAGCGTTTTGCCACCCCTAAGTTCGGTTTGGTGGAGCTAGGCGGAATCGAACCGCCGACCTCTTGAATGCCATTCAAGCGCTCTCCCAACTGAGCTATAGCCCCATTCTTGGGTGTGTCCCGCCTTTCGCGGGCCGCAAGCGACGCAACCTATGCCGAGATCGGTTCGCGATCAATAGGCGGGTTCGCCGCGCAATGTCCGGAATTCTAGTTTTCGTCATCCTTATCGAGATTTGGATCGATCAGGTCGGACATGTCGTCGTCCACGTCTTCATCGTCAGCGATGAAATCGTCGTCGTCATCATCCAAATCGGCGTCTTCAGGGCCCTCAATATCGATAATGTCGTCATCGTCCTCGGCCGTGGGTTCCGTCCGCTTTTTGCGGCGTTTCTTCTTCTTTTTGGGTTCACCGTCTTCGTCGTCGCCGGCCTCGTCGTCCTCATCTAGGTCATCATCGTTCGGATCGGCTTCCAAATCGATTTCCGCATCCTCAAGCTCGTCTTCCTCTTCTTCGAGCTCGTCTTCCAACTCTTCCTCATCCTCGGCCGGTTTTTTATCCTCGGCCGGCTTTGGCTTTTCCTGTTCCACTGGTTCGGGCTTGCCGCGCGTGCGGGGCCGGAACAGAGCTTCCGGATCAAACGTGTGATCGCATTTCGGACAAGTAATCGGGCTTTTCTCGAGATCGTAGAACTTGGCCGAGCAATTCGGACAAATTCTCTTAACGCCCAAAGAAGTGCTTCCCACCGAATTCAATCCTTGTGTGATGGCGTAGAAATCTGACCCAAATGCCACGGTGTCGCCCGGCTGTCAAAACATTCGTGCAAGCGATTTGAGGACCGCCAATTTGCACCTGCGGGTGGACTGGGTTAGACGAAGGGCCAACACTTACCCCGTTCCAGGAATGTAAGAATGGCTCCGGCGGACAATTCAGCTTTGTCGACCGAAAAAGGCCGCCAACCTGCCGGCGGACCGCTGCGCAGCATAGCGGCAGGTGCGCTTACCGGGACGATCCGGGTGCCAGGCGACAAATCGATCTCACACCGGTCTATTATCTTGGGCAGTTTGGCTGTCGGAGAAACGACGGTGGCGGGGTTGCTCGAGTCGGAAGACGTGCTGTGCACTATTTCCGCCTTGCAGGCATGCGGTGCCCAAGTTCGGAAAGACCCACAGGGTATCTGGCATGTGCAGGGTGTCGGGACGGGTGGGCTGACCAGCCCGGCGGAAGTAATCGACCTGGGCAATTCGGGCACCGCCGCCCGGCTCATCCTGGGCGCGCTGACACCGCAGCGGCTGACGGCGACCCTTACCGGGGACGCCTCGTTACGTCAGCGGCCCATGCGGCGGGTTCTGACCCCGCTGGAGCACATGGGCGCCAAATTCGTCAGCCGGCCCGGCGACCGCCTGCCGATCACCGTGGAAGGCGCCGCAGACCCGCTACCCATCGAATATGACATGCCGGTCGCGTCGGCCCAGGTGAAGTCGGCCATCCTGCTTGCTGCCCTGAACACGCCGGGTAAAACCACGGTTCTGGAAAAACAACGCACACGCGACCACACGGAGCGCATGCTGCACCATTTCGGAGCCACCGTAACCACCGAAGAGGCGGCATTCGGCGCGGCCGTCTCACTGGTGGGCCCGGTGGATCTGTCACCCGCCAATGTGGTGGTGCCCGGGGACATTTCTTCGGCGGCATTTCCGATTGCCGGCGCCCTGGTCTGCCCCGACTCTCACGTCACTATCGAAAATGTCGGCATCAATCCGCTGCGCGACGGTTTCCTGCGCGCCATGGCAGAGATGGGGGCCCCGGTCGCCATCGAAAACCAGCGCGATCAAAATGGCGAGCTGGTGGCCGATATCGTGGTCCGGTCCGGGCCGCTAAAAGGCATTGAGGTGCCCCCGGAATGGGCACCGTCCATGATCGACGAATATCCGATCTTGGCTGTGCTGGCGGCCACAGCGGAGGGACGCACGACCATGCGCGGATTGGAAGAGCTGCGGGTCAAAGAAAGCGACCGCCTTGCCGCCACGGCTCAGGGCCTTGCCGCCTGCGGCATTCCTGTAGAGGAGCTTGAAGACGGGCTAATCATTGAGGGACGCCCGGATCTCAAGGACCGTCCCGGCAATGCCCTGGTCAAAACTTTCCTTGACCACCGTATCGCCATGTCGTTTTTGATCTTGGGCCTCGCCACCAAAGGCCCTGTTGAAATCGACGATGTGGGCATGATCACCACGAGTTTTCCGGACTTTCTGCCATTGATGGAGGGGTTGGGCGCCCGATTTGGCGCCCCGGCCTGAAAGACCGATGAGCACGACGCCATCACTCATTGTGGCCATTGACGGGCCAGCGGCCAGCGGCAAAGGAACTCTTGCGCGGCGGATCGCGGCTCACTACGCCCTCGCCCATCTGGATACGGGCGCGCTCTACCGCGCGGTGGCCTATCAGATCCTCCGAGAAAATAAGGATCCGGCGGACTTAGCGGTCGCAATGGCCGCCGCCCAGGCCCTCGACCACACCTTGCTGGAGTCGGAGGCGCTGCGCACCGACGAGGTGGGCAAGGCAGCGTCCGTGGTCGCCGCCATGCCCGAGGTGCGCACCGCCATTCTGGATTATCAGCGGGATTTCGCGGTCCACCCGCCCGGTGGGGAGCGCGGGGCCGTTCTGGACGGCCGGGACATCGGCACGGTTGTCTGCCCGGATGCGCGGGTAAAGTTCTTCATTACCGCCACCGTGGACGCCCGCACCGACCGACGTTTTAAGGAATTGTCCCAAAAAGGGATTGGCGTCACCCGGAACGAGGTCAAGCAAGATCTGATCGCCCGGGACCGCCGGGACGCCGAACGCGACGTCTCGCCACTCAAGCAGGACTCGCAGGCCCACTTGCTTGACACCACCAAATTGAGTATAGAAGCGGCGTTCGCTGCGGTATGCGCGATTATTGACGAGACTTTGTGACGGGTGCGATCCCTGGGTAGACCATTGGGCGCGCCCCATTTTATTTGTCTCGTATTCAGCTTCTCCCATGTAACGAGCGCCCGGCCTGGTCCGGCCTTGTGCTTGAGATCCCAAGCTGACGCGCCGCCTTGGCGGGCATTTCCGCCGCTTTCTCCCGGAATATCGGGAAAATCGGCCCCATAAAGAAAAGCCTGACCGCTGCCTGATAGCACCGCTGCAGACAGGGGCTGGGAAGACCGCCGGAACCAACCGGCAGGCCCGAATACTAATGATTACAAGACCTTAGGAGACCACATGTCCGAAGCCGCTGCCACAGCGCCAACCCCCACCCGCGAAGATTTCGCGGCCATGCTCGAAGAGAGCTTTACCGATCAAGCCGCCGAAGAAGGTTCCGTCGTCAAAGGCAAAGTGATTGCCATTGAAAACGATTTCGCCGTTGTCGATGTCGGCCTCAAGACCGAAGGGCGCATCGCGCTCCGCGAATTCGCAGCAGCCGGCCAGTCCGGCGAGCTGTCCGTCGGCGACGAAGTAGAAGTCTACCTGGAGCGTATCGAGAACGCTTTGGGCGAAGCTATTCTCAGCCGTGAAAAAGCCCGCCGCGAAGAAGGCTGGGCCCGCTTGGCCAAATCCTTCGAAGCGAACGAGCGCGTCGAAGGGATGATCTCAGGCCGTGTGAAAGGCGGCTTCACCGTCGACCTCGACGGGGCGATCGCCTTCTTGCCGGGCAGTCAGGTAGATGTGCGCCCGGTACGCGACATCGGACCGATCATGAACATTCCCCAACCGTTCCAGATCCTGAAGATGGACAAGCGCCGCGGCAATATTGTCGTCTCGCGCCGGGCGGTTCTGGAAGAAACCCGCGCCGAACAGCGCAACGAGCTGGTCGCCAATCTGAAAGAAGGCCAGGTCATCGAAGGCGTGGTCAAGAACATCACCGACTACGGCGCATTTGTCGATCTGGGTGGCGTTGACGGCTTGTTGCACGTCACCGACATTGCCTGGCGCCGGGTGAACCATCCGACGGAAGTCCTGTCGATTGGCCAGTCCGTAAAAGTGCAGCTCATCAAGGTGAACCCGGAAACGCAACGGGTCAGCCTCGGGATGAAGCAGCTCGAAACCGATCCGTGGGAAGGCGTCGAAGCCAAATACCCGGTCGGCACCAAGTTTACCGGCCGCGTTACCAACATCACCGATTACGGCGCCTTTGTGGAGCTGGAGCCGGGCGTCGAAGGCCTGGTCCACGTCTCCGAAATGAGCTGGGTGAAGAAGAATGTCCATCCGGGCAAAATCGTCTCGACCAGCCAAGAAGTGGAAGTGATGGTGCTGGAGGTGGATTCCGGCAAACGCCGTATCTCCCTTGGTCTGAAGCAGTGCCTGGAAAATCCGTGGACGGAATTTGCCGAGCGCTATTCGGTGGGATCGCAGATCGAAGGCGAGGTCAAGAACATCACCGAATTCGGTCTGTTTGTCGGGTTGGACGGCGATGTGGACGGCATGATCCACATGTCCGACCTGGATTGGAACAAGAGCGGCGAAGAAGCCATTGCCGAATACAAGAAAGGCGATGTGGTGAAGGCCATTGTTCTGGATGTGGACCCGGAAAAGGAACGCATTAGTCTTGGCGTCAAGCAGCTTGAAGGCGATCCGTTCCAAAGCATCGCAGATCTCCGCAAGGGCGCCGTCGTCACCTGTACGGTGTCGAGCATCGAAGAGAACGGCATCGAGGTCACGATCGGCGAAGACATTAAGGCCTATATCCGCCGCAGCGACCTGTCCCGCGACCGGTCCGAGCAGCGGCCTGACCGCTTTGCGGTGGGCGACAAAGTAGATGCTCGGGTCACCGCCATCGACAAAGCTTCCCGCAAGGTGTCCCTGTCGATCAAGGCGCGGGAAATTGCCGACGAGAAAGAAGCCGTGGCTCAATACGGCTCGTCGGACTCCGGGGCGTCGCTGGGCGACATATTGGGCGCAGCCTTGTCGAAGGCCGGTGCCGAACCGGGTGCCGAGGGCGGCGAGACCGACGAAGAGAACAAGTCGGAATAACATGGATTTGGAACGCCGGCCTTTCCCTAAGGCCGGCGTTTCCCCTTTCGGCGCCTGAACGGCTGCCCCGGACGCCACTGCCACCGTCCCGAAAAACCCTTCAATTTAAATGACTTACCCTTGACGCCAAAAACACCATTTGGCACGCTTCTGCTTGATTCGTATTCGCACGGTGGGGTTCCGTTGTGGCCGTGGACGCGACGGCAATGGACCTCGAAGGTCAACGCGCAGAAGCTCAATGATTAAATCTGAATTGGTGGCCCGCCTCGCGGAAGCCAACCCGCACCTCTATCAGCGCGATGTGGAACGCATCGTCAGCACCATTCTCAACGAGATCACAGCAGCGCTGGCCCGTGGCGACAGGGTTGAGCTGCGGGGTTTTGGCGCCTTTTCGGTCAAATCCCGGCCGGCTCGGGTTGGGCGTAACCCAAGAACCGGCGATCCGGTCCAGGTGGAAGAAAAATACGTGCCATTTTTCAAGACGGGCAAGGAATTGAGGGAGCGCCTGAACAAGCCCCAACCGTCTGACGCGCCGACCGAGTAAGCCCTGGCCAAGCCTGCCCGCAAGAGGGGCCCGACATGAAACTGGTCAATCTGCTGTTCATTATCGCGCTGTGCTTCGTCGGGATTGTTTTTTCGGTGGCCAATCGCGGCGTGGTGACTCTGAGCCTCGACCCCTTCTCGACAACAGACCCGGCTTTGGCGGTGGATCTGCGGCTGTTCTGGATCGTCTTCGGCGCCATGTTCATCGGCATGCTTATTGGCGGATCGGTCACCTGGATGGGCCAAGGTAAGACGCGCCGCAATCTTAGGGCCAGCCGCCGCGAAGAAAAGGCCTTGCGCAAACAGGTGGCGACACAAACACCGGCGCCGGCGGAAAAATCCGGTCTCCCGGTCGTAACCACAACCGCGTCACCGCCTCCCACCCCGACAGTGGCCGCTGCGGCCGCACCCGCCCTTACGGCGCCGTCGACGGACGGCAAGTGACGCCGCGGCAAAAACCTTCTAACCTGGCAGCATGCGTGTCATCCCTGCTGCCGATGTCAACCGGGCCCTCCACTCCGTTAATTTGGTCGAGAGACTGCGCACGGCATTTCGTTCCGAACAAATGAAGATGACGCGCGCGGGCATGACGGCGCAGGCCCCTTCCGGCACGGAGAACTCGGTGACCAACACAATCGTATGGACCGAGGGCCGGTTCATCGGCGTGCGCATCAACTCCACATTCCCGGAAAACGCCGATGCGGGTAAAGCTACCGAACTGGGGCTTTACGTGCTGCTGTCGGGACGCAACGGCGATGCATTGGCCATGATCGACGGGCCGGCACTGTTTTCTTGGGCGCGGGCCGCCACGATGGGGCTGGCGGCCAGTTACTTCGCCCGCCCGGATTGCGAGCGCCTTTTGTTGATCGGCGTATCTCCCGATATTCGCCCCATCCTGCAGACTTTCGCCGCGATCCGACCCATTGCCAATGTCCTCATCTGGGATCCGGACCGCGACAAAGCACTAAAGGCGGCATCCATCCTCGACAAGGAAGATCGCCGGGTGGCGGCAACGGACGATTTAGAAGCCGCAATCCGGGGCGCACATGTGATTTGCCACGCCAGTAAAACGGTGTCCGCACCGCTGAAATGCGCCTGGCTGCCCTCGGGCGCTCACCTGACCCTGCAATGGCCGCAGGATACCGAGCCGCCGATGACCTTGGACAATTGGACGAATGTTTATCTTTCGATCGACCAGAAACCGGAAGACGCAGATACGCAACCCGGCCCGCTGAGCATCTCACCGGCGGATCTCTTTCAGGTCGCCCGCGGCGATGCGCCGGGACGGGCCAATTACGCGCAAAGAACCGCCTTTCTCCAGGGCGGCACGGGCCTTGAAGACCTGGTCTGTGCAATCACGGCGCTTGAACTCACCTGAGCCCAGCGCCCGCTTTATTCCGAAAACAAAAATGTGCTAGTGCTCCGGCATGACCGTGTCCCTGCCCGAGAACCCCATTTTCTGTGCCCTCGACACACCCGACCTTGGGCGGGCCCTGAAACTTGCCAAAAACATTAAGGGCCACGTCGGCGGTCTAAAAATCGGGTTGGAGTTTTTCAATCATCAGGGTCCGGATGGATTGAAAGCGATCGTCGGCACGGGCATTCCGGTATTCGCCGATCTCAAATTTCACGACATACCGAATACGGTGGCCGGCGCGGTGCGGGCCATCGCTCCGCTGGGGCCCGGGATCTTGAACGTTCATGCCGCAGGGGGCCACGCCATGATGCAGGCCGCCAAAGAAGCCGCGATGGAGCGTGCCGGGGCCAACGCGCCCCTGGTTATCGGCGTCACGGTGCTGACCAGTCTCGACCGGGACGACCTCGAGCAGCAAGGCATCGCAGCCTCCCCCTCGGATCAAGTGCGCCGGCTTGCTGCCCTGTCACAAGAAGCCGGCCTTGACGGGGTGGTCTGCAGCGCCCACGAAATAGACGTGTTGCGCCGGGATTGCGGGCCGAACTTTAAGCTGATTGTTCCAGGCATTCGCCCCGCCGGGGCGGCCGTCAACGACCAGAAGCGTGTCATGGCGCCGGCCGACGCGGTTTCCGCCGGTGCGGACGTGCTTGTTATTGGGCGGCCAATCACCAAATCTGAAGATCCCGGGGCGGCCGCCGCAGAGATTGCCGCCTCACTGTCAACATAGCAAAGCGGCATCGGCCATGAAGGTTGAAGCGAAAATTTGCGGACTGAAAGATCCGGAAAATCTGCGGGCCGCCGTCGATGGCAGCGCCGCGTTTATCGGCTTGGTGTTTTACGAACGCAGCCCACGCCATATCAGCGTCGCGGAGGCCGCCGGCTTGGCCGAGATGGTTCGTGGGCAGACAAAAATCGTCGCGCTGCTGGTCGATGCCGACGATGCGGCGATCACGCAGATCGTGGAGACGGTGCAGCCCGATATGCTGCAATTGCATGGTCAGGAAACCGTCGTGCGCGTGGCCGCCATCCGGCAAAAATTCGGCCTGCCGGTGATGAAGGCCGTGTCCATCGGCGACCCCCAAGATATTGAAATAGCTAAACAATTCGACACAATCGCGGATTGGTTGCTGTTTGACGCAAAGCCGACTACATCTTCTGACGCAGATCTCCCCGGCGGCAATGGCATCGCCTTCGACTGGCGCCTGCTCCAAGGCCAACAGTGGACGCATCCTTGGATGCTCTCGGGCGGCCTGGTGGCCGACACGGTCTGTGACGCCGCCCGGCTGACGGGCGCCCATTTCGTCGATGTATCATCCGGCGTTGAAAGCACCCGAGGTCAGAAAGACCCCGGGCTGATCAAAGAGTTTTTGCGGCGCGTCGCGGCATGCGAGGTAACCGCGCAGGAGAGTTAAGAGTGGGAAGCGACCTACCCAATTCGCTACGGGCCGGACCCGACCGGGAAGGCCATTTCGGCATCTATGGCGGCCGCTACGTCGCCGAGACCTTGATGCCGCTGATTTTGGACCTGGAGCGCGCCTATGAGGCCGCCAAAAAAGATCCGGCATTCAAGGCGGAGATGGACAGCTTCCTGACCCACTATGTGGGCCGCCCCAGCCCGCTTTACTTTGCGGAACGGCTGACGGAGCACCTGGGCGGCGCCAAAATCTACTTCAAGCGGGACGAGCTGAACCATACCGGCGCCCACAAGATCAACAATTGTCTCGGACAAATTCTGCTGGCGCGCGCCATGGGGAAGACCCGGATCATAGCGGAAACCGGCGCCGGGCAGCACGGCGTGGCAACGGCCACCGTAGCGGCGCGCTTCGGTTTCCCATGCGTCATTTTCATGGGCGAAACCGATATCGAGCGCCAGAAACCCAACGTATTCCGTATGCGCTTGTTGGGCGCCGAAGTGCGGTCGGTGACCAGCGGCTCGCGCACCCTGAAAGACGCGATGAACGAAGCCCTACGCGATTGGGTTACCAATGTGGAGGACACTTTCTACATCATCGGCACGGTCGCCGGCCCGCATCCTTACCCCATGCTGGTCCGGGATTTTCAATCGGTCATCGGTGAAGAAGTTCGGACACAGATGAAAGCGGCGGAAGGCCGCCTGCCGGACACGCTGGTGGCTTGTATCGGCGGCGGCTCGAACGCGATGGGTCTGTTCCATCCCTTCCTGGATGATCTCGATGTGCAGATCCACGGGGTCGAAGCGGCGGGCCTGGGCATTGAAACGGGACGGCATGCGGCATCGCTCACCGGCGGCACGCCGGGCGTCCTGCACGGCAACCGGACCTATTTGCTGCATGATGAAGACGGCCAAATCACCGAAGCGCACAGCATCTCCGCCGGTCTGGACTATCCGGGTATTGGGCCTGAGCATTCTTGGCTGAAGGATACCGGACGGGTGCAGTATCACTCCGCCACTGACCAGGACGCGTTGGATGCCTTTCAACTGTGCTGCAAGCTCGAAGGCATTATCCCCGCACTGGAACCGGCCCATGCGCTGGCCCATGTGATCAAGATCGCGCCGGATCTGCCGAAGGATCACATTATCTGCATGAATATGTGCGGCCGGGGCGACAAAGACATCTTCACGGTGGCGGATGCGCTGGGGGTCGACTTATGACAGCGGAAACGCGCATCGACCGGCGCTTTGCCGCCCTTAAACAAGAAGGCCGTCCCGGCTTTGTGGCGTATGTGTCGGCGGGCGACCCGGACCATGAAACATCCCTGGAAATCGTACGCGGTCTGCCCCAGGCGGGCGCCGACGTGATCGAACTTGGCATGCCCTTCACCGACCCCATGGCGGACGGCCCGGCCATTCAAGCCTCCGGTCTGCGGGCACTGAAATCCGGCGCGAACATGCACCGCACACTGGATCTGGTGCGCGCGTTCCGGGCAGGAGACGACGATACGCCCATTGTTCTGATGGGCTACTACAACCCGATCTACGTCTATGGCGTCGACGCTTTCCTCAAAGACGCGAAGGATGCGGGGGTCGATGGCCTGATCATCGTCGATCTGCCGCCAGAGGAAGACGCCGAACTGTGCCTGCCGGCACTAAAAGCGGGGCTGAACTTCATTCGCCTGGCCACCCCGACGACCGACGATAAGCGTCTGCCGACCGTGCTGAAGAATACGTCAGGCTTCGTCTATTATGTGTCCATGACCGGCGTGACCGGCACCAAAGATGTGAATACCGAGCATGTGGCTGCCGCCGTGGCCCGGTTGCGCAACCATTCGGACCTTCCGGTGGCCGTGGGCTTCGGCATCAAGACGCCGGCGCAAGTGAAAGCAGTCGGCGCTGCGGCCAATGCCGCGGTGGTCGGTTCGGCACTGGTCTCCAAAATTGCCGAAACCCTGGACCAAGAGGGCCGGGCCACAGCGAAAACCGTTTCGGAATCTCTCGCTTTTGCGGCAGAATTAGCATCGGCCGTTCGGTGAGGGCGGTGTAGCGCGAAGATAACACAAAGGATGATGTTGCAATGAACTGGCTGACAAATGTAGCGCGCCCACGGATCAAGTCATTCTTTGGCGGCCGGGAAACGCCGGACAATCTGTGGCACAAATGCTCCAATTGCGGCGAAATGATTTTTCATCGCGACATCAAGGCCAAGCAATATGTATGCCCGGCCTGCGACTATCACATGAAGATCGGCCCCGCCGAAAGGTTCGACGCTTTGTTCGGCGGCGACTACGAGAAAATTCCTCTGCCCAAGGCCGCGCCGGACCCGCTGAAGTTCCGGGACGAAAAGCGGTACACGGACAAAATCAAAGATGCCCGCAACAAGACGGGGCAAGACGATGTGTTCGAAGTGGCACACGGCAAAATCGGCAGTCATGAGGCCGTCGTCGCGGTTCAGAATTTCAAGTTTATGGGTGGCTCGCTTGGCATGGCCGCCGGCGAGGCCATCCTCGCGGCTGCCGAAAAAGCGGTGGCATTACACGCCCCCCTGATCGTATTCAGCGCCTCGGGCGGTGCGCGCATGCAGGAAGGCATCTTGTCGCTCATGCAAATGCCGCGCACAACCATCGCGGTGCAAATGCTGCGCGACGTGCCGCTGCCTTACATCGTGGTGTTGACGGACCCCACCTCGGGGGGTGTCACCGCGTCATACGCCATGTTGGGCGATGTCCAGATTGCCGAACCGGGTGCCCTCATCGCCTTTACCGGTCCGCGTGTGATTGAGCAAACCATTCGGGAAAAACTCCCGGAAGGGTTTCAGCGCGCGGAATACCTGCTGGAACACGGCATGATCGACATGATCGTTCACCGCCACGAGATGCGCGATACGCTGGCACGCATTATCGGGCTGCTCATGCCCAGCGCGACGGCAGCACCTGCCGAGACAACCGACACTCGAAGCGACGTGGCGGCCCCCGTAACCGTGGACGTTGTGCCGGGTGACGGCGCCTCGCCGCCATCCAACTAGGTTCTCGCCGGATCATGGCCTCGTTCCCCTCGTCGCTCGAAGAAAGTACCAGCCGCGAGATCCTTCAACGGTTTAACGGACGGGCCGGGCCGGAAATCTGTTTGGGGCTCGAACGCATCCGATCGGTGCTAGACCGGCTCGGCAACCCGCACCTTTCCCTGCCCCCGTCGGTGCACATTGCCGGGACCAACGGCAAAGGCTCTGTCTGCGCCTATTTGAAAGCGCTGCTGGTGGCCTCGGGCGCCCGCGTGCACGCCTTCACGTCGCCTCACCTCATGAGCATTCATGACAGCATCACGTTAAACGGCACCCCCATCGCAGAGGACCGGCTGGCCCGTGCCCTGGCAACCGTCGAGGCCGAAGATCAAGACCAGGTCTTGACGTCTTTTGAAGCCCTTACCGTCGCAGCCTTTATCGCCCTGTCCAGCGAACCGGCGGATTTTGTTTTGATAGAAGCGGGCATGGGCGGGCGCGACGATTCCACCAATGTGCTGGAACGCCCGGCGGCCACGGTGCTGACACCCATCGGACTCGATCACCAAGAATTTCTTGGTCCCGACATTACGTCCATCGCCGCCCACAAAGCCGGGATTTTGAAGAAAGGATGTCCCGCAATTGTCGGCCCTCAGATGCCCGAGGCCCTGGACGTCATCGAGAAGACCGCTGACCGGCTGTCGGCGCCGCTAAGCCTGCACAATCAAGACTGGACCGCGTATGAACAGCACGGCCGGTTGGTGTTTCAGGATGACCGGGGACTTCTCGATTTGAGCCTGCCCCGGCTGCATGGCCGTTTTCAAATCGACAATGCGGGCATCGCCATCGCCGCCTTCCGCCGGTTGGCCCCCACATCCGCCGACGATTTGGCGGTGATCGAAACCGGCCTCAACACGGTGCAGTGGCCAGGGCGATTGCAGCGTTTGGCACAGGGCCCGCTGCTCGAACAGATCGAAGCGCCGTTCGAACTCTGGATCGACGGGGGGCACAATGTGCATGCCGCACACGCCCTTTCCCAGGCACTCGCCGACATGGACGAGCGCGCCCCTTTGCCCACCCATCTCATTCTGGGGATGAAGAAGAATAAAGACCTTACTGGGTTCCTCGACGCCTTCCGCGACTTGGTGCGCAGCATCCAGGCCGTGCCCCTGCCTGCCGACATGAACGGCTATGCGCCCGAAGAAATTGCCGCAGCAGCCTTGCAACAGGGCTTTGCCGTTGAAGTCGCCTCCACCGTCGAAAAAGCGGTGGCCAACCTCACCAAAGACGCTGCCCAACCAAAACGCATCCTGATTTGCGGATCTTTGTCCTTGGCCGGACAGATCTTAGAGACCCATAGCTGAGGTCCATCCGAACCATGGCCCGCCCCCTGCCCGCCGTCTTAAGCGTTCTGCAGCGCGTCTGCACCCGGCTGGGCATTTCCTTCGATATTATCGATGACTATTCGAGCCAACTCGTGCGCGTGTCTTCGGGCGAGCGCTTCTTCCTCAGCG
>JANQMY010000056.1 GCA_028279895.1 Alphaproteobacteria bacterium
GAAAAGGCAAAAAACCAATCATCGCCGTCTCCGCCGTCATGCGAAAAATTATCGTCATAATCAATGCGCGACTCGCACATAAACAAATGAGTTGATGACGGCAGGTGATGCGTGCGATGATCTGAACAAAACCGGCGAATGACGCCTTGGGTTTGGCTCAAGCTGTTCGGCCAATACATATCGTCATTACCGGACAAGCCGTCCTCTGGACGGCGCCGTTCCGGTAATCCAGAGCCACAAACTCAAACTTTGTAGCTGGCGAGTACGTCCCACACCCCGGATTGCCGGGACAAGTTTATCCTTGTGCTGGCCAGAGGCCAGACACGAGGGCCCGGCAATGACGACGATTGGGGCTCAATGATCCGCGGGCTTTTGGGCGTCGATCTGGGCGCGCGCCGCATCCTTGTCCTTGAACCATATGGCATTAAGGTCGAGAAAGGCCTGCGCTTCCGCCGGCAAGTCGGTGTCGGCATATATCGCCGCCACGGGGCAGGCTTCCACACAGACCGCACAATCGATGCATTCCGTCGGGTGGATGTAGCGCATGCGGTCGCCTTCATCCGCATAGATACAATCGACCGGGCAAACGGCCACGCAGGACTCGTCTTTCACATCGATACAAGCATCTATAATCACATAGGTCATTGTTAAAGAATTTATTCCGTTGGCACCGTTGCGGACAGTGTTATCATAATTGCCGGCAGCAAAAGAGCAATGAGGTGACACATGTCATCGGAGGTCGCATCCGCCATCGCCCGGGCAATGGAATTAGACACAAATTCGAGCGACGTTGAAAAAAATCCGCCGCCCGACATTCCTCTCATGCCGATTGGCCAAGCGGCCGATATGGGGCACGCATCCGACGGCACGCCGTTATTCGACCCCCGGGTCTTCGACAGTTACGAATTCGTGCGCAACCCTTACCCCTATTACAAGATCCTGCGGGACCACTATCCGGTCTTTCACGACACACTGCACAATTGTTATTGGGTGACGCGCTATGACGACATCACCACAGGCTATTTTGACGATGAGGGGTTCAACACCATCCCCAAGGGCTCGTCGAGCGGAGTGCTGGGCAACACACAATTGGAACTGAGCGGCATCGAGCACAAACGACGCCGCAATCTTTACGGCCAGCATTTGGTGGGCCAAGCGTTGAAAGCGCGCCTGCCTTCCATCGAGCGGCTGGCGGAAGAAATGATCGAGAGTTTCGATGCGCGCGATGACGGCTCGGTAATCAAAAACGACGACGGCACCCGCACGGTGGAACTGGGCAAGGCGTTTGCCAATGAGTTCCCGATCCGTGTGGTGTGCGAAGTGCTCGGCTTCCCCAAAGAAGCGCGGGGCCAGTTCTATTACTGGTACAATTCCATGATGTCCGGACTTGGCGGCTCGGACACCCACCGCCAAGGCCTTGAGGCGCGCCAAGACCTGGAAGACTATCTGGAGCCCATCGTCCAAGAACGGCGCAAGCAGCCCACCTTCCTGCATGACGATGACGGCAAAGTCATCGGCAAAGACATCATCTCCAAACTATGCGAGGAGAAAATCGACGGAGATTATCTGTCGACGGAAGAAATCACATCGAATGTGGCACTGATCGTCGGCGGTGGCGGGGAAACCACCCGCGGCGCCATCATGAATATGTGGTATCTGCTGTTGCAGCACCCCGCCCAATTCGCCCAGGTGATGGCAGACGAAGCCCTGTGGGACAACGCGTTTCACGAAACCCTGCGCCATTCCACACCGATTGGCGGCCAACCGCGCCACAACACCTATGATGTGGAGCTGCATGGCGTCAGAATTCCCGCCGGCTCGCTGGTGCAGATGGTGGATTTTTCCGCCAACCACGACGAACGCATTTTCAAGGACCCGGAAGTGTTCGATATTCACCGCCAAGATCTCTACAGCGGCAAGATCCTGCGCAGCGGCTACCGCAAAGAAGGACGCTGCAGCCATATGGCCTTCGGCGTGGGGCCGCATTTATGCCCGGGCGCGTGGATTTCGCACCAAGAAGCCGTGCTGGGGTCGAAGATCCTGGCCAAACATCTAAAAGATCCAAAGATCAATGTGGCACGCATGAAAAAAGACATCGATGAGACCAGCCTGGTCCCCATCGGCCTGATGTCCGTACGCGAACTTTGGATCGATTACCAGGCGGGTTAAGCGCGATGTCTCTCGAAAAGGACACTCCTCAAAAGCCGGCAACGCCACAAGACCGTTCGTTTTGGCAAGGCAAGATCACGATTGGAGCCAACGGGGTGGCCGCCGCACCGCGTCAGATCAAGACATCCACCGGCTATCGCAGTTATGAGATTTATCAGCGCCAACGGACCACTCAGTCGACGGAGAAACTCAAGCCCAGCGATTTGATTTCGCCCACCTACCGGGAAGACCCCTACCCCATCCTGGCGGTGCTGCGGGAAAACTATCCCTGCTATCGGGATTGGCTGGGCAATGCGTATTGGGTTACCCGCTATGACGATGTGACCTCGGTCTTCACGGACGAAGGGAACTTTGAGACACGGTCCAAGCTGTGGCAGATCGGCATGGAAGGATTTGGACGGGACCTGCAGCACAGCGTGCCGGTACTCACCGCCCAAGCCGGTCGCGTCGACCAAGGGGCGGAAGCACTGGCCCAGTCGCTGGTGGAGGACCTTGTGGTAGAAAAGGCACCGGACTTGGCCTTAGGTTTTGCTGCGCGCTTTGCCGTGGAACTCCTGGCCCATGTGCTCGACCTTCCGAAAGCAGATGTTTCGGCATTTGCCGAGCGCTACTGGCGGATGCAGCGGGGCATCTCTTGGGAACCGAAGGCCCAGGCCGACGGCATCGCCGCGATGCGGGACCTTGAGAGCTATATCGCACCGTTGTTGGAGGCACGCCGTGCCGCCCCGAGCGACGATGTGATTTCCGCCATCGCCACGCTGGACGCGGAAGGCGGCCCCACCACAGCCGCCGATGTGGTGACCACCGTGTTGGAAGGCGACCACGAAACCCTGCACGGCGCGCTCGCCAATATGTGGCTCTTGCTGCTCAGCCACCCAGACCAGTTGGCGCGGGTGCAGGCCGAACCACGGCTCTTCAAATACGCTTATTACGAAACCCTGCGTCACTCACCGCCGGTTTTGTCGGCCAAGCGATTTGCCCGGCATGAGGTTGAGCGCTTCGGTCAGCTCTTGCCCGAGGGCGCCTTGGTGATTTGTTCTGCCGCGGCGGCCAATCGCGATCCGCGCATCTTTGCCGACCCGGACCATTTCCGCATCGACCGCAAGGATGTGTGCCAGCGCGAACCCAGGGGCCAATACCGCGCCGACGGCTTGGCGTCGGGCATTGCCTTTGGCCTGGGCCCGCCCAGCAAGTTTCCGGCCCTGCCGGAGGATCGGCCGCGTTCGCTTTATGCCCTCATGCGGGACACGGCGATCACCGCCTCGCGCGTGCTGCTCGAACGCTGCCCGGACATTCGGCTGCCGGACGGCGCAACGCCCCATCTGCAGTCCCTGCGGGTGGGCGACATGCACACCTGCTGGCACCTGCCGGTGGTGTTGGGCCAGTCCGCATAAGGACAACTCCTGCCGACAATCAATAAGTCGGTCCAACAACCTTGGCGTCGTCCGCCGGTTTAACCGACGAACGACACCAAGAGTTTGCGGTACGCGCGAACATTTCACTTGAAATCGGAAAAACCGATCCACCCACACCGCGCCAGTGCCCTTGCATTACTTGCATGATTGCGCAAAAATGCATCTATGGATATTGCGCAGATGGAAGAAACCGCCGACGAGGTCAGCGGCTATATGAAGCTCTTGTCGGCGCCGGGGCGGCTCATGGTGCTGTGCCAACTGGTCGAAGGGGAAATGTCGGCCGGCGCCTTGTGCGACGCGGTGGGCATGAAACCGCCGGCCATGTCACAGCAATTGGCCATCTTGCGGCGCGAAGGAATCGTCCGCACACGGCGCGACGGCCAATCGATCTATTATTCGATATCCGACCCCAACATCATGAAAATCATGATGTTTTTGTACGACACGTTTTGCGGACCCGTATCCACGCAAAAGAGGAGGAAATGATGCACGACTTTGTCCTTGCCGGAATTGGCGGCGCCATGATCGGCCTGGCCGCCACCCTGTTGATGGCGGGCCACGGCAAAATCATGGGGGTCAGCGGTATTGTCAGCCGCCTTGTGCCTCCCTTTGCGGCCGACTGGGGATGGCGCCTGTCTTTCGCCGCCGGCGTCGTCGCCGCCCCGCTTCTTTATGGGGCGGCAATGGGCACGCCGCCGGCGCTGGAAATCACGGGCAGCCTTCCGCTGCTGATTGTCGGAGGATTGATTGTCGGGGCAGGCACAGTCACCGGCAGCGGCTGTACTTCCGGCCATGGGGTTTGCGGCTTGCCGCGCCTATCGGCGCGGTCTTTCGTCGCCACGGGTATCTTTATGGTCACCGCCGTTCTCACCGTGACGGTGATACGGCACGGCATCGTCGTGGGAGGGTGATCATGGCCAAGCATCTGTCTGCATTCATCATCGGCATTCTGTTCAGCTTGGGCCTGGTGATTTCCGGCATGATCAACCCCGCCAAAGTGCTGGGTTTCTTGGATGTCATGGGCGACTGGGATGCCAGCCTCGCTTTCGTCATGGCAGGCGCCGTGATCGTCAATTTCATCGGCTATCGTGTGGTACTGAAACGCCCCCATCCGTTGTTCGAAAGCGCATTCTCAGTGCCCACACGGTCGGATATCGACCGGGATTTGGTGGGCGGCGCCGTCTTGTTCGGCATCGGTTGGGGACTGGTGGGCCTGTGCCCGGGGCCGGCCATCGCCTCGCTGGGCGCCGCACCTGAACGTACCCTTGCCTTTGTGGTGGCCATGCTGATCGGCATGTCGATCACGCGCATCCTACAATCGGGCGGACTCAGATCGCCATCGGCCTCCTAAGGGTCGAATCTTGCTAGACTGGGCAGACCCGCACCAAGAGCGGTGTGGGCCTGCCGGATGCTGCGCGATGGATTATGCAACCCACTTAAAGACGATCGATACGCCCGACGGGCGCTTGTTTGCATCCGCCCCCGGGGCGCCTTGGATCAAGGCGATTGTTCTGTGCTTGGGGTGCATCGGCCTTTACGGGCTGGGGCTGGCGATCGTTCAAATGCCGGCTTTTGAAGACGTTTACCGCCCCTCCCCCACTCTTTGGTACGAGCTGGACACCGTCATCATTGTCAGCATTCTGTTCGCCTATTTATACGCGTCGGACATGTATTTGCAGCGCGGCAACCTGGCCGACGTCAACGCCTTGCACGCCAAGCTGCCCCCGGACACGAAAGGGGACGACGTGACGCCGATGGTGCAACGTTTGGCGCGGCGTAACCGGTTGGGCATGGGGATAGGGCTGATTGTGGGCCTTGTCTATGTTCTTTTCTTCACAGGATCGGGCTCGCTGCTGTTACGCGAAGGAATCCTCGAGTCCTTTATTCTGTTTGCCGTCCTCATTTTCCCACCCGCTTTTGCGCGCGCGGGCCGAGTTGTGGCCCTGCCCCATCCGCTGCTCTCATTGTTTCAACATCAGTACCGAAACCACTTCATCATCGACGTGTTCGACCGGGACGCCTACCGGCCCTTCGTGCGCATCGGCCTGCGGGCGGCGCTGCGCGCCCTAATTCTCTTCGCTATCCTGGTGACATTGCTGCTGGACGAAGGCAACAACCAAACCTTTTTCGGCGAATTGCCCACCATCTATCTGATGGTGGGACTGTCGGCCATTCTGGCTACTTTCGAATTCCTGCTGCCTCTCTTTGCGGCGCGCCGCTTCATCATCCGAGAAAAGACGAAAGAGCTGAACTGGGTGGTGCGCGCGGTGCAGGATCGCCGGGCCGTGCTGAAGAATGGACCAGCGCCGACAGACCCGGCGGGGCCACGGCTATCGGACCTGTTGGCCTATAAGCGCGAACTCGACCGGTTGTCCGACTGGCCTGTGGATTCGCCGGACATTGGGCGGTTCATCGTCTATCTGCTGATTCCGGTGTTGTCGTGGTTCGGCGGCGCGGGCGCGCAGATTATGATCGAGGGCCTGGTGCGATGACCGGTCAGAGCACCAGTTGAGACTGTGTGATCACTGCGATGGGCTTCCCGTCTTCGCGGGAAAGCTTGGTTTGCCACACGGAAAGCCGCCGCCCCACATTGACCGGCGTCGTTTCGCCGGTCACGGTCGATCCTTCCGTCGCCGCCCGCAAAAAATTCGTTTTGCTTTCGATGGTGGTGGTTCCGTTGGCCCCTTCCGGCAAATTGAGGGACGCGGCAATCGCCCCCAGCGTATCGGCAAAGGCCATCATGGCGCCGCCATGCAAGATATTGTTCGTCGTGCAGAGGTCGGGCCGAACCGTCAGTGTTCCGACAACCTTGTCTTTGGTCGCTTCCGTGACGTCGATACCCATCGATTTGGAGAAGGGAATGAGTTCGGCAAGATTGGTGGGCATTATTTACTCCTTGGGTTGCTCCGGTTCCGCGATGTCATCCCGTGCGCGATGCGGCATGCCAATGCCGCTTCGCAGACACGGGATCCATTGCCGACGGCAGTTTAAGGCGCCGAGTGGATCCAGGATCTACGGCGCATCATGAAACATGCTGCGCCGTGTCCGGGATTGTCTTTTAGTGTTGGTGTATTTGTGGGCGGCTTTGATGTCCTTTGCGGGGCAGCAAAGCTGCGGCCAGGCAACCGTTCCGGGATCGGGTTTA
>JANQMY010000072.1 GCA_028279895.1 Alphaproteobacteria bacterium
ACAATCTTTCTTCATTGCTGGTGCGCACATAAGCACGATTCAGACGCTATATCTGTCATTTACGAGTCCACTGAAGTCGAGGGAGTGGACTTCATAAACTCGATGATGGCGCGGGTCGACCCGCCATCAACCAACAGATCTGCACCAGTAATGAAGGATGCGTCCGGAGACAGCAAAAATCGCCCTGCCTGGGCGATCTCGCGCGGCTTTCCGACACGTTGGAGCGGCGTCACGTCCTTCATCATCTGCATGCTGGGTTGCTTCTCCGCTTCGCGAGCGGCCATGGGCGTATCGATAATGCCAGGCGATATCGTATTGACGCGAATGTTTCTGGGTCCCCAAACTTGCGCGGTCTTTTCGGCCAAGCACCTTACCCCTAGCTTGCTTAGACCATATGCGATGCCGGGGCTCATAACATCTTCGGCGACATCTAACGCCTGGAGGCATTCGTAGAAGTCGTCGGCTAGAGGGTCTCTTAGGATCTCGATCAATTGATCAGGTGTCCAGACGGACGAAAAGTAGGAGGCCATTGAAGAGACCAACACTACAGACGCGCCCTCTTGCAGGTGGGTTGCCAAGGCGTCGAGCAAGTAAGCCGTTCCAAGCAAGTTGATTTCGTATATCGGTTTGCCAACGTCGGCCATGGTGGGAGACACGCCGGCCGCGTGAAAAACGGCTTCGATCTTTCCCATGTCGGCTGCGGCGTCTACGGCTTGAACGACCTGATCTTGCTTGGAAACATCGCAGATTGCAGCTTGAACCTGAACGCCGCTTTGGGTCAAAACTTGACGGAAGTCCTCAAGCGCGTGCTCCGAAATATCACAAAGAAGAAGGGCGTATTCCTTGGCTAACAGCTCTGCGGTGGCCCGGCCCAGACCGCTGGCCGCCCCCGTGACAATGGCTATAGGGTTGGTCATGGTATGATCTCGTGACTACTGTTCGTTGGACTTTCGGCGATTCATTACTCGTTCAACCAAATCTCTGTTGTCGCGCATCATAAATGGCGTGTTGGCCAATCTCTCCACGTGACGCCCCTGGGAACGATCGAGGTCTTTGCAAAGTTCGATTGCCAATTTGGCTGCAGCCTGAACCTCGGGCGGCCGGGATATGAGTCTTTGGCAAAATGCCCACACCTCTTCTTCGAAGCTTTCATCGGGGTAGACAGCTTGAACGAACCCCGCCATTTGTGCGGTGCGCGCATCGATTTGCTCACCGGCCATGTTCAGCCATTTCGACCAGCTGACTCCGCACAGGCGGGTAAATCGACTCAGCCCACCACTGCCGGCCATGACTCCAATGTCGATTTCCGGCAATCCGAATCGGGCGCTCTCCGAAGCCAACCGAAAATCGACCGCACCCGCCATTTCCACACCGACACCAAGACATGGCGCATGGATCGCCATCACAATTGGCTTTTCGACCGCTTCCATTTCGTCAAAAAAGATATGCAGACTTCGCCGATAGTCGCGGCGCACTTCCGATCCCTCTCTGTCATCCTCCTCGGCATCTTGCGTGAGCGAGGATCCACCTAAATCGATTCCGGCCGTGAAAAATCGTCCGGAGGACTTTATCAGTAGCGCCCTAAGGTCTCGCCGATCTCGTAAATCATCGACCGCGCGAAAGATTACCTCTCGCATCGCTTCGTTTATGGCATTGAGCTTCTTTGGTCTGTTGAGGGTGACAATCGCAATCCTATCAACATCTTCTCTAAGCGCATCTTCAGTCACGTCGAAATCCCTTCTATGCCCGGCTTTATCCAGTGTCTCGGAGTTCTTGGAGAGCGGCCATCGAAACCATGGCGTTCTCAACCTCCCGATAATTTTGGGCGTCTCGAATTTGATCTAAATGGTCAGCAACTTCCTCAGCAGACACCTCTACGTCTTCCGATGCCGCCCAACCAGGCGCCTGTGCCATAAAACAGCGCGTATACCAGTTGTGACCGGCCATGAACGTTTCTCCGGAAACTGAAAAAGACTCATGACACAGTGCGACGACAAGCGGCGCGACACTGCCCGGTGATTTGTGGCCAATTGCTTCTTCGCCTGAAGTCAACCTCGTGCTCGCTACCGGAGCGACGCAATTCACGTGTATCCCGGAACGCGCTCCTTCAATAGACAAAACCCGCATTAGGCCCCATATCCCCATTTTCGCCGCGCAATAGTTTGCCTGCCCAAAGTTCCCAAAAAGTCCTGAGGCGGATGTTGTGAGTACAATTTTTCCGCCATCTCCCTTTTCCTTCATGTGTTGAAAGGCAGGTTGGGCCGTAAAGAATGTGCCCATCAGGTGGACATCCAACACGGAGTTAAGGTTCTCTTGGGTTAGTTTTGCAAATGACTGGTCGCGCAAGATGCCAGCATTCGCGATCAGGATATCGCACTTCCCAAAGTGTTCGAGGGCGGTGCTTATAATTCGCTTCCCGCCTTCCGCAGTGGATACGGAATCAAAGTTGGGAACCGCCTTGCCACCCATCGCGTCAATTTCAGCGACAACTTTTGCCGCAAGCGTTTCCGACGCGCCGGTGCCATCTGTCGCACCGCCCAGATCATTTACGACAACATTTGCACCTCGTCTGGCCAGGTCCA
>JANQMY010000088.1 GCA_028279895.1 Alphaproteobacteria bacterium
GATGTCACCGTCCTGGGCCTGGGTGGCCGCAACCAGCAACCGCGCCAGGGTCGACTTTCCGGACGCGCTTGGCCCCAATACGGCAAGCCCCTGACCGGCTTCCAACTCAAAGGACACGCCGGTGAGAACCGGTTCCCGCCGGCCATCCACCTTGTAGGTCAGATGCTCGACGGCAAAGTCGCGCCGCGGTGCGGGCAGCGCCAGCGCGCCCTTGTCATCACCAAGATCCGCGAGGACAGACCGCAGCCGCCGAAAGGCTTGGCCCGCTTCGCCATATTGGCGCCAATTGCCCACCGCCACCTCAAGCGGCGCCAGAGCGCGCGCGGCAATGATCGAAGCCGCGATCATGGCGCCGGGCGAGACCTGCTGGTAGATCGCAAGATAGGCGCCGACCCCCAGAATGAGCGATTGCAGGAAGAGGCGCACACCCTTGATGACACTGGAGAAGCCACCGGAAACGTCGCTCAAACGGGTTTGCAGGGCCACCGCATCCTGATGGGAATCCTGAAACCTCGCCCCCATGGATTGGACCATGCCCAACGCGCGGACCGTTTCACCATGACGCCGAAGCGCAGAGAGAAACCGTTGTTTTTCCAGAATTCGAGAGGCAGCATCATCGCGCGCGCCCCGCATGGCGAACTCGTTGCAGAGCGCAAGAACAAACAGAATCAAAGCTCCGACCGTCGCGGTCACACCCAGCCAGAAATGCAGCAAATAGACGACCGCAAGAAACAACGGCAACCACGGCAAATCGAAAACCGCGAGCGGCGCCGGCCCTGCCAAAAACTGCCGCACCGTGTCCAGATCGCGCATGGGCGGCACAGTGGGCCCGTCGCTGCCCGTAGTCGGCGGCGCATCGACAGATCTTTCGAACACCGCGCCGCTGAGCTGTTCATCCGCTTCCGCTCCGACACGCGCCAAAATTCGCATGCGTACGCATTCCAGCAGCGCATAAAAAACAAACAGAACCGCCACCAACAGCAAGAGCATGGACAGTGTCGGCACTGACTGGCTTGCCAACACGCGATCGTAGACTTGCAGCATGAACACCGGTCCCGTCAGCAGCAGCAAGTTGGCGACTGCGCTGAACACCCCCACGGAAACGAGGGCGAACCGATATGAAGAAATAACAGACCCCAGCCCCGCAGATGATGCGGGATTCTTCATTTTTGACTCGATTAAATATCTCTCCGCGCGCAGCCTAACGCTGCCCGTCGAAGCACGAACTTCTTGAGCCGCGACGGTCCCACAGAATTGTTTCGCCGCTATTGACAGATTGGTTCAAATTTTAAGGGTCTGGCAGCGCTTCGTTACGCCGCCTTTTTGGGAGAGGGCTGGTTCCGCCCCTTATGATTCTGGGGCATATAATGCTGCTTGCCGGCCTCGTGCTCGTAGCGGTCCAAAATGCGGTCGAGGCATTTGCTGATGCGGGTGCTGTTCCGAATGAGTTCAATCTTCGGCCAAGTGGACTGCTCGCCGTCGTTGATAAGTCCGAGGGTTTCCTCGGGCGAAATCTGCGCCAACAGCTTGCGCGGATCGAAGAAACGCCGCCGGGGAATAATGTTTACGTCGGCCGTGTATTCCTGCAGCGCCACGGAATAGAACATGTGGGTGAACGAACTAACGCCCGGAATCTGCCGGGTCAACGAACGGACCAACGGGCGCGAGGCTTTGAGATTCACCTTGAACATCTGCTCCCACCAATCGAACAGCATGTTCACCGGACCGCTATCGCCGCTGGTGTCGCGGACCGCCCACAGAATGGCCG
>JANQMY010000101.1 GCA_028279895.1 Alphaproteobacteria bacterium
CGAAGGATAAGAACATGGATCCCGTTCTAACGGCGAAGGTGATTCTCTCGCTTGTGGCGATCGCAATGGGCGTCGGGCCCATGCGTGCCGATTTCAACAAAACCCACGCAACGAATCCGCTTTGGCCGCCGCATGCACGGTTTCATGTGGTCTGGCAGGTGCTCGCCCAGACGGGCGTTTCGATTTTTGTGCTGGTCCTGCTGTGGGGGTTCGGCACCATGCTGCACATTTGGATGGCGGTGCTGTTGAATTACAACTGGATGATCACCTTCGTCATGACCATCGCCAGTATGAGCCTTTATGACGGGGCGCTAAAGGATGTGAACGGGATCAAACCGTTCAAGTTCAACATCGGCGGTAAGGTGCGTGAGGTGGATACGAATGTATTTGGCGCGACGATCTTGGCCATACTCAACACGGCCGCGGTGATCTTGTTGTTGTCGGCGGCCTGATCACACGCCGAGAAAGGCTTCTTTGTTCAGACGCAACACATCCTCCGCGAAATCCATGAAGGCACGAACGCGGGCCGTGCGCCGCAAATCGTCATGAGTCAGGACCCAAACGTCCCGAGACGGCATTGGCGGCCGGGCGGTCGCTCGTACCAAACCGGTTTCGCGGTCGGCGGTAAAGCAAGGCAGCATTGCCAGCCCTAAATGCGCTTTGGCGGCGGCCGTCTGCATACGTAGATCGTTGAAAGCCCCCCATGTGGGCACACGCGCGAACTCTGTCGATTGGGTCCAATCCGGGTACGGACCATCGGCGCTATCCCAGCCGATCCAGCGTGCATTTTCCGGGTCTTTCGTGATGTCGTGGCGCGCCAGATATTCGGGGCTTGCGTAGATCGAGGTTGTATATCGGAACAGCCGCTTGCCGACGAGGCTCTGGGGTGGATTGTTGTCCATTCGGATGGCGACATCGGCTTCGCGCCGCGCCACATCCAAAAAATTGTGGGTGACGATGATCTCCACATCCAGCCCCGGATAACGTTCTCGGAATGTGGCGAGATGCGGCGCGAACGCCAGGGTCGCCAGGGGCTCGGACATTGTGGCGGTGATTTTGCCGGTCAGCCCCTTATCGAGGCCTGCAATTTGGCGATCCACATCATTGAGGTCGCTGGCGAAAGAACGCGCCACCGCCACCAGCGCTTCGCCTGCTTCGGTCAAAGCGTAACCTTCGGGCCTTCGGTCGAACAGGCGGACACCGGTCGACTGTTCCAGCCGCTCGATCCGGCGGCTTACGGTCGAATGATGGACGCCGAGTGATTTGGCGGCGCGCCGCACGGTGCGGGCGCCCGCCACCTCGGCAAAGGTTTTAACATCCTCCCAATCCAGTTCGCGAATGCTGCGCAAGGCGGCCTCCCATTTCAAAAACGCCAGGGCGTATCATTTAAGCGGCTAATTTTTGCAACATTAAGTCGCAATTTCTAGGTTAGACATATGCATTTTTGCGACACACCATGATCGGACCTTTCGGGCAACCCGTTGTTTGCGGCACCCGTTTCGATACCTCAAAGGAGATTGTCGTGACTGCCCCTGTCATCACCGCCGTTTTGGCCGGCCTCATCATTATTCTGCAGCAATTGCTGATGGTTGCCGTGGGTCTCCACCGGGCTCGTGCGAGCATCGGCGTGGGCTTCGGCGAGGATCAAAATCTGGAGCGGAAGATCCGGCGCCACGGCAATCTGGCCGAGAATGCGGCTCTGTTCATCGCCACATTGGCACTGGCTGAGATTCTGGGCGCGCCGCAACGGGTCGTTTTGGGGTTTGGGGCGGCGTTTTTGGTCGCCCGCTTGTTCCACGCCCTAGGCATGGGGTCGTTGTCCGGATCTCATCTCGCGGAGGGTGGCGCCGTTTTCAAGACCATGCGTACGCTGGGGGGATTCGGCACCTTGCTGTCCGGGCTCGCGCTTGGGGCTTACTTGATCTACCTGGTCGCGGGATTGTGGGGCTGACGCCTAACCGCCGAACTCAAACTGGATTTTCGCCAGGAATCGGCCGTCCGCACTGTCGTCTGTCAGTCCTACTGCGCCGGCGAGACCGAATTCGAGATCGTCGATCAGTTCAAAGACGAAACCGGCGGACAAATAGCTTTCGGTCTCCCGCGACACAAAGGGACCCACTTCAGCGCGCTCTCGTTCGCGCAAATACTCGACCACGACGGTAACAGGGTCCTGTACTTCCCAAGCGGCCCCGACACCCAACGACCATTCGCGCAAAGAGTCGGCGCCGCTGCCGCCATTGGTGATCCACTCATACGCCACCAGGGCATGGCCGTGCACGTCGGGATGAAACTGCTGGCTGGCACGCGCTGACACTTCGATGCCTGCACTGCCATTGCCCAAGCCTTCATCCTCATCGCCGGTGGGTAGACTGAACTCAGCACCCAAGGTGACTTCCGGCGACCCTCTGCCTGTGTCCTTGAGAACCGCGTAGTCCAATCCCAGCTCGATGTCGCCCACACCATCCGCACCGGGATTGTCTATGACCGGCAGTGAGAACGATCCCTGAATTCGATCTGTGAAGCCGTATTCAACTTCAAACTCGTAAAGCGATCCGCGCGAGTTGAACGATCGATCGAAGGAGGCGCCCACTTGCCACTCGCCCGCATCTTGGGTGTAGGCCTCCTCCAACTGAAACAAAAAGTCCTGTTCTTCGAACAGACCATCATCCTGGGCCCAAGCCGACCCGGCCACCAGGCTGAAGGCCACCACGCCGAACGTAACGCGCGTCATCAAGAAGCTCCTTATTGGCTCATTGGGACATTTAGCAATGAGCAAGATTCGTTAATAAAACGTCTTGACGACACATAATATTCCCTACTGCCATAGGATTTGCCGTATCGCAGCGAGACAAACTGGCAACTGTTTTGTGAGAGAGTTCGAATGTTGCGTGCTGTTTGGTTCGAAAGCATCGATCGCTATGCGTACTGTCGGCAAATCGCAACCACCTATCTGGAAGAATGCGTCATACTTTGATGGCATTCCGACCGATGACGTAGAAGTGGTGGCTGAATCATGCACATCGAAAAACTGTCTCCGAACCGTTTGTCTTCCTTGCCGGCATTCGACGATCACGAAGAGGTGTACGTGGTGTCCGACCGGCCGACGGGCCTCAAGGCGGTGATCGCCCTCCACAACACTATTCTGGGGCCGGCCGCCGGCGGATGCCGGTTTTGGACCTACGCCAATGACGAAGACGCACTTCGTGATGCGTTGCGATTGTCAAAAGCCATGAGTTTCAAGAACGCTATGGCGGGTCTGCCGCTCGGCGGTGGGAAAGCGGTTGTCTGGTCGGAACGTCCGGTGCGCGACCGCACAGCTTTTTTCAGCGCGTTCGGACGGGCCGTTCAGTCATTGAAGGGACGCTACATCACGGCGGAGGATGTGGGCACACGAACCGACGACATGATTGCGGTGGCGCGAGAGACCAACTTCGTGGCGGGGCTGCCCGCAAAGGCGGGCCGGCCCGGCGGCAATCCCTCTCCACGGACGGCGCATGGTGTGTTTCTGGGCATCGCGGCTGCAGTGAAATTCGCGCTGGCTCGCACAGACCTGTCCGGCACGAAAGTGGCAGTCCAGGGCTTAGGCAGTGTGGGCTATGCCCTGTGCAAAGAATTGCACGCCGCCGACGCGTCGTTGGTTGTGGCCGACCTTGACGACGACCGGGTGCAGCGCGCGGTGGCGGAGTTCTCTGCCAAACGGTCGACCCCGGAGGCGGTTTTGTTTGAAGATGTAGACGTGGCCGCGCCCTGTGCCTTGGGCGGCATCCTTAACAAAGAAACCATTCCTCAGTTGCGGGCAAAGATTGTCGCCGGCGCCGCCAACAATCAGCTCGACAACGACCATGACGGGGAATTGCTGCGCTTACGCGGCGTTTTGTACGCACCCGACTATGTGATCAATGCCGGCGGCATCATTCAAGTGGCGGCCGAATATTTGGGCTGGAGCGAAGATGATGTGAATGACCGGCTGAAGGTTATCCCCATGTCGCTTCAGCAAATTTTTGAAGAAAGTAACTGGCGCCATTTGGCGACAAACACCGTCGCCGATACGCTGGCACAAACCAAACTTAACCGACATTTGCCCGCGCGCGCTGCGGGATAGGACGGTCGTCCCCGTCACCAAGCGTCGACGCGTGCCTCACACCCTAAAATCGATTCTTTGATTTGCGCTTTGGCTGCGGCAATAATGCCGCCGTCAAAGAATGCCAAATCAAACGAAATCATAAGGGAGTGAGAAGTATGGGACGCCTCGATGGCAAGGTGGCGATTGTAACAGGCGCTGCAAAAGGTTTGGGCGAGGCGGATTCCCGCTTATTCATCGCGGAAGGGGCTAAGGTCGTTATGACCGATGTCGATGCGGCCGGTGGTGAGGCATTGGACCGTGACTTGGGCGACAACGCTGTCTTCGTAAAACACGATGTACGCAATGAAGAAGAATGGGTGCGGGTCGTAGACGAAGCCGTGTCCCGCTTTGGGCGCCTCGATATTTTGGTCAATAATGCGGGTGTCGTCGAAGTCGGCAATATCGAATCTCAGACAACGGATGAATGGCGGTTTGTGAACGCGGTCAGCGCAGATGGCACGTTCTTCGGCTGCAAATATGCCGTCAAAGCGATGAAGGAAACAGGTGGCGGCTCGATCGTCAACATGGCGTCGCTGGCGTCGGTCCAGGGCGAATCCATGTTTACCGCCTATTGTGCGGCAAAGGGGGCCGTCGAAGCCCTAACGCGCGCTGTGGCGGTTCACTGCGCCCAGATGAAGTATAATATTCGCTGCAACTCCATTCACCCGGCCGGCATTCAAACGCCCATGGTGGCGGACGTTCCGAACAAAGTCGCCAAGGCCATGGAACAGGGGTTCCAGCCGCCGGCCGCGCAGCCGACCGGCGAAACCAAGCTGGGCGAGCCGAACGATGTGGCCAATGCGGTTTTGTTCCTTGCATCCGACGAATCCAAATATCTCAACGGCACGCGCATCGTTATCGACAATACGATCTCGGTTACGTCCGGTTTCGTACCGGCGTAGCGGGTCCACCAATCAGCATACGGAGGGTGACATGTTGTCTGCGGAAGAACTTCAAGAGCTTTATGACCGGCAAGCCATCCAGAATGTCCTGGTGACCTATTGCCAGGGTATCGATCGATGTGACAAGGACGTCTTGAGATCCGTCTACTGGCCCGAGGCGACCGACGACCATGGCTCGTTCAATGGCAATGCCTATGAGTTTTGCGACTATGTGATCGCCGCCCTGAAAGAGATGAAGCAAACCATGCATCTCATCAGCAATGTGCATATCGAGCTGGATGGTCAGCGGGCCAAAGCGGAAACCTATTGCGTCGCCTATCACTATTTCGACGGGGAAGACGGCCCCACGGATATGATTGTCGGCGGGCGCTATCTCGATCTATTCGAGAAGCGTGTCTATAAGTGGAAGATTCTCAAACGGGTTTATGTGATGGATTGGAATCAGAACATGCCCGCCACCGCTGAATGGGAGGAGGGTTTGTTCGGTGAGTTGAGAACGCGGGGGAAGCGTTTTCCCGACGATCCGTGGTATCAATTCGGGTAACGCGGTCTTACGGTTTGTGGTGACATCAAGGGGAGAGCACAATGATGTACAAGCAAGGATTGATCATTGCGGCGTTGTTCGCGGCGGCCTGCACCGAGGAAACGGTGGACAGCACACCCACCGAAGCGCCGGCGGCGGCCGAAGTGACAGAATCCACAGGAACGGCTGACGCGCTCGCGCAACTAGCCGATGCGTCAAGCGATGGGTCCGAGGAAGCGACGGCGTCGAACCTCAAACTGCATCTCGTTGAAAAATACTGCATCGAATATGAACACAGCGGGGCAATGCAATCCGGCACGTCGAAGGAATGCCTGCGCAAATGGGGCCAAGAACAATCTCATTGGGAAAACACGACAGTGAATATGGGCGGGTTCAGCCAGTCCGCGAATCAGCGGTCGATCATGCAGGGCAAAAGCATGGTGAGCTTTGATCCGGAAACCATGCAAGGCACCAAAATGGACAATCCTATGTTCGACACTATTGCCCAGGCGGCGCAGGACCAAGGAACGGAGAATTTTGTCGATCAGATGGTCGCGGCGATGGGCTTCAGCGCCACGGAACAAACCAAAGAAATCGCGGGGGAATCTTGTACGGTGTATGCGGGACAGATGGGCGCCATGTGCATGACATCGGATGGTCTGACCTTGGAAACCACCATTGGTCCCATCGTGAGGCGGGCCACATCGGTCGACCGGACGACGGGCGGTACCGATGAAGACTATGTGATTCCGGACGGCATCACTTTCACCGAAATGCCCGATCTGGGCAACTTTCTGCAAGGCGGCATGCCCCAACCGCAATAGGGTGCCCGCGCGGTCGCGGGTCCAACCGTTGCACCTCTGTCTGCGCTTGGTGTAGCCTAGTGTTATAACAACACTAAGCGTCCATCGGGGCGGCACAAGGGAGGGCTCACCATGAAAAAGTCGGCATGGCAGTCGGCCGCGGCCACTGTGGCTGCGGTTATGTGTGGTGTGGCGTGTTTAGCGGTATCGACCGGGGTCGCCCAAGAGGCGCCGGGGAAGACTTATTCTCCGTATGCGGAGCGGGACTACCCCACGCAATTGCTGTTCGGCGATACGCATTTGCACACCTCGTTTTCAGCCGATGCAGGGGCGTTCGGCAACCGGCTCGATATTGAAGAGGCGTACAAATTCGCGCGGGGGGATCAGGTCACATCGACCACCGGGCAAAAGGCCCAACTGTCGCGCCCGCTCGACTTTCTCGTGGTCTCCGACCATTCCGACGGCATGGGGTTCATTCCCGATTTGATCGCCGGCACACCGAATGTTTTGGCGGTGCCCGAGGGCAAGGACTGGCACGAACGCATCAATCAAGGTGGTGAAAGTGCCGTGGGGGTGGCTCGCGAAATCATCGGCCTGTTTTCCCAGGACAAGCTGCCGGAAGAGTTGATGTACACGCCGGACACACCGGCCTATAAGGCCGCCTGGCAAAAAACCATCGAACTGGCCGACGCCTATAATGATCCCGGAAAGTTCACCGCCTTTATCGGCTTCGAATGGACGTCGCTCATCCTTGGCAACAATTTGCACCGCGTAGTGATCTACCGAGACGGGGCGGATGTGGCCGGTCAAACCGTTCCGTATACGACGCGCGCGCCCTTCGGCAGCGTCAACCCACGCGACCTCTGGACCTGGCTCGAGAACTACGAAAAAACCACCGGCGGTCAAATCCTGGCGCTTGCCCACAACGGAAACCTGTCCAATGGCATTATGTTTCCGGTCGAGGCGCAGTATGACGGCACGCCGCTGGATGCGACCTATGCCCAACAGCGGGCCAAATGGGAACCCTTGTACGAAGTGACCCAAATCAAAGGGGATGGGGAGGCCCATCCGTTCCTATCGCCCGATGATGCCTTTGCCGATTTTGAGAATTGGGATGTGGCCAATCTTGATCTGTCGCTGCCCAAGACGAAAGACATGCTGAGATATGAGTATGCCCGCGAGGCGCTCAAGCAAGGCTTGGCGCTGGAGGAAAGACTGGGCACCAATCCCTACAAATTCGGAATGGTAGGGTCGACTGACAGCCATACCTCGCTGGCGACGGCGCAAGAGGATAATTTCTTCAGCAAGCACACCGGTGTGGAACCGTCGCCGAAACGCATGGTCGGTCCGCTTAACCTCGGAGCGACCGGCCGCTCGCTTTACAAATGGCATTATGTGGCGTCCGGCCTTGCGGCGGTGTGGGCTGAAGAAAACAGCCGCGCCGCCATCTTCGATGCCATGGAACGCAAAGAAGTCTATGCCACCACCGGCAGCCGCTTGCGTGTACGTTTCTTCGGCGGGTGGCAGTTTGCCGAGGCCGATTTGACGGATCGCTACCTTGCCCGCACAGGCTATTCGAAGGGCGTGCCCATGGGCGGTGATTTGGCCGATAAGCCGGCGGATGCCGATGCGCCCACATTTCTTATCTATGCCTTGCGCGACGCGGCCGGTGCGAACCTAGACCGCATACAGATTGTTAAGGGCTGGCTGGATGCGGATGGCACCCCACAGGAGAAGGTATTCGATGTGGCCTGGTCCGGCGACCGGGAGCGGGGGGCGGACGGCAGCGTGCCGTCGGTCGGATCGACCGTCGATGCGGCCAATGCCACCTGGACAAACACCATCGGGGCCCCGGAATTGGGTGTGGTATGGCGTGATCCGGAATTCGATGCAGATCAGCGTGCTTTCTACTATGCTCGCGTGATTGAGATTCCCACACCGCGCTGGACCACCTATGACGCAAAACATTTCGGCATTCCCATTCCCGACGGGGCACCCGTTGCCGTGCAAGACCGGGCTTACACCTCTCCCATTTGGTACACGCCAAAAGGATAGCCGGAGGGGCCGAACGTAATGGGAAGTGGCGTCGAAGCAGCGTTGACCCGGGTGCGCGGTGAACCGCTTGCCCATTTTTTTGCAGCGGGCCTGGTTTTGTTTGCATTGTTCGCCTTGTTTGGCCCGAGCGAGGGGGCCGACCCTGCGACGGTGACCGTCTCGGCCCGGCAACAAGAAAACCTTACCGCTTTGTTTGAGCGCACTTGGGGCCGGCCGCCGACACCGGAGGAACAAGTCGGTTTGGTGACCGATCACGTGCGGCAAGAAATCCTCGCCCGCGAGGCGGCAGCGCTTGGGCTTAGCGATGGGGACCGGATCGTCCGCCAGCGCTTGGCTCAGAAGATCGAATTCTTAACCGACGACCTGGCCGCGAACACCGAGCCGACCGATGAGGATCTGAATGCCCTGTTGCAGGCGGCACCGGAGCGCTATCAGCCCGACGGCCGCATGAGCTTTCGCCAAGTATTCTTCAGAGTAGACACTCAGGACCGCTCGCAGGACATCCAAGCGGTCAGAGAGGCGCTTGATGCCGGCGCTGATCCGCTTGACCTGGGCGATCAAACGGCTTTGCCTCCGGAAATGGCGGATGCGTCCGAGCGCCAGGTTTCGGCAACCTTTGGCGAGGCGTTTGCGTTGGCGCTCCAGGGTCTTCCGAAGGGGACGTGGCATGGGCCTGTGACCTCGCCGTTCGGTTCGCATCTGGTTTTTGTCTCCAGTTTCGAAGCAGGGGCGGTGCCCGGCATCGACGATGTTCGGGATATATTGGTGCGCGATTGGCGCGATGCCCGGCGGCAGGAATTGCGCGATCAGTTCTACGAAGAGGTGCGCAGCCGGTATGAAGTGGAGATCGCGCCCCTGGAAGAAAGCGGCAACGGATCATGAGCCGTTTGCGCTGGCTGGCGAGCGTCGTCGCTTTTTTGGTTATGTGCGGCGCTGCCCAGGCCCATGAAGTAAGGCCGTCCTTCCTTCATCTCAACCAAAGCGATGCTCAGGCGTTCGATCTGCTGTGGAAGATCCCCGCCCGCGGCGATGCCGTGCTGAAACTCCGGCTGGAGCTGCCGGAAACCTGTCAGCAAGCGACGCCGGAACGCGTGGTGCGGGACGCCGCGGCGGTGGTCAAAAGCTGGCGCATTGACTGTGCCAGCAGCATTGCTGGTGAACGCGTTGTCATTCGCGGTTTGGAAACCACGGCCGTCGAACTCATTGCCCGGATCGATTGGTTGGATCGGGCGCCGCAAAGCGTTCGGCTGACCGCCGGTGAAAACAGCTTTATCGTTGCGGAAAAACCGACCTTGGCGGGCGTTGCCGCCGCTTATGTACCGTTCGGCATGACCCATATATGGTTCGGGATCGATCACCTGTTGTTTTTGGTGGCGCTGCTCTATTTGATCCAATCTCTGCGCCAGATGGTGTGGGCCGTGACTAGTTTCACCGTTGCCCACAGCCTCACCTTGGGGCTGGCGGTATTGGGTGTGGTTCATGTGCCCGGCGCCCTGGTGGAATCGCTAATTGCCCTGAGCATCGTGTTCGTTGCGGCCGAGGCGTTAAGCCCGGACGGCGCGCGGCCGACTTTGGCCCGAAGCAGCCCCGGCATTATCGCCTTTGCGTTCGGTTTGCTGCACGGGTTGGGATTTGCGGGCGCGCTCACCGAAGCGGGATTGCCGCCCGATGCGAT
>JANQMY010000149.1 GCA_028279895.1 Alphaproteobacteria bacterium
GCAATCTGCCAAGGTTGGAGTGTGCCGATCAAAGGCACCGTCCATGTCACTTCATTGCTTACCAGGTATTGAACCAGCGCGCCCCCCACCAGCAGGGCGATGGCAGCGCCCACCGTATGTCCCATTATGAAAACACCTAGGGGTTTGGCCCGCCGCTCTTGTGGAAAATAGTCGCTGATAAGAGAGTAGCCGGATGGGTTTAACGTCGCTTCTCCGGCGCCGACACCCATGCGCGCCAAAAACAGTTGCACAAAATTTTGTGCTAGGCCGCATGCGATGGTCATTAAGCTCCAGAAGCCCGCGCCGAACGCAATGATTACCCGGCGGCTATGGCTGTCGGCCCAGCGCCCGATCGGAAGCCCCATGATAGTGTAAAACAGAGCAAAGGCGAAACCGAGCAGCAGCCCCATCTGCGTATCAGAGATTTGCAGATCTGCCTTGATGAAGGGCACAAGCAGATTGATGATATGACGGTCGATGGCGTTGATGCATTGGGCAACAGCCAATACGCCAACCATGTACCAAGCCGTACGGCGATGCGGCCAGCCGTCAGCCCCCGTCGCGATCGGCGTTGCGGCGGAGATCGGCTTGGTGTCGACCGACGTTGTCAAGTGCTCCGCACCCGCTGTCGCAAAAGTCCGCGTTTAAAGCAGCACATGACGTTCGTAATCGTTGATTTCCTGAGCAGTAAAATCCGTGGCGCTGTTAACCCCGTATAGTTTGGAAACCACATTAGAAGCCAAGTCTTCACGGTCGGAGTTGGGTAATTCGCCGGTGAGCTGCTCGAACAATTGGCGGCTGTTTGGCCAGACGGAAGCGAATGTATTTGCAAATGAGGCATACATCATATGCGCCTTGCCCAAGACCTTGCGGGTGGAAATGCCGAAGGAATCGTCCTGGACGGTGAACCAGAAGAACCGGCGCAAATAGTCACTGGGTAGGAGATCTGGATTGCCAAGCTCGATCGTTCGGGAGCCTTGCATCCGCATGTACGTCTCGTCCAAGGCCTCAAACCCCGATGGGGCCCATCCAACGCCTGTATCTTTCACGACCACTCGTAACGAAGGGTAACGGTCGAAAACATTTCCGTATACGAGCGCGTTCATATCGTATGAAAACGGTGGTGGGCCGCCCGCAGCGACCAAAGGTGGTTCTTCGTCGTTAAGAATGGATAGGGGCCGGTGAATGCTGATCGGAATCCCAAGGGCGGCTGCGCATTCCCAGAACGGATCGGACTCCGGCAGGCCGCCTTCCGCCTCTACCCCAGCGGGCCAAACATCTAGGATCGCTCCCTTTAGTTTCAGTTTCTCGCCCGCGCGTTTCAGTTCTTCGGTCGCGTCCTTTATGCCGGTGGGTGGAATTTTCGCGATACCCACGATGCGTTCGGGCGCACCCGAAACAAGCTCCGCCATCCAATCATTGTAGACCTGATGGCAGGCGACGATAAAATCGCGATCTTCCGTGGCAGCGATGGCAGACCAAATTTCCCGGTTGGGATACAGAACTTCCCCCACCATGTCGTCTCGGCTTTGCAGCCACAGGCGCCCGTCCGCTGAGGCCAGCCAAGAAAGCTCCTCAGACGTCGGCCGATACCTGCCGCCATTCACCGGATGGCGGAAGCCAGGGGCACCGCAGGGGCGACCGCCCAGGTGCCACTCGGCACCGTCGTTGCCGTCCACGAGACGGGGTGAAAGTTCCGACCATTTCTGTGGCAGCTTCTTCGCCCAAAGGTCAGGCGCCTCGGTCACATTGCTCGCGGCCGAAAAGATATTGATGGCGGTCATATTGCGGATCCTTACGTGTGAGGTGCTCTCGCCCTTTGTTTGTTACGCTGCCTTCAAGGATTGCAGCGCTGAGTCTTCATACTCAATCTTGTAAAGGTCAGCGCAGTTTCGCCACATGATCCGCTCCCACTCATCTTGGGGAACCTTTCCGATTTTCAACTGGTCATGGGCGAGTTCAACATCAATCGGCCAATTGCTGACTGAATGCGGGAAATCGCACGACCACATCAGCCTGTCGACGCCGATGCTGTAGCGGCTGTTCACGCCCACTTGATCAATGATGAACGTCACATAGACGTTCCGCTTGAAATATTCACTCGGCAGTAGATCGAGCCTGTTGTCCAGTTGCCGCCAATTGGCCTTATAGGTTTGGTCGAACTTCTGGAAATAGTACGGGATCCAGCCGCAGTTAACTTCGGCACCGACGAATTGGAGGCGCGGGTGGCGGTCGAAGACGCCATCGAGAATCATTTTTTGCAGGACTACCTGAAACAGCCCGCCTGCGATTGCTTTGCGAACGTCGTCGCCGCCCTTACGAACGTTGGCCGTCACGTCCGCGGGAATCTTGATCGAAAAATGCAGTCCGACCGGCACGTCCATTTCTACGGCGAGTGACCAGAAGCGGTCGTCTTCCGGTGATGGATCCGTGTACGAACCAGAAGGATAGCTTTCGAGCGCAACGGTAGGCAGTTTCAATTCGTTGATGCATCTGTCGAATTCGGCAAGAGCATCGTCAATGCCCGTCACCGGAATAAGCCCCACACCCAAAAGTCGCTGCGGATTGTGGGCACAGAACTCGGCCATCCAATCATTATAGGCCCGAAAGCAAGCAAGCTTGAGCTTGCGATCTTCCATTGCCTTGACCGCGCCCCATACTTGCGGGCTGCTGTACAAGAATTCGGCGTCGACTTTGTCTTCGTCCTGTTCTTTGAGCCTCGCCACCGGATCCCACGATCCCGGCAGAATGTCTTCATAGCGGACGCCCTTGGTGACGCCATCTTTGTATTCGGCAAACCGGTTCTTGTAGTTCGCGCGATCGAAGCGTTTCGACGCGCGGTGGTGAACCGCCGAGCCGCTGAAGAGGACCGGTTCAGAAGTGCCTTCGATCTGCCAGCCTTGGCCACCATTGTCCAAGTCGATCAATCGAGGCGCCCGGTCACGTAACTCGGCTGGGAAATGTCGTATAAACAGTTCCGGATGTTCATTGACGTGCGAATCTGCCGAGATCGCTTTGTATCTCATGGCTTAGCCTCCCTGATTTGGCGACACGTGAGTGGTACCGATCCCCTCAAGGAAACGATCGTAGCCAGTGTCAGCTCCATATAGTATAAACATATGCATAGATTATTCAATTGCTTTCGTGATGCCTCCCCTGCCGCTCTAGGAGGAGGGTTCCATTTCTAGGGGGTTATCGGCTGCCACATGCTTGTCCCCATCAAAGGCGATCTTCATGGTCGGGATGAATTCCACCACCACGCGGCGCGGCGAATCGAGCAACCTGACGAATTGTTTGACGCGCGCCTCACCTGCATGACCGTAAAGTTTTTCGGCGAAGGTGGGGTAGAACCAATCTTTAATCCTGCGGTTTGCTTTGTCATGCACGACCGAAAGACCCTTATAGGTGACCGTCTTGCCCGCATCCATATCCGTGCCCGCAGACGTAATGACGACGCAAGTGCGCGGATCGCGTCGGATCGCTGGAAACCGCTTACGCTGTTCTGAACCCGTCAGCCAAATGCGACCGTCATCCGTTTCCAGATAACTCATGATCACGCCTACCGGCTCGCCAGCTTTGTTCGTCCAGATGAACGTACATTCCTTCTGTTTTTCTCGCAGTTCGTTCTCGCGGTCCTCTTCGAGAATGAAACCCGAAACGTCTTCGTGATCCTTTCTGTACTCGGCCATTGTCAGACCCTCCGTTTAGTGATTGACGTGAAAAGCATACGGCTGTCCGGTCCTTCGTTTTCCGGCACTTGAAAAAATCGTATAACTATACGCATAGTTTGGTCAATCGGCTACGGGCCGGAGGCGAACAGTCATTTGTTGGATGGAAAGGAGAGGGTCATGGGAAGGCTTGACGGCAAAGTGGCGCTTATCACCGGTGGCGCAAGCGGTATCGGTGCGGCCGCTGCGCGCCAATTTGTCTTGGAGGGCGCGAAGGTCTTGATAACGGATCTAGAAGAGGGAGCGGGAAGGTCGCTTGCCACCGAAGTGGGGCCGAATTGTCTGTTTCAAAGAGGTGACCATTGCGTTCGACAGGACAACGAAGCCGCGGTTGCCACCGTGCTCGACCAATGGGGCCGACTGGACATTCTTTACAACAATGCGGGGGTCGAACATCGCGGTGCGGTAGACGCCGTGGACGACGAGGCCCTAAATCGTCTCCTCGATGTGAACATCTCCGGGCCGGTGCGGATGACCCAGGCGGCTTTGCCCTCACTCAGGGAGGCGGCCGCTAGTGGTGGCGCGTCGATACTTTTTACGGCCTCTGTTCAAGCTATTATGGTGCGGCCGGAAATGACCATTTACGGTGCCGCCAAGCACGGCATCGCTGGGTTTCTTTCCAGTCTTGCCTTGGAGCTTGCCTCGAAAAAGATCCGGGTGAATGGTATTTGCCCCGGACCCGTGGTCACGCCGATGCTCAAGCGGGCTGCCGCTAGTGTTGCCGATGGCGCCGGGATGTCCCAGGAAGATGCTCTTGACGGCGTGCGTGCAAGCATTCCAATGCAATCCCTCATTGACCCGCTCGACATTGCGCGGGCAGCGGTTTTTTTGTGTTCCGACGATGCCGCGATGGTCACGGGAGTCCTATTGCCTGTCGATGGTGGAATTACGGCGCGGTAGTTCATCTCGCTCAACGGCGAGGAAGGTGAAACGCCCCGGTCGTTTGCCGCCTATTCTTTTTAATCCGTATACATCTGTAAGTAGCGCGCGAGAACCATCATGGGAAAATAGTGGCTATAGAGTTCGTATTTCGTCATAAACCCATGTTTCAATTCGTGATCCGCCGACGGTCGTTTCGCCGAACCTGGGGGGGCCGTGTGCAACCAGCCCGGAAACCCTGTGCCGGTATATTCATCCTCATGCCATGTTCCTTGGTCTTGCGTGTCCAAGAGAAATCGAAGCCCGCGTTCTATTATCGGCTGGTCGCGTGTTCGTGACAGGGCCATCAGGCCCATCAATGCCCATGCCGTTTGCGATTTTGTGCTGGGTCCGGCGCCCGCCAGCGACACATCCACATAGGAGTCACAAGATTCGCCCCACCCACCATCTGGATTTTGCTTGTCCGCCAGCCATGCGGCCCCCCGATCAAGCCATTGGGCCTCCCGTTCACCGGTGACACCGCCCAACGCTTGCAGCACAGTTGATGTGCCGTAGACGTGGTTGACGCCCCATCGCCCTAGCCAGCTTCCGTCACTCTCCTGATTGTTTTTGACAAAGTCGATGGCTCGGATAAGCGCCGGGTGGTCGGCGCCATATCCAACCTTAATGAGAGCCTCAATCACGTGGGCGGTAACGTCCGTTGTCGGATGATCGAGTACTTCTCCGAAATCACAAAACGGGGTTCGCGTGACGATCGGGTTCCGTCCATTATCCTTGTCAAATGCCGCCCAGCCCCCATTCGTACATTGCATGGCGAGAAGCCAGTTGCCTGCACGGTCGAGGGCCTCGGGCAACCCCTTCGCGAAATAATCAGGATTATCACCGTGGGCCGCCAGAGAGGTCAGCACCACGGCCGTATCGTCAACATCCGGGTACCACCGATTGCTAAACTGGAAACTCCAGCCTCCGGGGGCCACATTTTCCGCTGCCTCGATCCAATCTCCCTCGGACCGATGTTGCATCTCAAGCAACCAATCAACCGCCTTAGAAATAATAGAATCGCGCATCTCACTTTGGGGACACGCCTGAACTGCGGCCAGCATCAGCCCTGTATCCCAAACCGGCGAATTACTGACTTGGATGCTTGCGGACTCACCGCGACGCCAGCACCAGTTCGGGCTTGATAAGGCTTTTAGGCTCTTTTGAATCACGGGATCTTGTGTTGTGTAACCTTCAGATGAGAGGGCGAGCAGGCTGTAGATCCATGCCGGCTGGATGCCGCACCATGTGCCGTCCTCTTCCTGGCGTTCCAATATCCAACGCGTGACCGCGCGAATCGCGCTCTTACGCTTGCCAAGCAGGCCGATGTCCTGTGCACGATTTAGGAGCCGATCCGTGATCAAGAAAATCGACCGCCAAACACTTTTCGGGCCCGACTTAGGCAATGAATAGTCGAATGCGTGCCGTCCGCCCGGAAACAATTCGTCTAGCTGCGCTCGTCCACCACACGTCCAGACCGGCCGATTGGCGCTAAGCACCATGAGGGGGAGTAGGGTTGCCCGCGCCCATGCGGCGAAATGGTAGATGTTAAAGGGAACCCACTTGGGGAGCCAAATAATCTCCGGCGGAAGATTGGGCGTATGCCGCCACGGCCATTCACCAACCATGGCCAGCCAATAACGTGTAAATACGCGAACTTCGCGCAGACCCCCATGTTTGAGGATCCAATCCCGACTCTTCTCCAGCACGTTTGATGTAGCGGGCATTCCCGAGATCCGCAGGGCCAAATGGACTTCCACCGTCGTGCTGATATCTCCGCTCGGCGCGCCGGAATGTGTGTCCCAGGAGCCATCTGTCCGCTGACGTTCAACGAGTGAGTGTACAAGTCCCTCGATGATTGGGTGGTCTGAGAGGTTCATAATGTGAAGTGCAGTAATCCACTCGGCATCAATGCCGGCATTCGACTCAAATTGGCCGACCCACCATCCGCCGTCGGCCTGGCGGGATGCGGCCCATTCGAGCGACCTGTCGAGCGCTCGTGAAACTTCAGTTTTCAGTGAGGTGTTTGGGTTAATCGAATGCAAGCTTCGCCGCCTCATCGAGCCAGGCTGGTTGGTCGTTCATGGTGCGGCCACGCGGCCGCAGGATCAGTTGATGAACGCCGGCATTCTCGTATTGGTCTGCAAGTCCCGGGGTCGATCTGTTCCATTGGGGCGCCAAGACGGATTTCAAAATTCTTCGGTGAGCGTCCTTCTTCCCGCAGATAATAGTTCAGTATAGAGAGTTTTTTAGAAACTCCCGCGACAGAAAGGTGAAATGGATACCAACCATCAGAAGTTTGCGCCGTCCGGCGCATGGCAGTTTCCGAGTTCCCTCCCATTAGGATAGGCGGTCCCGGACGCTGAATTGGCTTCGGGGTCTGCACGCAGGCCGGCAAGTCATAGTGTTCCCCGTGATGTTCTGAAACCCCTTCGGACCTGAGCGCCATGATGACGTGCAGGTAGTCGACGGTACGGGCGCCGCGACCATTAAAGGGAACGTGCAGTGCGTCGAATTCTCCCTTAAGCCAGCCGATTCCAACGCCGAAATCGAGTCGCCCTCCCGAAAGTATGTCGACATTTGCGGCATGGCGGGCTGTGAAAACTGGATGTCGTTGAGGTATAGTGCAAACACTCGTGGTCAAGCGGACGGTCTTCGTCTGTCCTGCCAACCATCCCAAGACCATGAGCGGATCCATGGCACTGATGACCTGTCCGCCTGGGATTTCCCCTGTTTCCGTGTACGGAAAAGGTGACTGGATATCATCGAAAGTGATGACATGTTCCGGAACGTAAAGAGAATGAACCCCCCGCTCTTTGATGGCCCGCGCCAAGGTGAGGATATCTTCCGGACTACCCCCCATCGTTAGCGTAATTGCCATCCCATATTCCATCGTTTGATTCTCCTGACCGGACTAGGGTACGAGCCCTTGAGTGACGGTCACTGTATGGTCAATCACGATCTCTGAACCGCTCACCAACCTTGACTCATCCGATGCCAAGTAAAGCACTGCATGGGCCACATCATTAGGATCGCCGAGTTCCCCCATGCCGGAACGCTTAAGACCGACCCGCCCCTTGGCAACGAGTTGCTTTTGAATCTCCGCGACCATAGGCGTTGCCATCGAAGATGGAGCAACAGAGTTGCACCGGATGTTGAGACCGTTTTGGGCGCAGTGGATGGCCACCGCCCGCGTGTAGGAGCGAACGGCACCTTTTGCCGCTGCATAAGCAGCCACGTCGGGCTGCGGATTGATGGCTCCCACAGACGACATGTTGATAATCGATCCGCCTCCGGACTTCTTCATGGCTGGAATGGCATATTTGCAGCCCAAGAATGTGCCTTCGACGCTCACGGCGCACACCTGCCTGAATTGGTCGAGGGTGGTGGTCTCGGGATTTTCCGGCACAACGATCCCGGCATTGTTCACCAAAATATCGAGCCGGCCCAGGCGGTCCACGACTGAGTCGATGAGGTCGATCCAGGATGGTTCATTGGTAACGTCATGGTGCAGGAAGAGTGCCGACCCGCCGATCTCTTCGGCAACAGCAGATCCCTGTTGTGTGTCCACGTCGGTCACCACCACATGTGCGCCTTCTTGTGCTAGTAGCACAGCGTCTGCACGCCCAAGGCCCACAGCACCGCCCGTGACAATGGCGACCTTGCCGTCAACCCGTCCCATACCGTTCCTCCTTCGAAAGCCTCATTGCATCGTTTTCTTTGTCGCCCATCGCCCGCGCTGCCAGACCCTCAAAGCAGGATCTGCGCCGAAGCGTAGAGACCCGCGATGCTCAATGCCGCGAGTACCACAAAGGTGAGAAGCGTGCCAACCGTTCGCGGATAGTTCGCCGAGCCTAGATGGCCAAGCCCATAGGCGTGCATGATCCGTGCGACGAGCAGTGTGATCCCGAGTCCGTGGAGAACCACGGCAGGGGCGCCGGTTTCTTCCAGCAATCCCAGGAGGATAAGCGCCAGCGGGACATATTCTATGAAGTTGCCTTGGACGCGCGGCATACGTTGGGCGATGTCTTCACCCAGTTCGAGGGCGCGCACCCGATACCGCAAGACTTCAATTGAAATGAAGACCAGAATCAGCCCAAGCAGCGAACCGTAAAAGAAAGTGATCGGAAATGTGGATCCAATCGTCATCGGGGACCTCCGGATCTCATGGGGCGCCGGCCCAGTGCCAAAGGGCCGCAAGCAGCAAAGCCATCCCGATCACAAGGGTCATCAGTACCATGAACGAAAATTGATCAAGCCAGCGCAATCCCCGTTCGTCTATAGATAGGTTCGTCGAGCCCTGCGACGTCTGCGGCCCTGGCCGCAATCGACGCGGCATTCCGTTGACGCGAAATGCTAAGGCGCCAACAAACAGCAAAGCGGTGCCGAAAATGAAAAGCCAAGCACCTACGTCAGGCGTGTCAGTATTCATGGCTACTCCCATCAAGCCACCCGCACGATCTTGCGCTCCGACCACGAGGCGATGCGGTCTTGGTCGAAGCCGAGTTCCCCGAGAATGTCGGCAGTATGCCGACCGATCTCCGGCGCATAGTGGCCGTCCTCGGCCGTTCGGAGCGGTGTCTGCGAGAAACGCCAGAAAAGCCCAAGATCTCGATAGCGTCCCCATTTGGGGTGATCGGCAAACTCAATCACCCGCTTTTGCCGGACGTTTTCTTCATCGAAGAAGAATCGATCGCTGCTGAACGGTGGCCCAACCCGTCCTGCCGGCACATACAATTCCTTCAGAGTAGCGAGGGCAGCGTCGACACTTTGACCCGATGCCCAGCTTCCCAGGCGGTCGAGCGCGTTCCCTTCGTCAGCATCGGCCATGCGCAGCAAAGCGGAACGTGCTTCCTTGCACCACGCGTCCACGACAATCCAGCCGTCAGAGCATCGGTACAGGCGCTTCCACCAGCCAAATCCGTACTGGTCCCGATCAACCCGGCAAGGATCGAGTATCGTGCCGTCCTCACGAATGACCGTGTCGGCGAGATGCATGATCGCCGATCCCATTTGAGGGCATTCCACCAGCTGCCCTTCGCCGGTCCTATCCCGGTGATATAAGGCCATAAGAATGCCTGCCGCGCCCAATAGACCATTGCCGGGGTCCATGCTGCCGATCGCGGCATAGGGTCCGGTATCGCGGCATCCTTCGTGACGCATGAGAAGCCCGGTGACGGCCGACGATAAGGGTTCAAAGCCCGGCAAATATCTGTAAGGCCCAAGTGATCCGAAGGCGGAAGAATGGCAGTAGATAAGCGAGGGGTTGATCTCCTGAAGATCCGCGTAGCCCATCCCTAAGGTCTCTGCTACTCCGGGCCGCAGATTATGATGGACCACGTCGGACTGTGCCACCAGTCGGGCAATGATGTCGCGGGCTTGAGGCTGCTTTAAATCAATGGCAATGGTTCGTTTGTGGTGATTGGCGGCGTTGAAATAGCGGCCCTGCGAAATGGCGCGCATGGGACAGCCATTAAGGTTTTCAAGCTTGATCACATCCGCGCCCAGATCAGCAAGCAGACGCGACGCGTAGGGCCCTGCGAAATAGATCCCGAAATCCACAACCCGCAAACCGGCCAAAGGATACTTTGGCGGTGTCTTGCGTTTTGCACTGGCCGGTTCATTTGGGTGTTTCAGCAATTCCTCGATTGCGTCTTCCGTCGTTGTCGGCTGCGTCGGAATAAACCCCACTACGGCCGGTGTTTCGGAGAACTTGAGTGCGGCGCCCGCGACCCGCACGCTTTCGCCGCTGGACAATGTGGTCAGCGCACTCAGCTGGTTTTCAAGTGCCTGCTCATTGATGAAACACTCTCCCGGTAAAAGGTCGGGCATGGCAGAGATTTCGTTGCGGCGCAGGATCTTGATCCACGCCTCCCGGGGTTTGGTGGCAAAGAGCTTCGGCAACGTTTCGTGAATAAGTTCAAGCTGCCATTTTTCGATGGGTTGGCCGATTTCCGATTGGCCGTTGATCGGCAGCGGAGGAATCTGCTCATCCAGGCCAGCAAGTGTCATCAGACGCGAGAACGCGCCCTTCGCGCCGGTATGAATATGGACCCACTCACCGTCTTGACAGCGATAGGCTGCCAGAACCAGTCGGCCCATGCCGCCGGCGGCGATATCGATGGGTGTGTCGGGCGTGCGATGGCGTTCGTTCCAATACCAACCCATGGGCTGCTGGGCGGTCAAGCCATCAAGAATTGAGGTATCGATGATCTGGCCGTTACCGGTTTCCCGTCGGATATGAAGGGCTGCAAGAAGACCCGACATGCCGTTAAAGGCGGCCGCATAAGAGCCGGCTTGAAAACTTGGCATGCGCGGACCGTCGCGTGGGCCCTCTTGCAGCCAGGGGAAACCCATTTCGGCCATGACCAGTGTTTCCGACCATGGCGTGTCGCGCCGCGCGGACGATGTGCCATAACCGCTGATCTGCAAAACCACAAGCTCTTTGCAGCGACCGGCAAGCACTTGCGGTGAGGCATCAAGATCTTGAAGGGTTTGAGCCGCCAGGTCGGTCACAAACACGTCAGCGGCGCCAATCAAATGGGCAAGCTGCGTTGGACCCTCGAGCGGCACAATGTTCTTGCCCCGCCTCCATGTTTCTTCCATGATTTCCCAATTGGGTTCGCGCACATTGCCGGGGCTTTCCACTTCGACGACCGTAGCGCCATTGTCAGCCAGCATCATGCCGACCAATTTGGCCGTCATCTTCTCAGCTAGGCTGACCACCCGTAGTCCCCGTAAAGGTCCCGACTTTCTCTGCCTCATGAGTAATCCTTAGGACACCTTGTCGAAGGTCAGATGCAGTTCCTTCAGACCTCTCGCCAAATAATGTGGAACGTAATCAAGGTCGTTCTTGCCGGGGGTAAGACGAATGTTTGCCAACCTGTCAAACAGAATGTTGAAGGCCAGTGTCATTTCCAAACGAGCCAAGGGCGCCCCGACGCAATAGTGATGGCCCACACCGAACGCCAGGTGTCGGCCCGGATTCTTTCGTTGCAGATCGATCTCATCCGGTCTGTCGAATTCATCAGGGTCCCGGTTGGCGGCCCCCATCCGCAGGTCCAGAAGAGATTCTTTCGGGAGTGCAACGCCCCGCAATTCGGAATCGTTACGCACCAGTCGCGGAAAGGCTTGAAAAGGCGACTCCAGGCGCAAGTCCTCCTCAATGAAGTTCCTGATCAGGGAGCGGTCATCTTGGATGCGCTTCATCACTTCCGGATGTTTGAGCAGAAGCAGTAAGCCGGACGATAAGGCATTCGTGGTTGATTCATTTCCGCCCACATGAACGGAGAAAATGACCGAGATCAGATCTTCCAATCGGACGCCTGACGACCCGCCAATCTCGACGCGGGCAAGGTCCGACAGAATATCATCCGCCGGCTCTTTGCGCTTTTTCTCGAGCTGGTCCACGAGATAATGCTGAAACGCCACCAGCCGGCGGGCACAATCGACTTCCTCATCCGGTGAAAGAAGGCGGCTGATGCTGGTGATCTGATCACCCGACCACGCCTTCAGCTTTGGCAGATCTTCCTTTGGCAGCCCCAGGCGGTCCGAGATCACATGCATGGGCAGCGGTACGCAAAACTGGCTGACGAATTCCACCTCGCCGTCATCAATGAACTCGTCAATGAGTTCGTGAATCAGTTTCTCGATATAGGGTGCCATTTTTTTGATGCGGCCCGCCGTGAAGGAAGGGTCGATCAATTTGCGGAACTTGGCGTGAATAGGGGGTTCGCTGCCCAGGGAATTGACTTGGGGCCAGGCTTCCCAGCCTTCTTCTTGAAAGACCTTCCGAACCGCTTCAGCGTTCTTCCATCCCCCGTAGCCCGAAGGCTTCACTTCAGGGTCAAAGGTCCCCGACGTGTCCTTCGAGAACCTTTTATGGTCTTGGAACGCAACTTTCACGTCGTCATATTTGGTAAGCACAAACATGCCCGTTTCGGGGGCAAGCCGCACGGGTGCTTGTTCGCGAAGAGTCGAATATGCCGTGTAGGGGCAAGCTTGAACCGCCGGATCGAGAAGATTGATGTCGTCGGGTGTGGGGTTCGCTTTCTTTTGTTTTTTGCCCTGTTTCATATCGCGGCCCAGCTTCACTATGCGTCAGTATTAACTATTATAAACATACGTATTATTATGCCTTATCTTTTGTAACGTCACAAGAGAAGCGGTCCGCAAGTGGATTATGCCGTGCGAAGGTGCGGCAAAACCTCTTCGGCGAATTGCTCTAGACAATCCAACGCCTGGGTGAGCGGCATGCCGGGCGGCCACAGCGTGACGTTAACCCAGCCGGGTTTCAGCCCGACGGCCTTGATGGCGGCTTCGTCGGACGCGACCGCGGATATCCACTCCTCGGGTGTAAAATGGCCGGGGGGCGGCTCGCTTTGTCGCGATTTTGCTTTCGCCTTGCGTTCTTCAAGCAAGCGCACATCGTCGGGGTCCGGCGCCTCGGCTTGCCATTCGTCATATTCTTGCACGTCCCATTCATGATAGGGACGCACGGCTTCGACCGCCTGTTCGCGGTCCTTCCCTAGAAATCCACCGCGTAAAAGCGACACGCCGATCTTTGCTGGGTTGTGACCTGCCGCGGCAGCTGTTTCGGCGACGAGAGGGCCTAATATGGGGACGTTGGGTTGGGCCAGCACATTGAGCGACAGGCCCAGCCGTGCCGCCCGTTTGGCCGCTACCGCTGAGCGTGCCGTATACTGAATTTCGGGATGAGGTGTCTGAACCGGAGGTGGACTTAGTTGCACGCCGCTGACCGAATAAAAACGTCCGGAAAAATCGAAGGGCTCACGCGCCGCCAGTGCCTTAATGAACAGCGGCAGCACTTCGTCCATGCGACCGCCGCGCTCACTTCGGTCTTTCCCGAGCGCGCGAAAGTCTCCCGGCCGGTAGCCTGCACCGACGCCTATTATGAGGCGCCCACCCGACAATACGTCCAGAACGGCCGCCTCCTCGGCGGCGAGGATTGGGTTGTGGAGTGGGATCAGCAGAGGCTGGGTGCCCAGTTGTATTTTGGAAGTCACCTGGGACAAGGCCGTAAGCGCCACAAGCGGGGCGGGATTGTATCCCGATGGCACACAGTGATGTTCGGGTACCCAAATTCCGTCGAACCCCAATGCTTCGGCCCGCGCGCCGTAGTCCAGATGCGCTTGATAGACGTCCCGCCAATCGCGATGCCACGGTTCGGGATTTTTGAATCTAAGACAGATCCCGATCTTTAAGTCTGCTGTCATCTTGAGTTTCCTTTTTCAAGCTCTCGGCTTGAAGCGAACTTGGCTTGCTGGTTGCGGCGACGGCCGGCGTTGGTGCCTTGCCTATTTCGCCGCTGCGGTCCCGATTTAGGTCGTCATGCAGATATTTGGAGCCCCAATAAAAATGAACAGCAGACCAAAGATTGAACAAGATCATGATCATGAGCGCATAACGCAATCCGTCAGCACCCCATCCATAACTATCGGTGAACGTGTCGCTTAAAGCGCCGGTCATCATGGGCCCTAAGGACAGGCCGATAATGTTGTAGACCATGAGCACGATCGCTTGTGTGAGCGAGCGGATCTCCGGATTGGCCAAGGACTGCGCGGTGGCAAGATAGGGTCCGATGTAAAGTGGCGAGAGCAAGTAGGGAATGAAGGCCACGGCAAAGGACACATATGGATCTGCGACCCAATACTGTAGGAACGCTGCTGGCACGAACGCCGCCATGGCAATGCCCGGGATCCACATGTACCAGCGCACATCCGCATTCCCCAATCGGTCGGAGATCACGCCACCAAGGAAAGTTCCGATGATGCCGGCACCGCCCACCAGCAAAGCGAGATACATGCCCACTTCCGCAGTGCCGAGTTCATGCACGCGGATGTAAAACGATGGATTCCAACTCATCACCGAGTAGGTGGCAAGTGCATGCGTGGCGCCGGCCCATAAGAGATGGCGAAATGATCTTAGGGCCCATAGGGTATCCACGGCCTGACGAAAACTGGGTGAGGGCGCTTCTTCTGGCACCGGCGCGCCCTCCAGCCGGTCGGCGTACCCGCGGGGCAGCTCTTTGACAGTTAGATATACGATAGGGGCCAGAATCACGCCGGCAATCCCGATGAGAAAAAAGGCCACCCGCCATCCTAAGGTTTCATTCAGCCACCCCCCTGCGAACATGCCGAACGCAAGGCCAAGGGGCGGCCCGATCCCATAAATCGCCATGGCTGTGGCGCGTTTTGCGCGCGGAAAATAATCGGAGAGAATTGAGACCGACGGCGGCACGCCACCCGCCTCGCCAACGCCAACACCTATGCGGAAAATCAGCAAGGTGAGAAAGTTGGTTGCGACACCGCATAAGGCGGTGGCCAAACTCCACAGGGCAAGAGCGCCTGCCACGATATTCTTTCGAACTGTACGATCTGCGAGAATCGCGATCGGAACCGCCAATGTTGAATAAAAGAGTCCGAAAGCGAGCCCGGTCAACGCACCGAGTTGAGTATCGGAAAGCCCCAATTCTTCTTTGATCGGCTCTTGCAGAATTGCCAGGATGCTACGATCAACCAGATTGAATATGTAGACGACCGTTAATATGCCAAGGACATACCATCGATAGCTGGGGGTGATGTCATCGGGCGCGGGGGCCTTCATCGGTCGCAATACCTAATTATTTCAACCTATCCGCCGAGAGACGGGTAGGGTCTCGTGAAATTGGGCCGCACATTCTTAAGGTCTTTGTGCGGCCCGTCTAGTTGCGCGCCCGTCAACACCGCTGGTCGAGGGGCGCGGGGAGGAACAGTACTGATTCTTAGAAGCGGAAACTCACTGAACCGCCCCATTGCCTCGGCGTATCGTAAACCGCCCGGAAAGCCTGATTGCCTGCAGCGATTTCAGCGCCGGAATAGTGGAAGATGGAGAAGTTGCTGGATCCCGAGATCGCTTCGTCATCCAAAATATTGCGACCCCACAAGGATAGGCTCCAATCGCCATGGTCCGGTTCGTAAGTCATGAACGCGTTGACGTAAGCATCCCGTTTTGTCTGATTGCGTACCGGAACATTGTTTAGATCGTTCAGCCGATACTCACTATTGAAATTGTACTCCGCCCGGAACGACAAAGTTGCGTCCAAATTTGGAAGTGGTGTCGCGTACTGACCATATATGGTCGCTGTGTGCAAAGGCACGTATGGAACACGGTTGCCATCGCAGTCGATCCCGACAGCGCAATTCGGGAAGCTGTCGAAGCGGGAGTCTGTATAGCCATAGACGACACCAAAACCGAATTCGTCCGTCGGCTGAGCGAATAACTCCAGCTCCACGCCTTTGGCTTCTACTTTCGCCGCATTCGTGGTGAGGAAGGTGGCGACACCATCCCACTGACGAATCTGCAGATCAGTGGTTTCAGCCAGGAACGCCGTACCGTTGAAGGTAACCCGATTGTCGAACCATTCGGTCCGGACACCCACCTCATAGCTCCATACTTCTTCGGGGTTGAACGGTTGTTGGGCGGTTGCCGGTGTGGCGTTGTTCAATGACCAACCGCCGCTCTTGAAGCCCTTAGAGATGGTGCCGTACAGCAAGATGTCGTCCGTTGGCGAAATCTCCAAGCCGAAGCGCGGCGTCGTGGCGGTCCAGCTTTCGGAGATTGGCACCGTGAAGATAGGACCCGTAAAGGGATTGGGATCGTTGAAGTGCTCGATCTCACCTTCCTTGTCCTCATACGTGAATCGAATGCCCGCCCGCAAGGCAAGCCAGTCGGTTGCGTTCCATACCAATTCACCGAAAGGCGCAACGCTAAGGACATCTATCTGCTGGTGGGTGGAACCGACAATAGGTGGCGTCAACGCCGCGAGAACCGTGCCTGGGATGGGAATAAACGGATTGTTTTCCGTCCGTTGGGCCGAGGACTTCAGAAAGAAGACGCCGAACACATAATCAATAGCTCGTCCATCGCTGGGCGACACGAGGCGTACTTCCTGGGTAAATTGCGCCTCGTCTTGGAAGTCGAGCTTGCCGAGAAGTTCCGGCAGGGGACCTGCCGCCACGTCTTCAGCTGAGCCGCCTTCAAACCCGCGTCCGGCGGTGACTGATACCAGATTGCCCCAAGAGGTGTTCCAATCCAAGCGAATCTGACCCGCCCAAGTGTACCGGTCCGTAAAGCCGTCTTCGTTGTTGTTGACGACACGCGGGTCCGGGTTGAAGACGAGCCCGGTCGGTCCCACCGGGAGTAGGGAGGGCTGAGCGCCGCGAATAATGATATCCCTCGGCAGTCCTTTGGACGTGTCGCGGGAATAACTGCCCGAGACCAAAACATCCAGCGCATTCGACGCTTGATACAGTGCTTGGGCGCGTACGCTCCAGACATCGATTTCGCCGACATCGTTGCTGGTGGTTTCGTTGAATGTGTGGCCATCCACGCGCCGCTGCTGGAACGATACCCGCGCGGCCAGGCGATCATTGATCGGCTGGTTCACAAATCCGCGTGCTTCGAAGCCGGGCCGGTTGCGGCCACCGACGGTAAGTTCGGCACTGCGTTCGCCCAGCACCGGTTTCCGCGTCGTGATCTGAATGGCACCCCCCACCACATTTCGGCCGAATGTCGTTCCCTGCGGCCCGCGCAATACGGCGACCTGTTCAATATCATAGAAGTCTGTGTTGAATGCCGATCCCGACCCCGCATAGACGTCGTCAATGAAAAAGGCGACCGGCAGATCCGCCGCGGGCGAATCGTCTGTAAACGCACTACCGCGCATAGATGGGAAAGAACCATTCGAGCCGGTGATGTCAAAGAAAACAGCGCCTGGAATGAGCGAAAGTACGTCATCGAAAGTTTGTATCCGAGCGTTTTCGATGAAGTCGCCGTCAAACGCGCTCACTGCGATGGGAACGTCTTGAATGGACTCCTCGCGCCGGGTCGCCGTTACAATAATCTCGTCCAATGATGCGACGGCGACATCGATAGCGAACATTGGTACCGCCCCGATGGCGAGTGCCAATGCGGACGCGTGTGACTTTGATCGTGTCCAGAACCTACCGCGTGTGCGGCCCGGTTTTCTGCCCCAAAGTTTTCTGAGTTTGTTTCGTCTTTCGAATGCACGATTGGACATTCAACAATCCCTCCCTTAGCTCCCTAGTGTTGCAGGTGTACTGAGAAACTGGCGGTGGCCTCCGAAGTGGGAACACCGACGCAGCCTTGTTAGGGACGTGTGCGTGATAGAATATTCAGAGTAAAGAATATTTAGTGTTTCTTCCCGCCCCGCCCCGAAGACTAGTAATGTTGCGTTTCGCTCCTGGTCATCTTTTTTGTACATTTGATGATAACTATACGCATGATCATGTCAATAATGCTGACAACTATGCGAATAGATTTTATGGCAGATGGATGCAAATTTGCAACGACCGTACGTGCTCGGCAGAAAGATGAAGTTTTCGAAAAACGAGGTTCTAAAATGGGTATTCCTTCGGGAATACAACCTCTATTTGGCCGAGGCGGTTACCAACGATCTGTGGTCGTAACGATCACGATAACTTCGCGCTCGCAATCAGCGCCACTCTACCAACTGATCAAGCAGACCTGGTACGTTGTTTCGACAGTGTTCGACCAGCCTCAAATTGTGGTCGTAGGCGAGTTTCTTCGCGTTAGCGGGTCGTCCGGCAAGTATGGCGGCCGCCATCGCTTTGTGATCCTTCATGGCCGTATCTTGAAACGGCGTGATGTCCGTATTTTTCAGCAAGTGTTCCGTGCAGGTTTGGGACAATGACTCGCAGATCAAGCCGACGATCGGATTGCGGCAAAGCTCAAAAACAAATCGATGGAAGTCGCGCAGCTTAATTTCCTTCGACCGGTCGTCCTCAGAAAGGTCGATGCCGAAACTAGCAATTTCCGAAAGATACGATTTTTCTGCTTGAGTTTTTATTGCGCGCGCCGCCATCTCGGCTGCGAGCGGATCGAAGAGCAACGTCGCTTCGGTGAGATCGTTGTAGGTAGCACCTGCTAAACCATAAAACAAAGTCGTGACCCGGGCCAGGTTCTCCCCACTGGCTGCTCCCACGACGGGTCCACCGCGTGGGCCCTGCTTGATACTGATGAGGCCCTGTGATTCGAGAAGGCGAATAGCTTCGCGTAACGTAGCGCGGCCGACACCGTACTGCTGCAACATCTTGGCCTCGGGCGGTAAAGTATCGTCGGGTTGTAATTCTCGGTTGGCGATGTCCGCCACGATCTCGCGGGCGATAAGTTCAGAAGCTTTGAGTAAGCGATGTGGTGTCCGGCTTGTTGGCGGCTCCGCCGCCGCGCGAAGTGCATTCTTTCGCACTTTGCCATGACTGTCTTTCTGCAAATCGGCCCCCTCTCCGTGCCGCGACCTCATCGGAGAAGACTCATCGCAACCCACAATAGAGCCATCACCCGCCTTCATCACTAAGGCGGCAAATGCCCGACTGTCAAGCGCACCGAGGGGGTCGTTTGCATTCACCTCAGTGAAGCAAGAATGCAACTTGTTTGGAAACTAGAACCTACGCGGCCTTTTTCTGGCTCGCCGTCGTTTCGTAGGGCAAATTGTAGAGATCTGCGCATGTGCGCCACATCATTCGTTCCCATTCGTCGTCAGGCACCCCAGCCGCTTCAAGTTGGGCGTGGGCCAGTTCTACATCGATCGGCCAATTACTGACTGAATGGGGGAAATCGCTCGACCACATAAGGCGGTCTACCCCGGTCATGTATCGATTGTTCACGCCCACCTGATCGATAATGTAGGTCACGTAAACATTGCGCGCGAAATATTCGCTCGGCAGCAATTCCAAACGCTGATTGAGGGACCGCCAGTTTCTTTTGTAGCTCGCGTCGAAGCGATCGAAGTAGTGGGGCAGCCAACCACAGTTCACTTCGGCGCCAACAAACTTCACGGTCGGATGTCGGTCGAATACGCCGTCAAGAATTAGGTTTTGAAGGACAACACCAAAATGGCCACTGGCGATAGCGCGGCGCACGTCGTCACCGCCTTTGGCGAAGGCCGTGACGGCATTTTGCGGAACTTTAATCGAGAAATGCAGTCCGATGGGTTTGCCGATCTCTTCAGCCGTCGCCCAGAACAAATCGTCGTCGGGCGTGGGTTCTGTATAAGAACCGGAAGGATAGCTCTCCAAGGCCACGGTCGGCAAATCGAGATCGATCAGGCATCGGCGCAATTCGTCGACCGCATCTTTAATGCCCGTCGTTGGAAT
>JANQMY010000164.1 GCA_028279895.1 Alphaproteobacteria bacterium
GCCGATCTCGGGGGGCGTGACGGTTACATCCGCTTGGTCGAGGCCGAGCAGGGTGGTGGTCATGGCCCGTACCGCGAACTGGCCCTGGCTTGAGCACCAAATGCGGGATTGTCCGTCCTCGGTCCATTCGGCCACGGCCGCATGAGGTTCGATATAACCTTGGTGGGTGGCCGCCGTGCGGAAGGTGCGTTCGACGATCACATCCGCGTCGCCAAACCCCTTGTCGATATCACCCGCCGCGAATTCCAGACGCTGAGCCACATTGGACGGCGTGTCCGGCTTCGGATCCACATTCTTGGTGAACAGATCGTCATGCAGCAAGGGGGCATCCGGCTGCATCGCCTCTTCCACGTCGATCACATGGGGCAGAACCTCATACTCGATGTCGATGAGAGACAAAGCCTCATTGGCGATGGACGCACTGGTCGCAGCAACGGCAGCGACGGCGTGCCCGTCGTAAAGCACCTTGTCGCGGGCCATTACGTTACGTGACAGGTCGGCGAAATTCACTTGGGATTCGCCGGATTCCGCTTCGCCCGCCGCCTCGGGGAAATCGGCGGAGGTGATCACCGCCTTTACCCCCGGCAGGGTCTCGGCCTTGCTGGTGTCGATCCGCTTGATGCGCGCATGGGCATGGGGGCTGCGGAGGATTTTCGCTTCCAGCATGCCCGGCAAGGAAAGGTCGGCGCCGAAATTCGCGCGGCCCGTGACCTTGTCCACACCGTCGGGACGAACGATCCGTTTGCCGATCCATTTGGTTTCGATCTGTTCAGCACCCATGGCTCACGCTCCTCTCATTTCGGCGGCGGCATCTTGGACGGCGCGCACAATCTTGTCATAGCCCGTACACCGGCACAGATTGCCGGCGAGCCAAAAACGAATTTCGGTTTCGGTGGGGTCGGGATTTTTGTCGAGCAGGTTTTTTGCCGCGACCAAGAAGCCGGGCGTGCAGAAGCCGCATTGCAAGGACGCCTGCTCAAGAAAATGTTTTTGCAGCGGGTGCAGTTGATCGGCGGTGGCCATGCCCTCGATGGTTTCGATGGTCCGGCCTTCCGCTTCCGCACCCAGCATGAGGCAGGCGCAGACCACATCGCCATCGACGACGACACTGCAGGCACCGCAGTCGCCGGTGGAACACCCTTCCTTGGTGCCCGTCAGGCCCAGCTCGTCGCGCAGTACGTCCAGCAAGGTTTGCTGTGCTTCGCAGAGATATTCGACGTTTTCTCCGTTTACGGAGGTTGTGATGTGTTGTTTCGTCATGATGAAGCCTTTGCGCGTTCGAGTGCTTGTTGGGCCGCGCGCATTGCCAGTACGCCGGCGACCTTTTTCCGGTAGTCGACCGTGCCCCGCTTGTCGTCGATCGGGTTGCAGGCCGCGCGGGCGGCCGCCGCCAGCTTGTCGAGCGCGGCGCTGTCGACGGTCGTGCCGATCAGGGCAGCGGCACCGTCCTCGACCAGTACTTGGGTCGGGGCGACTGCGCCCAAGGCCACGCGGGCCGCAGTGCAGGTGCCTTTATCGTCAATGGTCAGACAAACCCCGGCGCCGACTACGGCAATGTCCATTTCCGTGCGCGGGATGAGACGAAGATAAGCATCGCCGGTTCCCGGCGGCGGTTTGGGCAGTGTGAAGCCCACCACGAACTCGTCCGCAGCCAAACAGGTTTGGCCGGGGCCCGTGACCACCTGTTCCACGGGCACGTCCCGCGTTCCGCTCGGGCCGGCAATGGTGCAAGCGGCGCCGGCCGCGATGAGCGCGGGCACGCAGTCTGCCGCCGGTGAGGCGTTGCACAGATTGCCGCCGGGCGATGCACGGCCTTGTATCTGCTGGGAGCCGATCAGGTCCATGGCTTCGACCACGCCGGGGAAGGTGCTACACAAGCTTTTGTGCGCGCTCATCTCTGCGCCGGTGACCGCGGCACCAATAACGAAGGCGGCATCCGTTTCCGAAATGGTTCGCGTCTCACCGATGCGTTTGATGTCGATAATGGTCTGCGGGCTCATCCGTCCGGTGCGCATCTGCACCAGCAAGTCGGTTCCGCCCGCCAAGATGCGGCCGTTCCCGTTCGCGGCCGCAAGCGAAGCAACGGCATCTTGCACGGTGGTCGGGGCGATATATTCGGTTGATGACATAGATGAATCTTCCTGTTTCCTCTTCCCCGCTTAACCGCGCGGTATGTGATCTGTGATTTCCCTAAGCTTGTCGAGATGTTGCCGGGAATTCAACCCACCCCCTAAAGTTCGCAGGCAAAGTTGGTTGAGGCCGATGTCCCGCCAGCCTTTGACCCGGTCCTGCCATTCGGCTTCACGAGGCCCCACAACGGCGACTCCGGCCTCGGTGTGGATGGCTTCCGGGGTTCGGTCGGCGGCCTTTGCGGCATCATCTATCTGATTTTTTACGCCGGGAAACTCTTCCGGCGTGCAGAGCACATACCAGCCATCCGCGTGGGCGCCGATGCGGCGGATGACCGGCGCGCTGGGGACCGACGCCGCGCCGATCCAAATCGGAATGGGCCGTTGAATTGGGAGGGGATTCAGGCCAAGGCCATGGACTTTGTCCCAGCGTCCCTCGAAGTCAACGGTTTCTTGGGTCCACAGCAGCTTCAGCAAGGTCAGTTGTTCGTCGCACCGCGCGCCACGGGTCGAGAAGTCTTGCCCCAGCGCCTCGTATTCTTCTTTGCTCCCGCCAACGCCGACACCGAGTACGAACCGGCCGCCGGACAGCACATCGACCCCAGCGGCTTGCTTCGCCACCTGAACCGTCTGGCGTGCAGGCAGGGCGATCACCGACGGAACAAGACGGATCTTTTCCGTTACGGCGGCGACATAGGCCAGCAGAGTCATCGACTCGTGCAGGTGTCCGCTTTTCGGCCGCAGGACCATGTCAGGAACACGCAAGTGATGATAACCAAGTTCCTCCGCCAACTGCGCAAAGGCGACGATGGAGGCCAGGTCGTCTTGCATTTCGCGAACGGGGAGGGAGACGCCGATCTTCATCTTCTGTGTCTAGTCCTGTTTAAAGTGTCCGTCGATGAAGGAGAATAATTCGGGGTTGATCGCCGCAAAGGCTTCCTTGAGGGCGGGGGAGGGCGTGCCGCATATGTTGAACTTTTTCACCTTGCGCAGCGGCGCGAGCTCCTTTGCAAACTCGGCGTAGTTCTTGGCGTGAAACAACACTGCGTCGGAATTGGCGTAGTGCTCGACAACGCGCACTTCCGTACCCGCGTCGTTAAGATGCCAGCTATAGATCAGCGTGTCTTTTTCGGTTTTGCCGATGTGATCGACCAAACGGCCGACGACGTCTTTCAACGCGTCAAGTTTGCCGGGCGTCACCTCGGATTCGACAAATAGTGTAATGGCGTCCGTCATCTTGCTTGTGTCTCCCTTTGTCGTCATCTGTTTGCGCAGACCATAGGCCGTCCAAGCCGGGCTGTCATCCGGCCATTGGAGCTGACCAGGCCGCGAGCCTGCAAGAATGTTTCGCGGTGTTGCGCAAATCGGCCGTCATTTCACTTGTCCACCCCGAGACGTCACTTCGACTTGCAGATAAAGCAGTGCCATATGCAGCGCTTCGGATATAAATTTTTCATCCGTACAGGGTGCAATTTGAGTTTTGCGTATGAGCTGGTCGTTGCGGGAACGTAACATGGAACTTAGCTGGTCGATAATGAACGCGGCTGCAAATTTGGGGTTGGGGTGAGCCATTTCGCCCTTCCGGGCGAGCAGTAGCTTGTGCAGACCTTTGAAATTGCGAGCTTGCAGTTCTTCAAAGTGCTGGCGCAGTGCCGGGTCGATCTGTGCGGCTTCAAGTCCGGATTTCTTGAAGCCGGGCCGCACGCGCCCTAGCTCCAGCGAAAACTCCAGAAAACCGCGTAACACGTCGAGGATGGATGCACCTTCCCACCGTTCGGCATCCACCGCGTCCCGGCCAATGGTTTCATACTGATTGCTCATGCGCTCGAAGAGGGCATAGAGCAGCGCTTTCTTGTCCCGGAAATGGTGATACACCGCCCCAACCGAGACGCCGGCCTTCTTGGCCACATCGACGACCGACGTGGCGTCTGCCCCGCTCTCATAAAACAAGACCTCTGCCGCATCGAGCAGCGCTTCTTGAGTTTTTTGGCTGCGTGGCTGCTGGCCGTCTCGTTTCCAATGCAGGTCCGAAATCCAGGGGCTTCTGGGCACGCCGAAATTCCCTCGGGACACTATTGTCAAAAAACCGAAACCAAATTATGGTTCGGTTTTATAGAAATGGCCGGATAAGTCAAGGCCCGGAGAGCTTAAAGAGGAGGCGTCCATGAAAAGAGCGAAACTGGGTGACCTAGACGTCAGTGCCATCGGCCTTGGCTGCATGAGCATGTCGAGCGTCTACGGCAAAGCGGACGAAGAAGAGTCGGAAGCGACATTACGCAGGGCCGTCGAATTGGGCGTCACCTTTTTCGATACCGCCAACGGTTACGGGCGGGGGCATAATGAACGGCTGATCGGTCGGGTGCTCGGTGCTCAGCGGGACAAAGTACAAATTTCCACAAAGTTCGGATTCATGCATGTAGGTGGAACGCCTTATGTGGATGGCCACCCGGACCGCATTGAGGACCGATGCGACGAATCGTTAGAAAGGTTGGGCACGTACTATATCGACCTATACTTTCTTCACCGGCCCGATCCGAATGTACCGATCGAAGAGACAGTCGGGGGCATGGCCAAGCTGGTGGAGAAGGGAAAGGTGCGTCATATCGGCATCTGCGAAGTTTCCGCCAAATCCTTGCGCAAAGCGCATGCCGTTCATCCCATTGCGGCAGTACAGTCCGAGTATTCTTTGTGGACGCGCGATGTGGAAGCCCATGTCCTGCCGGCGTGTCGGGAGCTTGGCGTCGGTTTCGTGCCCTTCAGCCCCATCGGACGCGCCATTTTGACGGGCGCCATCAAAAGCGGCGACCAAATCGAAGAGAAAGACATGCGGTCGACCATGCCGCGGTTCCAGGGGGACAATCTGTCGAAAAATCTGCAATTGGTTGGTCAGCTCGAAGAGATTGCATCCTCGCTCTCGGTCAAGCCCGGCCAGATTGCGTTGGCGTGGCTGTTGTCGAAGGGAGACAACATCGTGCCGATCCCTGGAACTAAGCGCCGCAAATATCTGGAAGAAAATGCGGCAGCGGCCGACATCGTGCTTCCCTCAAGCGTGATCGAACAGCTGGACGCGATTTTTGACGCTGAAAAAGTGGTGGGCGGGCGTTATGGCTTCAGCTGGATGGAAACGACCGATAAGGACGATTAATGGAACGAGCGTTTTATCAGCCCATCGCAACGGACGAGCCCAACCGGTTTCGTCTGGAGGTTACCAAAGATGTTCTTGTGGGGCCGCCCGAGCGTCAATTCCTCATGGGCGGTGTGGGGCTGGCCTCCGCCATCTGCGCGATGGAATGGGCCGCCGACCGGCCCTTGATTTGGGCGGCCGCGCAATTTCTATCCAGCGGCGCGCCGGGAGATGTGTTGGACATTGAAGTCGACATGCCCGTGGTGGGTGGAAAGGTCACCCAAGCCCGGTCCACAACGCGGGCCGGTGAGCGCGAGGTGGTAACGGTGACGGCGTCGCTGGGTGGCCGCGACGATCGGCCTAAAGCGGTATTCGCGCACATGCCCGACGTTCCCGCGCCCGATATGTGCGACCCGAAATTTAGCGATTATGCGTCGGCGGACGACATGCAAAAGCGTTTCGATAAGCGTGTGGCCTATCAATCGGATGTAGAAGGAAGGGAACGCTTGTGGTTTCGCCGCACTTACGGCGAGCCGCTGACCGTCGGCATCTTGGCGATCATCGCGGACTTTTTGGCCGGTGGGCACAGGCAGGCAGCCGGATCGTCCAGCTTGGACAATACGATCCGTATACACAACATCGTCGAATCCGAATGGGTTCTGTTGGACACCATGTTTTCCGGCTTTGCGTCCGGTGCCTTTCATGGTCATAGCCATTTGTTCGCGCAAGACGGCACGCTGCTGGCGACCGCGGGCCAAACAGGGATGCTCCCTAAGCTTGGCCATGGATTCAAATAGGAAAGTAAAGCGCGGGAGTGCTATGCTCTTGCCGGTCCCAAGGAGAGAGTGCGGAGAGCCGCAATGCCCAGAGGATTTATCGAAAAAGATGTCCCGGAACAAACAGGCAAAACGGCCTTTGTGACCGGGGCCAATACAGGCATTGGTTTCCATACCGCCCGGGTTCTGGCGGAGCGTGGTGCGCGGGTGCTGATGGGCTGCCGCTCTGAGGAAAAAGCCATAGCGGCCATGAACAAAATCAAGGCCGAAACACCGTATGCGGATGTATCGTTCATACGGCTGGACTTGGCCGATCTTGATTCGGTGGAAGCGGCCGTAGGTATGGTGGCCGACGAGCCTCGGCTCGATCTTATGATCAACAATGCGGGCATGATGTTTCCACCGCGGGAGCTCACCAAAGACGGTTTCGAAAGCCAATTCGGGGTGAACCATCTTGGGCCGTTTGCGCTGACTGGATTACTGATCGACAAAATTCTTGAAACGCCGAACGCGCGCATTGTGTCCACCAGCAGCATCGGTCACCGCCCCGGCGACATTTATTTCGACGATATCGATGCAGAGCGCAGCTACAATCCGCAGTTCCGGTACTTTCAAAGCAAACTGGGGAATTTGCTGTTTGCCTACGAGCTAGAACGCCGGCTGCGGAAGCTCGACACGGATGTGATTTCCGTTGCCTGCCATCCGGGCGCGGCGGACACCGAGTTGACGCGCCACTTGCCGTTCTTCGCCCGCGCCTTTGTGCCCCTGGTTGCGGCGCTCTTTAACTCGGCGGTGATGGGGGCATGGCCGACTCTCATGGCGGCGACGGCCGATGAAGTAGAAGGCGGCGGGTATTACGGGCCGTCCGGTCTCGGAGAGTTTTCGGGCTCTGCGGTGAAGGTCGCATCTACCTCGAAAAGTCATGACGAGGAATTGGCGCAGCGCCTTTGGGATTTGTCGATCGACATGACCGGTGGCGATCCGGGCCTGTAATTTGTCGTCCATTTGGTTAAGCGCAGGAGGTGCGGTTGTGAGCTTGGAAGGAAAAGTTGCGGTTATCACCGGGGCGGCATCGGGCATCGGCCGGGCATGCGCCATAAGGCTGGCACAGGACGGTGCCGACATTGCCGTCATGGATCTCAACGAAGACGGCATTAAGGAAACGGCTCGGATGGTGGAGGCTGAAGGGCGGAAATGTGTGCCGGTCGCCTTCGACCTACTTGACCGCACCGCGTTGACATCCGCCTTCGATCAGGTGAAACGGGAACTCGGCTTTATCGAGATATTGCATAACAATGCCGGCGGAAGTTTGCGCAAAGACAACCGGTCGTTCACAAAAGCCGATGCGGAACAATGGGACTACTTCATCGCGCTCAACCTTACGGCGGCCGCCGATTGCACGCGCGAAGTGGTGGGCGACATGAAGGAGCGGCGCACGGGACGCATCATCAACACCTCGTCGGAGCGGGCTTTTATCGGCGGTCCCGGTTTCACGGATTATTCGGCAGCTAAATCCGGCCTGCTGGGGTTCACGAAATCCCTCGCTCTCGAATTGGCGCGCTATCAGATCACCGTCAATGCGGTGTGCCCGGGGATCACACGCACGCCCATTCTCGACCAAATGCCCAAAGAACATATTCAGAAATCGATCGAGTCCGTGCCGTTGCAGCGCATCGGTGAACCGGAAGACATCGCCCATGCGGTATCTTTCTTCGCAAGTCCGGGGGCGGCGTATGTGACCGGCGAACATCTACTGGTGGCGGGGGGCCGCACGATTCATTAGCCTATGTGGCGGTGTCAACGTTGTGGGGCGGTGAGCAAATCGAAGCCGATCCGGCCGAGTTCCTGTTCGGACAAGCCGGTCAGGTCTAAGTCGAACTCCACGGAGCTTGAGGCGATCATCAAAAAGGCACGCACCTTCGCCTGTTTGGGGGAAAACCCCATGGCCTTCAATTCTTTCACCACATGGGGAAAGCCCATCTGATCGAATGCGCGGATGGCATTGGCCGCGTCCCGGCTGGAATTGGCCCAAGCGCGCATGGCGAGCACGAGTTCCTTGAATTGGGTGTCCCTTGAAACCAGGCCCAGCGCGCGCAAGCGGGAGGAAGGATCGGTCGGCTTATGTTCCTCGGCCAGCGCAATTAGTTTCGGCCATTGCTCGGTTGCGTAGTAATCGGCGAGGGCCTTGAGAAAATCATCGATCGTAGGGAAGTGGTGATAAAAACTGCCGCTCGACACGCCCGCCAGTTTGGTCAGCGCCGTGAGCTTTACGCCCTCAATACCGTCCCGGCGCAACAATTCCTGTCCGATTTCGATCCATTGGGTGCGGGTGACGCCCGTGCCGCTACGGCTCATCTTCCTTCTCTCCGCTATCCCGTTACATGTCCGGTCCGAGACTCGAAACCATATTGACTCTCAATGATTTCAAAACATAGAATAATTTATGTTTTGAGTTTCGATCAAGACAAAAACGAAGAGGAGCCACCCGATGTCGCAGATTGCGTCAACGGCGGATGTGAAAAACACATCGGACATGCTGATTGAACGGGCACAGGGGCTCGCGCCGCTTTTGCGCGAGAAAGCGCGCGACGCCGAAATCGCCCGCAGGCCGCTGGACGAGGTAATCGAGGCCATTCGGGACAGCGGATTGTTCGCTATGATGGTGCCGAAACTTTTCGGCGGGCACGAGATGGATCTGGACACGTTTTTTGAAACGGTGTTGATCCTATCCAAGGCCGATGCGTCAATGGGCTGGCTGACGGGGTTTTATATCGAACACAATTTCTGGTTCTTCCATTATCCGCCTGCGGTCTATGAGCAACTGTTTCAGGGGACCGATCATGTGCTCGCCCCAGGCACGCTGAACGTCGGCGCGGGAAATGCCACCAGAGTGGACGGGGGGTATCGCCTGAGCGGTCAGTGGCAGTGGGGGACGGGCATCATCCACGGCACTTGGGTGATGGCCGGGGCGCTGCTCGCGGATGCGGACGGTAACAAGGCGCCCTATTTTTTCCTCTTGCCGCGGGAAGATGTGGACCCTATCGATACCTGGCACATCGCCGGCATGTGCGGCACCGGGTCTTGGGATTTTAAGGTGGATGATGTGTTCGTGCCCGAAGACTATGGCATGCCGTTCCTCGATTTGATCAACGTTACCAGCGGCATCACGGACCGTTTCGATGGGCCGCTCTACCAAACGCCGCTTATTCCGATTCTGGGGTTTGCCGCCTCGCTGCCCTTGCTGGGGGCCGCCCAGATGGCCCTCGAGGAATTTTGCGTGCAGACCAAACGCCAGATCGGTCAGCAAAATATGCGCGGCGGAGTGATGTCGCCGGAAGGTAAGAATGTGGTCATCGCGGAGGCGGCATTGACGATCGAAACCGCGGAATTGCTGCTGAGGGATGTGTTGAAGGACGTCATGGCCAAACGCAATCAAGCGTCGGGTGAGGAACGCGGGCAATGGCTTGCCCGCATGTCTCACGCCGTGCATATGTGCCGCGACGCCGTCAACAAAATCGGCGCGTCCGCGGGCGCCGGCGGCAATATGCTCGACAATCCCATCCAACGGGCGGTGCGGGATATCAACACGGCGTCCTGCCATATCGTGTTCGACCGGGACTCGCGTTACGGGGATTACGGGCGGCAACTATTCGGCTTGCCGCCTACCAATATGCTGGTCTGATTTTTTCGACACTGTTCTCAAGAGCCCCGCCATGATCAAACTTCTGTATCTCGAAGCCAGTCCGCGTCAGGACAATTCTTATTCTTCGCGTGTCGCGAAGGCGTTTTTGGACTCCTATCGCGAACGGAATCCGGATCACGAGGTCGAGCATTTGCCGCTGTTCGATCGGGAGCTGCCGGCCTTCGGGGCCGAAGGCGCCAACCAAAAGATGGACAACATCATGAACCTGTTCACCGGCGGCAGCGGCATCGAAGTGGAAGGGGAATGGGCCGGCGTGATGCAGGAAATCGAGCGGCTTAAAAGCGCGGACAAGGTGCTGTTGTCTTCCGCCATGTGGAACTACAACGTGCCCTATCGTCTCAAGCACTGGATCGATTTGGTGGTGCAGGTCGGGGCCAGCGTGATGGTCAACGAAAAGGGCGAATATGTCGGTCAGATCACGGGCCGGCCCCTGCAGATGATCATCGCCAGCGGCAGCCCCTACGAAGATCGCTTTCCCCTTGAAAGCGACGGGTCCAAGACCGACTTCATGCGGCCCTATCTGGACCATATCTTCCGCTTTCTCGGCTTTACCGACATCCGGTGTCTGCGGGTGATGCCGACCGGCATTCCGAGTCCGGAGACGGAAGACATGGTTGCCCGGTGCGAAGAACAGGCGCGGGCTGCAGCACGGGTTTTCTAGCTGGCTTCTTGCTGTCGCGGGCGTGGATTCGCCTTTCGCCTGTGCCCGAACGGGGTATGCTATCCTTATTCGACCGCCGGCAGTCCGCTGGACGCGTATTGAGGAGGAGAGCCCTATGTTCCGCATTCGACAATTTCTATTAGTGACCGTGGCGGCACTCTTTCTTGCCGCCTGCGTGAACCCCGCAGACGATATGACCGAGTTGCGGCAAAACCCTGAAGGCGAGCTTGCACAAGTCACCATGATCCTCACGCTGCCCGATGGAGAGGCGATCCCCGTCAATTATCTGCGCGAGGGCAATATGGTTTACACCGGTGCCGATGGCCGCTGGTGGCGCCAACTGCGCGGCGACGGTGCGAAGGTCTCGGTACTGATCAAAGGCGATGAGCTGTCGGGCACGGCGCGTGCGGTGGAGGACGACAAGGAGCGCAGCCGCGAGATTCTCGAAAAGATACGACCGGGCTTTGCCTGGATCACCCCCAGCGTGCCCATTGAAATCGTCCTCGACGAAGGATGAATTTGGGTCGCGCCATCGAAATGCGGATGGCGGAATCGGGAGTTACTTTCGTGTGCGCAGCGCGGTCACGTTGGATTGTATCTCGGCATCGTCGACCCCCAACAGAGCCTTGAACGCTGCCACCAATTTCCGGTGATCTTCCTTGGACGGTGTTGTGAGCGTCCGCGCGGAGATCCCCCCCATGATGAGCGACGACAGCAGATCGCCCATCACGTCCACGTCGGTGGAGGCGGGCAGGCCGTCCGTGTTGACCGCATGCTGAATGATACCACGGAAAACAGCGTCAATTTCCCGTTGCACCGCGCGCACGGACACATAGCGCTCCGGGTCGCGTACCACTTGCACTTCGAACACATTGCCGAAGCGTTGCAGTACGGCGTCTTCCCGGTAAAGTTCTTCGCAGGCGGTAAGCACATGGGACAGCTTGGCGTGCCACGATCCGGGTGTGTCCGCCGCCTGTGCTACGGCATCGCGGATTTCTTCGAAGATGTTGGTGGCAATCTCCCGGAACAAATCGTCCTTGGAGCCGAAATAGTTGTAGATGGCCGGGGCGGAAATCCCCGCCGCGCCGGCGATTTCTGCCAGCGATACGCCGCGAAATCCTTCGCGGGCGAACAGGGTGGCGGCCACTTCCAATAGACGTTGGCGGGTTTCTTCGCCCGACGTGCCCTCGGGCCGCCCCAGGCTCTTGCCTGTCAGCCGGGCCCTGGGGCGTCTTTTCGTGCCGTCTTTCGCCATACCTCATCCGTCCCGGTTCGCTTTGCCGCCGATTTTGGCCAATTCGCAGGCGATCCGCGCCCGTCAAGGTTGATGTGGCCGAATGTCTCGCCCGTATGAGTAATCTTAGATTGACAAATATAAATGAACAATCGTTAATATAAGAAAATCGAGCCTAAAGGGCAAGGATTCGTTTGCGCGCGAGAATGATGGAAGAGGAAACGCGAGATGGCCAATCAGCAATTATTGGATATGACCCGCTCCCTGATAGAGCACGCCAAGGCGGGCACCATGGCGCAAGCCGACACGGTGTTGCCCTTGCCGGCGTCCGACTACACGGATGAGGCGCGGTTCGAGCTTGAGAAAAAACGTATCTTCCGGCGGCTGCCGCTCATGCTGGCGCCGTCTTGCGAATTGCCGGAGCCGGGCGACTTCAAAGCCATGGACGTTGTGGGGGTCCCGGTCCTGATCACCCGTCAGCCCGACGGGTCGGGCCGCGCCTTCCTCAACATGTGCACCCATCGGGGCAACCCGGTGGCGGAAGGCACGGGGAACGCAAAAAAGTT
>JANQMY010000068.1 GCA_028279895.1 Alphaproteobacteria bacterium
GAGGAATCCCATGTTGACGCAGACATCCCGCAAAACAGCTTTTGCCTTGACCGTTGTCGCCGCAGTCAGCACGCCTGCGTCGCTCACGTCATCCCTTGCAAATGCCGCCGACGCCAATGGTTTTCCCGCCTGCGCGAAACTTACCGGAACCGCCAAGGCCTTGTGCGCGGTCAAGGAACTTGACAAGCGAATTGCCGCAGAAAAGAAAAAGGAGGCCGCCGCCAACCGCGAGGCTGCTGCTTCACGCAAAAGATACGAGGCCGCCAAAGTCGTTGAAGCCTGCGTTGATTATCTGATTGCCGGCATGAAGTCCGGCATATTCACCAAAGAGGAAATTCTGGAAAAAGCGGGCGGGTTGGCAAAGCTGAGACAGGGTGATACAGCCTGCGTTGTTGCCAAGAAGCATTTTGGCTATGGCAAGAAGGCCGAAGCTCAACCCCATATCCAGTAAGCTGTTTATCCCATTTTGGGTGCGTTTTTCTTTACCAACTCGGCCTGGCGGGTTTCCGGCTTTTTCGGTTCTTCTGTTGTTGGCTTAGAGCCATCCTGCTTTCCACCTGCGGGCCCTTTCCCTTTATCCGCAGGTCCGGCTGATGGATTTGCAGGCGAAGCATCGGCTATCCTTACTTTTCCGTCTTTCAGCTTGTCTGGGCCTTTGTCGGCAGTTTTGGTGCCCTGCGGTGATGCGTTGTGCGAATCGGACCCATTGCCGAAAGCATTGCTGAATTTATCGTCGAGTGCAGCAGCCTGTTGGTCTGCCTTCTTCTTCTCGCTCTTTGCCGCCTCCTGCGCCTCCGTCGTGGCTTTTTTCCTCTTGTCGTATTCTTCCGCTCTTAATTTCAGTTGTCTCTTGAGTTCGTCGCCCTTTTGTCTCTTGTGAGGGTGCTTCCTGACCATATCATCAATGGTTTTTGCGGCCTTTGCCTTGTGCCTTTCGTTGTCGGGTTGCTCCATGCGCGGGATGATGGCTCTGTTCAACTTATTCTTTTCCGAGGGCGACAGGCCACGATAGAAGTCGCTTATTGTGTTACTGAGCTTGTTCGCATCGACTTTTTCCTTCTTCGCAAACTTGGCCAAGGTCACGACATCCTTCGGGGCAAAGGCCGCAACATTCGTCAATCGGTCATAGCTTTCCTTCTTCAATTGCACATCGGCCAGCGCCTTCACGGCCTGCGGCCCCATGTGCAGGATTTTGGGAACGTCCGTTGCCCAGTTCAAGCCGTGCCGAATGGCGAAGGTGCGCATGTAGATCATGCCCCGCGCGGTCGTCCACTGATTGGGGCTGCCCGGATAAACGGCGCTTTCCACGCGATCGAAGCGCGCGCCGGAAGCGGGGCCGGAGTCTCGTTGTCCGTTCGCTCTGTGGCCGGGGTGTAAACCGAGGTCAGGGAGATTCAGCGCCGCGTGAATTCGCGCGATGTCGTCCGGCGAAGGGGCGTTGCCCTCGCGGGCGGCCGCGCGCTGCTCGTCGCTCAGGGCACCCATCGCCATGTTCACGCCCGCCACGGCGTTGGCGGCAAGCTCCCCGCTTCCCGGACCCATGGCGGCCATCTGGCCCGGCGGAATGCCGAGCGTCTTCCGCCGGACATAGTCCGCCACCATGTTGACAAGCGCGGGCGACGGATTGGGGATTCCCGCCGCCGCGAAAGCCAGCTTCGCCGATTGCGACGCCTTCAGGTTGCGAACGGCGGTTTCGCTTTCGGGCATCGTATCGGCGGTTTGCGCGGCGCTTGCCGGAAACATACGGCCGGGGCCGGGTGAGCGGGAATCGAAGGGGCTCATTCGCACGACGCCTCCTCCGCTGCTGCATCGGATGGCGGCGGCCCGGCCAGTTCTCCGGCACGGTAGAACTC
>JANQMY010000191.1 GCA_028279895.1 Alphaproteobacteria bacterium
TTCCAGCGTTATTGCATTTTCTTCCGTAAACGGCCCCACCGAGAGCCGTCGCAGGGCAGAAACATAGCCGACCGTTCCCAGTTTTTGCGCCAAATCCACCGCCAGGCTGCGCACATAGGTGCCCTTGCCGCATTCCGTCTCGAAGGTCGCGGAGATGTCCGGCTCCAGTGCCACCGTCCGAATCCCATAGATCTGTACCTGACGGGCAGCCAAATCGGGCGCTTGGCCGGATCGGGCAAGCTCATACGCCCGCCGGCCATCCACCTTGAGCGCCGAAAATGCGGGCGGCACCTGCTCAATGGTCCCCAAAAATTCGGGCAACACGTTCTCGATTTGGCTCGCACTCGGGCGGATGTCGGAGCGGGCCGTGACGGCGCCTTCGGCGTCCACCGTATCCCGCGCTTCACCCCACGTCACGGTGAAGCGGTATCGCTTGCGGGCATCCATCAAATATCCGGCGGTCTTTGTGGCTTCCCCCAAAGCAACGGGCAGGATGCCCGTGGCCAGCGGATCGAGCGTGCCCCCGTGACCGGCCTTTTCGGCATTCATCAGGCGCCGCACCCGGCCCACCACTGCAGACGATGACATTCCCAGCGGTTTATCGACGGACAGCCAGCCATGGATCGGGCGGCCTTTGCGCTTACGAGCCATCCTCTGCCTGATCGGAGGGGGCGGCATCGGGCGCGTCTAAATCGCTCGCGACCGTGGGCGATTTCAGCAGCGCATCGATACTGTCCGCATAGTCAAACGTGGTGTCGAGTTCGAAGGTCAGCGACGGTGTATAGCGGGTGGTAAGTTCCCGGCCCAACATCCCGCGGACAGGCGCTTTCACGCGGTTGAGCGCGGCAACCACTTTTTCCGCATCGGTCCCGCCTAAGGGCAAACAGAAGACGGATGCATTTTTGAGATCCGGGCTAATTTTTACCTCGGACACGGTGACCGACACGCCGGCCAGTTCCGGCGCGTGGATATCCCCACGCATAAGCAGTTCCGACAAGATGTGACGGATGGTTTCTGCCATGCGCAATTGGCGCTGACTGGGCGCCTTTGATTTTTGGCCACTACGAGACTTACGAGACACCAAAAATGCTCCAGATGGGGCGGTTCAGCACCCTTCGGCGGAACGCCCCTGTCGGTGTGTATCAGAGCGTGCGGGCAACTTCCTCGACGCGGAAGCATTCGATAACGTCGCCAGGCTGAATGTCCTGGTAGTTTTCGAAGGCCATGCCGCACTCTTGTCCGGAATTGACCTCTTTCACTTCGTCCTTGAACCGCTTCAGCGTGCCTAGCGTGCCCTCGTGAATAACCACATTGTCGCGAATGAGGCGCACCTTGGCGCCCCGTTCCACATTGCCCTCGGTCACGCGGCAGCCGGCCACCTTGCCGGCCTTGGACACGTTGAACACTTCCAAAATCTCGGCATTGCCCAAGAAGGTTTCCCGCAGGGTGGGATCGAGCATGCCCGACAGCGCCGCTTTTATGTCGTCCACCAAATCGTAGATGATCGAATAATAGCGGATCTCAATACCGGAGCTTCGGGCGTGATCGCGCGCTTGGGCGTTGGCACGCACATTAAAGCCGATAATCGGGGCACCGCTGGCTTCAGCCAGCACCACATCCGATTCCGTAATGCCGCCAATGCCCGCATGCAGAATACGCACGGGGACTTCATCCGTCCCCAGCTTTTCGAGGGCACCGACAATGGCTT
>JANQMY010000233.1 GCA_028279895.1 Alphaproteobacteria bacterium
AGATCGTAAGTGGGGGAGAGTTGCCGGATGCTGGGCGCGATGACAGGTGGCAAATAGGCCGGCACATAAAACACGGGTGTTTCGCCCAGCATCATGCGAAAGAATTTCGCTTCTCCGGAAGAAATCGCCACCAACGCCTGCCCATTGTTGAGTACGGCGATTTCGCTCCGCAGTTTCGCCAGAGCTCTTAGGCCTGTCGGCGCAATGTGTCTTTGCTTTGACAGCTTTGCAAATCCCACATCGTGCGTCTCGATGACATAAGTGTCCGGTGCCACGCCATTGAGCTCGGTCACGGCATCCACATAGTTGAGGAAATACAGGGCATCTGTGTAGGTGTTCCGCAGCCGGTTCCACCCCTGTGCGCTGGATGGCAGAGACCAGGTCATCACGCGGGGCGCCAGAGAGGGAAACAGACCCAGTAAGATATTCTTCACTTTGGTCAGCTTTCGAAGGGCAGCGGTTTGATCGTCCAGCACAAGCGTGACGCCCGGAAACTCTGCCGCGAACATTTTCTGGCGCTCGGCAGTCCACGGCTCGTCCGGATGGTTGCGATAGCTGTAAAGCACCACCGATGCAGCATGCGCCGTCAAATAGCGCAGTAAATTATACATCCGAATGTGGGACCCATTCGACCGGGCAAGAAAGCTTCCTTTATAGTAGACAATAATTGGGCGACTGGGCTCATCGCGCATGGATGCCGCTTTCCTTGGTCAGAACGGCTGATTCGAGCCAGCCAGATGGCGTTTCTTGGTGCAAGAGATGCGTCACATTGTCAAGCCGGTGCCGAGATGGCAGCGCCTCGCCCCAACCCCACGCTGTATGTTCGTGTTTCTGTGCTATAGCATGATGGGAAAGGGGCAGATCATCAGAATGTGCCACGCAATCCTTTGGCCCCAATTCGACTCTGTGAGTGTATCCCTATGACTGAATCGCTGGAACTTACTGTTCTGGTTGTTTCCGATTTTGAGGTGTCGGAAGAAAAAACCTGGCAGGACGAAATCGATATTCTGCGCGCCCTCGCGCAACAAGATGTGGAAGTGCCTTTTAAGGTCATGGTGGTGGAAAGCGAATCGAATCGCCATCAGGCGCCGCCGGATGTGCTGTTTGAACTGATTCCCGATCTTGAACTGCTTTATGCACCGTCAACATTGTCCGCAGAGATGAAGGATTATGGCGTGCAGCGCTGCACCACGCCGTGGGTCGCGGTGTTCGAGGCGGATGCCGTGCCGGCGCCGGATTGGCTTCGGCGGCTCTATGCGCGGGCTAAGTCGCAGCCGGACCATGTAATCTTCAGCGGACGCACGTGGTATGGAGACGAGACGTCATGGCACAGGGCGTTGGGGCTTCTTGACCGCAGTTATGACGATGCCGGGGTGTCGGGCGACACGGTCCATATCTCCAATAATGGTGCCTTATACCGGACGGATGTGCTTAAAGCCTTTCCTTATCCGGATGCCCCCACGCCTTTTCTCTCCTCGCGTCGGCGCAACGGCAAAATCTTGGCTGCCGGGCATATCTGCTACTCGGATCGAGACGCGCTGACGCGGCATGCCATTGGCGGCTTTAAATTTCTTTGGGACGTGCGGCGCCACACCGGCTATTCGGACATGATGATGCATGAGCGGCAGGGCTTCATGGCGATTCCCTTATTGACCGGCTGGCGTCTTGCCCACGATATCCGAAATGCGCGGCGGGTCGGCGGCAAGTATCTGCGGCTCTGGGATTGGCCGCTGTGGCTCTTCCTCTATTTCGTCGCGCGGGTGCCGGAAATACGGGGCATGATCGAGGCCGTATCGGAAGAAGAAGATCTGAAGGTGGCCTTCAAGGGATCGGCTTACCGCTAGAGCGCCGGACCGCAAACAGAATTGATTCTATTTCACCGTCCGCCGCTCTAATGTTGCTCAACAGGGGCATGCGCCGTTTCTACTCAGCCGGTTCGAGGCGGAGAAGCCGTCCGTTGATTTCATCCGTCAGCACGTAAAGAAAACCGTCGGGCCCTTCCCGAACGTCGCGTACCCGATCGCCGATTTCGATGCCGCGTTCTTCAACCACTTTTCCTTCTGCGTCGACTTCGATATGCCGGATCTCGCGGCTTTTCAGACCGCCGGAAAACAAGTCGCCTTGCCAATCGGCAAACCGGGTGCCGTTATAGATGGCCAGGCCGGAAGGGGACTGGGTCTGCATCCACACCACCGCGGGATCGATCATGTCGGGCAAGCTGGTGTGTGGCGAGATTTCGGTAGCGCCGCGGTAATCGCGGCTGTAGGTCACCGCCGGCCATCCAAAATTGCCGCCGGCCTGAAGCCGGTTCAACTCATCGCCACGCAGAGCGCCGTGTTCGTTCGCCCATACATCGCCGGTTGCCGTATTCAGGGCGAGGCCTTGAATATTGCGGTGACCATAACTCCACACGGCCGGGGACGCGCCCGACGTATCGACAAATGGATTGTCCGCCGGGATGGACCCGTCATCATTTATGCGAAGGACTTTGCCTAAGTGGCTTGATAGACTTTGCGCGCGCAGACGGATCAGTTCACCCTCCAGCCTGACAGGTGGGTTGCCGCCGTCTCCGATGCTGACCAACAATGTGCCGTCCGGCATCCACAACAGGCGGGAGCCGAAATGCTGGGTACCGCTTTTCGATTCCGCCACCTCCGCAATGACTTGAAAGTCGGTAAGCGCTGTTTCAGACAGCACGGCCCGCGCGATGCGCGTTTTGTTGGCATTGCGTGAGCCGTGGGCGTAGGTGAGATAAACGAACTGGTTTTCTGCAAAATCAGGGTGTACCGCCACGTCCATCAAGCCGCCCTGACCCGACGCAAACACGTCCGGCGTGCCGCTAATCACCTGCCGATCGCCCGCGCCTGCCGGAAGCAGGAGAAGGCGCCCGTCCCGTTCCGTAATCAGGATGTTGCCATCGGGGAGCCACGCCATGCCCCAGGGGTGTTCCAGACCGTCGGCGATCGTGGTCATCTGGACGTCGGTGGTCTTTTCCGCATCACGTGAGATGAGGGGCTCGGCCTTGGCAGGGCCTGTCGCAGCCGCGTAAGAGGCGCCGACGCCCAAAACGGTTGCGACCAGCGTAGCGGTCCAGATGCGGTTGGTCATAATTCCCTCTTACTTGGTTGAATGTGCGCCGCTTGTGTGGGGCAGTCACGCCGTGCACGCAAGGTAGCCGATCGATGAGCCCTTTTGTACAGGGAGTTAAGCGCAGAGGGGTGCGACGAAAATTGGATTTTCAGCATATTTTGATTGGCTTGCCTGATCACCGTGTGGTGCGTTTAGAAATATCCCGCGGCGATTCGTTCCAATGTCCAAAATCCCCCGCTGATTCCAAGGGCGTAGCAGGTAACAATTTGGGCCGGGCGAACCGGGGCGGAGGCCACCAGCCGCGCCGCGTAGGCAAGCGCTATCAGGACCGCGACAAATGCAAGCTGGCCGATCTCCACGCCCACATTGAACAACAAGAGCGCCCATAGCTGAGCGTCCTCCGGCAGTCCGATCTCGGCCAATACGCCGGCAAAACCAAATCCGTGGATAAGGCCAAAGCCGAAAGCAATGGCCCACGGAAAGCGTGCGCCTAAGGTGGTGCGCCCGCGAAGCCGGTGCAAGGCTTCCAGTGCCACGAGACAAATACTCAGGGCAATGACGATTTCCACAGCTTGGCTCGGCAGCCGCCACCCGCCCAAGGCCGAAAGCCCGAGGGTAATGGAGTGGGCGACCGTGAAGGCGGTGATGGTCAACACAAGTTTGCGGTAGGGGACCAACAGAAACAGTCCGAGCACAAAGAGAAGATGGTCGATACCAAAAAGGATGTGCTCGATACCCAGACGTAAATAGGCCGATGTGGCTGCGGCCGGTTCTGATAGGCGCATGGAATTGCTGCCGGGTCGCAGCACAAACGACTTGTCCCCCTCTTCTAGGGTTTCGATACGGACAAAGACATCGGTCAGGGTGCGGTCTAGTCCCGCGATGGCAACGTTGCCGGCCAGCAGATCGCACGCGGTTTGCCATCGCAGGGTAAGCGTGGCGGCGGAAGCCGTCATGCGTTCGTTTTCTTTGATGCACGCCGCGGGGAAAACGGGATCGATCTTCAGACGCCGTGCCCCTTGGCGCGGCTGTTTCCACACCACGTGAAATTGCTGGGGCGCGCTTTCCGTGATTTCCAAATAGGCGGGGCGGACCTCATGGGCAAAAGAGAAGCCGCTCCAGAAAAAAGCGGCAGCGAGCCACGCGACTGCCGGCAGACCCCCGCGAATACGGCGCCTATCGGTCATCCGCCCCCTCAATAACCACATCATACCTTTCGACAATGCGGGCGATGGCCTCAGCATTATCTTTGCGGCGCTGCGCGTCCTGCCAGTCTTTCTCGACAGTGGCACGGACATCTTCAAACGGGGGCAACTGGGCGTCCGCCTTTTGCTTGAGGCGCACCAGGTGGTACCCGAACGCCGATTGAACGGGGCCGCTCCATTTCCCGTTCGCAGGTAATCGGGAGAGCGCGCCGGCAAACGGTTCGCCGAAAAGACGCACGGTTTCGCGCAAGGGAAGTTCACCATAGGCCCGGCTCAGCATGAACGGGTCGCCCAAGGCCGTCCAGTCTGCCGAACTGTCCTGGGTGAGGCGCTGGAGCGTTTCGGCCGCGGCTTGAGCGCCCGGTTGTCTTTTTCGGTCGGCGCTGAAGTAGATGTGGTCGAACGTAAATCGGGCGGGAATCTGAAAACGATGGGCGTGTCTGGTGTGCCAAGCCCGGAGTTCTTCCTCCGTAGGCGGTGTAATTTCTGCAAGATCCGAAACCAGAAAGGTCATCTTTTGTGCAAGTCGCCGGTCGACCACTGTGTCGCCGATGTGCAGGCCGAGGCGGCGGGCTTCTCGGGCCAAGGCGACGTCCCGCACATGGTCTGTCACCATGGCCTGCATGTCGGCGGCATTGGGCAGGGACCCGGCCTCAGCCGCGTAGAGTGCGGCCATGCGCTCCAGCTCGGCCGCCGTGACGACGATCGTATCCTCTGGCGAGCTGGCATATCGCGACCAGACGGCATGCCCCGCAAACACGATTAAAGAGGCAACGGCAAAATGGAGCAGCGGCTCTCGGAGTAAGGCTGTCATCCTGCCGACGGAATGTACCAAATGGGCGAGGTATAGGCCCGTTCCTGGATTGTCTTTTGCAAAGCCGGGTTGGGTTCCGTGCCGTTCTTCACGGCTTCCCAAGTGGACCACCGGCAGGTTGGATTTTCCAGCACTCTTACATAATAGGTGGCGCGTTGGTCGGCATTGAAGTCTGGGTCCTGCCACAGGGTCTTCAGTTCCGCGGCGCCTTCGCCTTGGGGAGCGCAGGTGGCGAGATCGACACTTGCACCATTATCCGGGCAGCGGTGTGTTTCCGGATCGGGGGTGCCGGTGTGACAGGCCACATCGAATACCTGCTCGGAATCGGAGGTAACTTTAACGATCTGTACACGTTGTAACGCTGCTCCGCTCGTATCCCGCATTGCCCAGGCTACGAACACCGGTGCCCGGCCGTCCCCGATAAGGTCGCCGCCCATAGGCACGCCCGCCTCATAGGCAGTGGTCAGCATGTTCGCGGACTCAAGCAAATCATCTGTGTAATCCAGGCCTGCAAAGAACCGCACTTTCATTCGAGGGCCTGTGGTGGCAAAGGTTTCCTTGCGGCGGAAAGCATCGAAGATCGATTCCCGCGTGTTTTCTTCCGCCCACACGCCGGTCAAGCCGGATGCGCTCCATCGGGAAAACCATTCTGCTGCGTTTTTGGCGGTCGAATTGTCCGGTTGGTCGTCCCATCCGGTCGTGCCCGGCAAGGGCACCGATCCGCGCAACTGCGGTGTGCCGTCGATGATGCCGACTTTTGACCAATAGTCGTTTTCCGCATAGGCGCCAGCGACCACATGGCTGTCAGACGCCGCGACAAGACCGAACCGGAACGGATCGAAGCCTTGTTCTTCCTGTAATTTGAGGCCGTTGCGATAAGCCTCGCGCACATAGCTGCCTTCCGTTTTTGAAACCATGTACGAGCCGAGCAAGTGATCATAGATTTCGAAATCTGCCCATTCGTCGTTGGGCGACAGGGCCGGATGCGTCTCGGATGTGCCTTTGACCTGTGTGATTTCCACCAGCGGTTCGTTGCGCATGCGCTGTTCCGCATAAGCCGCATCGAGTGGCGACCCGTCGAATGTTTCCAGGCGGAACATTTGTCCGTCCGATACATTCGGATTGTGAGGAATGGAGATGGCTTCAATACCCTCCGCGCGTTGCGCGTCCATCCAATCCCAAAGATCTTCCGGATTGGTAGAATCTAGCGTGGAGAATGCACGGTCCGGCGCCGGGCCGCGGAAGAAAACGTTGCGGTGAAGGTTGCCGCCGCCAAAGTCGTTGTTTTCGACACGTGTGGTTACGGCCGTATACTCATAAGCCGCAAATGTTGTGAACCTGCCCGGTTCGTAGTGATCGTCGGCCGCTTTGACATTTTCTTGCCAGATCGAACTCATGACGGTGTTGTCGTAGATTTCTTCTATTTTTTTGCCGCTGCGTACGGACGAACCGACTTCATTGAAGGCTGCCTGGATTTTCTGCGGTTCGGTCGAGAACATTTCTTTTGACCGGTCGAGCGCGTTGAGGGGATGACCCTCAGTGTTCATCGCCGGAAGAATGCCCAGATATTCCGCATGGTCGGTGACCGTGTAGAAGTCCAATGGGCCGCCGGCAATCGTCATCTCAAATCCGGCGGGATGTTGCACCGTCTCGCCTTTTGCAAACCGGTAGGCATCGTCTGCGGTGCGCCGGACATTGAAGATGTAGGCGTCGAAACTGTTTCGCGTGTGGATGTGAAGGTCACCGAAATAAGCGTTGCGCGTGGCGCTGTAGCCGGGTGTGGCGCCTGCCGGTTGTTCCTCGGCCACCGGTTCTGCATCCGGGGCGGGGGCCGGCGTGGCTACGGCCGGTTCCGGAGTTGGCGTTTCTTCTTGCGTGGCAGTTTTGTCTTCGGCGTCGCAGGCGGCCAGCAAAACCACCAGGCCGGCTATAAGCAGGGGGGATCTCATCGGCATTCTCCGCTCTTATTCTTATTCCCGTTTTGGCAGGCTACTCCCGATTCCAACGACCGTCCACCCGAGCCAGTTGCGAGCCATTCGCGCTATTTCGCCTTCTGCGCCGGGTCAGAATGCGCCCTCTAATGGCGGTTGCGTCTTGCTTTTAGTTCGGCGAAAATGTGCAACGCTATTAAAAAAATATGGCGCAAGGCGCGGCGAAGGAATTGTCGATGGTTTTTGGAAATGGAGCTTCTCGTAAGCAATTGGCGAAAGCGAGCTCATATGCCGAGTGGGCGGAAATCGCCCAGGCACTTGACGAAAAATCCGGGGCGCGCCGGTGGCAGACCCAAGAACGGGATGAGCGCTACGATTACCGGCGCATTCGCGAACGCCTGGATATGCTGCGCCATGCCCGCGAAACCAAAGACGACCGCGAATTGCTGTTTGCCCTCAACGAGGGTTTGCACGGTAACCTGGGCAATATCGCAAATCCGTCTCTCTACAATAACGCGGTATTCGGCACAAAAGATCTGATTACGGATTATATGGCCGAAGTGGAAAACGCGCTTCGGCACATTGCGGACGAAGTGTCGGACAATGTCATTCCCTTCGAGGAACGGCTGGATTTTTTCCGCCGTGCAAGCCATTGCTACGGCCGCTCCGCCCTTATGCTCAGCGGCGCGGGGTCGCTGGCGCCGTTTCATATCGGGGCCATCAAATCGCTGTTGCATGAAGGTCTGCTGCCCGACGTAATCTCCGGGTCCAGCGGGGGCGCGTTCGTTGCCGCGGTTCTAGGGACGCGTCCGCCGGATGAAGTGGAAAAAGCGCTCCAAGATGAAGAAATCCTGGATTTCTTTTATTCCGACTACGAACAGGATGACCCGTCCATTTGGCCGCAGCCGATCACCATCAGCACCATGGCGCGGACCGTGGAAGAGCTGATACCGGATTTGACCTTTGAAGAGGCCTACGACATCTCGGGCAAGTATATCAATATTTCCGTGGCGCCGTCCCAGAGCTTCCAAAAGTCCCGCTTGTTGAATGTGATCACGTCGCCTCATGTGTATGTGCGCGAGGCGGTAATCGCCTCTTGCTCCGTACCCGGTGTTTTTCCACCGGTCCATTTGGCGGCAAAGAATTATGACGGGACCCGGAAGCCCTATCTGCCGGACCAGACGTGGATCGATGGGTCGGTAAGCGATGATTTGCCGCGCCGCCGGCTCGGCCGTCTCTATGGTGTCAATCACTTCATCGCAAGC
>JANQMY010000256.1 GCA_028279895.1 Alphaproteobacteria bacterium
GACGCGCTGGTGCGCCTGGCGCAGGATTTTGCCGTGCGGTATCCGCTGATCGAGGGGCAGGGCAATTTCGGCAATATTGACGGCGATAACGCGGCCGCCATGCGCTACACGGAAGCGCGGCTGACCGCCGTTGCAGAAGCCCTGCTTGAAGGGATCGACGAAGACACAGTCAACTTCCGCGAAACTTATGACGGCGAGGGCGAAGAACCGGTTGTCTTGCCGGCAGCCTTTCCCAATCTGTTGGCAAACGGTTCGTCGGGCATCGCGGTAGGCATGGCCACCAGCATTCCGCCGCATAATGCGGGCGAATTGTGTGATGCGCTGCTGCACCTGATCAAAACGCCCAATGCCCGGTTGGAGAGCTTGGTGAAACATATTCCGGGTCCGGATCTTCCGACCGGCGGCATTCTGGTAGAGCCCCATGAGAGCATTCTGGAAACCTACCGGACCGGACGGGGCGGTTTCCGCGTCCGGGCGCGCTGGCAGGTGGAAGAGTTGCCGCGCGGTGCTTACCAGATTGTCGTCACGGAGATCCCCTATCAGGTTCAAAAATCGAAACTTATTGAAAAAATCGCAGACCTGATCCAAGGCAAGAAACTGCCTCTGCTGGACGATGTGCGCGATGAATCTGCAGAAGACATCCGTCTCGTTCTGGTGCCGAAGAACAGAACCATCGACGCCACCGTGCTCATGGAAAGTCTGTTCCGCCTGACCGATCTTGAATCGCGTATTTCTCTGAACATGAACGTGCTGGACGCGGACGGCGTGCCGCGTGTGATGCCGCTGGACGAGGTGTTGCGGGCGTTCTTGGACCATCGCCAGGAAGTGCTGGTTCGGCGCAGCAAGTTCCGCCTCGACAAGATCGAAAAACGGCTCGAAGTCCTCGCCGGCTATCTGGTGGCGTATCTGAACCTGGACGAAGTGATCCGCATCATCCGGGAAGAAGACGATCCTAAGCAGGAATTGATTGCAACCTTCGATCTGACGGATACCCAGGCAGAAGCCATCTTGAATATGCGGCTGCGCAGCTTGCGCAAGCTTGAGGAGATGGAGATCAAGAAGGAAGACCGCAAACTTAAGGGTGAGCGGAAGGACCTTCGGGCGTTGATCAAATCGGAAGACCTGCAATGGAAGCGGATCGCCGAAGAGGTCAAAGAAATCAAAGACAAGTTCGGTCCCAAGACTGAATTGGGCAAACGCCGCACCACCTTCGAAGATGCGCCGGAAGCCGACGTTATCGATTTCGAAGAGATGATCCCCAAGGAACAGATTACGGTCATCTGTTCCGAAAAGGGATGGATCCGGTCCATGAAAGGCCATGTGGAGAAGACCGGAGATATCAAATACAAGGAAGGCGACCGCGCGCGGTTTGTTCTGTATACGGAAACAACGGACAAACTGCTGTTGTTTTCCACCAATGGACGGTTCTACACGATCGGATGTGACAAGCTGCCCGGCGGCCGGGGCAATGGCGAGCCGGTGCGTTTGATGGTCGATATGGATGAATCCGACGATATCGTCGATTTATTCGTCTACGAACCGGACGGTCAGTTGGTGGTGGCCGCGTCGTCCGGCTATGGGTTTATCGTGGCGCAGGAAGATGTGATTGCCATGAAGCGCGGCGGCAAGCAGGTGCTGAACGTGTCGGGCGATGTGGAAGCCCAAGCCTGTGCGGATGCCGGCGGCGATCATGTGGCCGTGATTGGTGAAAACCGAAAGCTGTTGCTGTTTCCCACCGACGATTTACCCCAAATGTCGCGCGGCCGCGGTGTCAAACTGCAAAAGTACAAGGATGGCGGCCTGTCGGACGTGATCACTTTCGATATCGACGACGGATTGACGATCATCGACACCGGCGGGCGGCAACGCGTATTCGACGATCTGCGCGATTGGCTTGGCTCGCGTGGCAATGCGGGCCGTTTGCCACCAAAAGGCTTCCCCCGGCGGAATAAGTTTATGTAGACTCCCGTCTCATTGCGAGACGGAGGCAGAGCATGAAAGCAGTCATTCGGCGCGGGCAATCGCTTGTCTTGGACGAGATGCCGGACCCGACGCCTGGGCCGGGCCAGGTGTTGGTGAAAACACTGGCCTGCGGCATTTGCGGATCGGATCTTCACGCGCTTCACCATGCGGACCAAATGGCCGACCTGTCGCGCCGTACCGAAGGTGCATTTTCGATGGACCCGTCCAAAGACATCGTCTTCGGCCACGAGTTCTGTGCGGAGGTGTTGGATTACGGCCCGGACACCGAACACCGGTTTCCGGCGGGCAGTACCGTGTGTTCCGTGCCCGTATGCTTCGGCGATCAAGGTCCTGAGACGGTCGGCTATTCCAACACGTTTCCCGGTGGCTTCGGCGAGCGAATGCTGCTGCAAGCGGATTCGTTGCTGGCGGTCCCTAACGGGTTGCCGGCGGATTATGCGGCGCTTACCGAACCGATGGCCGTCGGCGCCCATGCGGTGGCCAAAGCCAATATGACGGCCGATGATGTGGCGCTGGTGATCGGTTGTGGGCCGGTGGGGCTGGCGGTCATCGCCGGTTTGAAGGCGGAGGGCTTTGGGCCCGTCATCGCGGCCGATTTTTCGGAAGGCCGGCGCCGTTTCGCGGAAAAGATGGGCGCGGACATTCTGATCGACCCGGCACAGGTTTCTCCCTATGCCTCTTGGGAAGAGCTGGGGGTGCCCACCAACCGGGTAAACCGTCTGATGATGGAAATGGCGAGGCAAACGCCCAAGAACGCCGTGGTGTTCGAATGCGTTGGGGTGCCCGGTGTGATCAACCAAATCATGGAAGGTGCCCCGCTGGGCTCCCGGGTGGTGGTGGTCGGTGTCTGCATGGAAGTGGACCGCATCGAACCCATGCTGGCCATCAACAAGGAACTCGATTTCCGGTTTGTGCTGGCCTATACGGGCGAAGAGTTCGAAAGGACCTTGCACCAAATTGCCGACGGCGCGATCGACGTGGAGCCGATCATCACGTCGAAAGTGGGGTTGGGCGAAGTGGCCGATGCCTTTGAGGCGCTGGCGACGCCGGATGTGCATGCCAAGATCCTTGTGAAACCGGACCAAGTGGCGCCGGCGCTCAAAACGGGGACAAGCTAGATGCGATTCAAGAACAAAGTGGCGTTGGTAACCGGCGGTGCGTCCGGCATCGGCGCCGCGACGGTCCGGCGGCTGGTGGAAGACGGCGCCAGTGTTTTCATCGCCGATTTGAATGACGATCTAGGCCGCCGTTTGAGCGACGAGCTGGCGGCAGATCGCGTTGCCTATCGTCATGTGGACGTCTCGGTGCAGGAAGATGTGGAGGCAATGGTCGGGGCGGCGGTGGAGGCGTTCGGCGGTCTCGACATATTGGTGAACAATGCGGGCATTGGCAGTTTTGCCGAAACCCCGGACCTGGCACCGGACGAGTGGCACAAAGTGCTGGCGATCGATCTGCACAGTATTTTTTACGCGTGCCGCGTGGCGATCCCCGAAATGCGCAAGCGGGGCGGCGGCGCCATCGTCAACACCGCCTCCATCTCCGGGCTGTTCGGCGATTATGCCTTCTCGGCCTACAACGCGGCTAAAGGGGCGGTCATCAATTACACCAAGTCGATGGCGATTGATCACGGTAAAGACAATGTCCGGATTAACGCGATTTGTCCCGGACTCATCCGCACCGGCCTGACAGAGGAAGGGCTGTTGCAGCCGCCGCTGGGCGACGTCTGGCAGGCGGGGATTCCCCTTGGCCGATACGGCACGCCGGAAGAAATGGCCAATGTGATCTGCTTTCTGGTGTCTGACGAAGCGTCGTTCATGACCGGCAGCATTGTCGTTGCCGATGGTGGGCAGACCGCTCATACGGGACAGCCAAACTTGCCGAAGCTTCTTCTTGAAGGGACTTAGCCATCCGATCCCAGCCACCCGAACAGGGTACCCTGTTCGGGTGGCTGGGACGGGGGAGTGGGATGGTCAAGTCAATCCAAAAAAGTGGTGGCTTACAATGACACCGAAGTCGATCGAAGAGATGAGCGACGCGAACTAAAAGATTACCGAGGGCAGCCAGGTGGCGATGGCCGGGAAGAGCGACAGAATGCCCAGCACCATGACCTGTAGGAAGACGAACGGAATAACACCGCGATAGATGTCCGTGGTCTTCACCGTATCGGGCGCCACGCCGCGCAAGTAGAATAGGGCAAAGCCGAAGGGCGGCGTTAGGAACGACGTCTGCAGATTAATCGCCATCATCACCCCCAGCCATACCGGATCGATGCCCATCATCATCAATACGGGCGCCACAAGCGGTACGACCACGAAGGTGATCTCGATAAAGTCGAGGAAGAA
>JANQMY010000290.1 GCA_028279895.1 Alphaproteobacteria bacterium
GGGGAGGGCGGCTCAAGAACGCGCGATTGCGGTAGGATAAGCCGCACCGTCGTACCCTGACCGAGCACACTTTCCAATTCCAATTTACCGCCGTGAAGCTCGATAATCTTCTTCACCAATGGCAATCCCAGTCCGGTACCGCCCACTTGCCGGCTCTGCGCGTCTTCGACTTGAACAAACGGTTCCAAGATAGACGCGATGTTTTCCTCAGCAATACCGATGCCGGTATCCTCGATGGAAATTACGCATCCGCGGTCTTCCAAATAGCTGAGGTGCACCTCCACCGCTCCCCCTGACGGGGTGAAGTTGATGGCATTGGCCAGGATGTTAATGGTGGCTTGCTTGATGCGCCGCATATCGGCCATGACCATGAACTTTTGCTCGAAACGGGTGTAGTTCAGGGTAACGTCCGCTTCCTGGGCCTTTTCTCTCACCATTCGGACCGATTGATCCAAAATATCGGAAATGTCGAAATCATCCTCGCTGATGTCCAGCTTACCGGCTTCAGCTTTAGACAGATCGAGAATGTCATTAATGATGCCCAGAAGGTGCCGACCGCTGGCATTGATGTCGCCGGCATAGTCGCGGTATTGGCTTTGGCCGACACTACCAAACATCTCGTCTTTTATAATGTCCGAGAAACCGATAATGGCATTGAGCGGCGTTCTCAGCTCGTGGCTCATCACGGCGAGAAATTCGCTCTTCGCATGGTTGGCGGCTTCAGCCTGAAATCTGAGCTCATTGGCTTGCGCTTTCTCGACGGCCAATGCTTCGCTGTTCAAGAATTCGCGCCGCACAAAGTATTCCAGCACATATTTCGAGAACATGGACATCAGCAGGCCCAGCAACAAAAACGCGCTGTTATTGGTCAACGCCCAATCGGGAATATCCGCGAAGAGGATGGACGACACTACATAAGTGGCGGACAAAGTGAGCAGCACGGCAGCATAGGTCATGAAGCGCAACTGGACCAAACTGATCCAGTAGACCGTCACCAGTGTGATGCCGGCATAGTAAAGAAAGTTGATCGGCTCCGACGTGATCAGCGTCATCGCCACAATCCCGGCACCGCCGCCGTAAAGCCCGGCGGCTAGGAACGATTCAAAGTAGTGCCGAAACTGTTTGAGCGATGCAAAGGCGAAAGCCACGAACGCCAAAGGCGCGATGACCATAAATCGGATGAGCCACACCGCATACAGCTCGTACGGATCCTCGATTAGAATGTAATCGACGACGGCAAACAGCATGTAGATGAAGATGCCGAAGGCCAGGAAGTATTGGGCCACCGACAGGGTTTGTTCGGCCGTTTGCAGTGTGAAGCGGCGCTCCACCTCCGGGTTGGTAAAACGCAGGGTGATGCGCGACATTTCGGCCTTGTGCGCTCCATCGGAACGGTTAGGTCCTATAAACACCTGATCACTCTCCGTCAGGGGTGCAGCATACCCCCTGGGTCAAAGCCCTCATCAGTCGAAAAAAGTCCATTACACCGGTGCGCCGCACCGTTTGCGGCGAAAAACACGCGGTCTATTCGCCCGTAAAGCCTACGGACTCAGGGTTAAGTTGCGCTTAAGTCACCGGTGCGGGGGTCACGGTTTGCAAAGGAATTGGTAAACGGCCTTTAACCGTCCAAGTCGTGCAATCGGACCAGGCCTTCTTGCGCGACAGAGGCGACGAGTTCACCTTCTTGGGTAAAAAAGCTGCCGCGGTTGAACCCTCGGGCGCTGGAGGAAGACGGACTGTCTTGGGCGTAGAGCAACCACTCGTCCGCCCTGAACGGCCGGTGAAACCACATGGCGTGGTCTAGGCTGGCCGTCTGTAACCTTTCGTTAAGCCAACTGATCCCATGAGGAAACATACACGTGTCCAACAATGTCATGTCTGACGCATAGGCCATGACACATTGGTGAAGGTTAGGGTCATCCGGTAAACGCCCGGTAGCCCGTACCCATACATTATGTATGGGGGCTGCTTTTTCCGGGTTGATCAGATCCGGCGGATCGATGAGGCGCGTTTCGATAGGATGCACGCGGGAAAACCACTTTCGGTATTCCTCCGGCAACTGATGAACCACAGACTGCCGGCGTTCTTGTTCCGTCGGCAAATCGTCCGGCGGCGGTACATCCGGCATTTGGATTTGATGCTCCAACCCTTCTTCTTCAACCTGAAAAGAAACAGCCATGTTGAAGATCGGCCGGCCATGTTGGATTGCCACCACGCGGCGTGTCGAAAAGCTTCTACCATCCCGGCTGCGGTCCACTTCATAAAGGATCGGCACTTTGGGGTCGCCCGCACGCAGAAAATAAGCATGTAGGGAGTGGGCGCGCCGCTCTTTCACTGTGCGGGTGGCGGCCACCATCGCTTGCCCCAAGACTTGTCCGCCATAGACCCGCTGCCAGCTATCTTCCGGGCTGACCCCGCGAAAAAGGTTCATTTCGATCCGTTCAAGATCGAGAAGGTCCAGCAAATCGTCTAAAGCCCTACTCATTCCGCTTCCTTTGGGTCGGTCCGGTACCTCGGCAAGAAAATCGGGGTATAGCCCGGCGGCGGCAAAAGATCGAGCGGTCAATCATGTTTCAGGGGCGGGGAGCAATTTTGCCGCGCCGAATCCTGTGGTAAGGCCCTGGGGCCAGGCGCAGAATGGGCCCTTTATGAAGAAACCGAACGAGACGAAAAAACGCATTATTGCCGCGGCGTCCCATCTATTCCGGCGGCGGGGCTATCACGGCACCGGCCTGTCCGAGATTCTTAAGGAGAGTGGGGCGCCAAAAGGCTCGTTCTATTTCCACTTTCCGGAAGGAAAGGACCAACTGGCGCAAGCGACCATCGACGCCGCCGGTGACGATACCGACACGCTTTTAAAGGCGGCGGCCGATCGCTCGAAGGATCTGGCGGGTTTTTTGGATAGTATTGTTGCCAGCTATGCACGGCTGTTGGAAAGGTCGGGGTTTGAGGCCAGCTCAATCCTCGCCAATACGGCGCTCGATGTTTCCCCTCAGAATGAGCGGATCACCGAACATATCGGTGCTGGGTATCGGCGATGGCATAAGGTGATTTCGGGCGTGTGTCTTCGCGAATGCGGATCGCGACAACAAGCATCTGACATGGCAGTGCTGATTATCGCCAGTTTGGAAGGCGCGCTCAGCCTGTGCCGCGTGGAAAAGAGCACGGCCCCCTTAATGGCGGCCGCGCGTCAGCTCAAACACATCGTCCCTGCGTCAGACTAGTACGTGTTATGCGCCGTCGGCTTTTTCCGCCGATGCTTTGGGCGCAAGTTTCTCGAACTCACTCAAGCCGCAACTGCCCCGCGTCGATTGTGTGAAGGTGTCGACCACCGTGATGATTTCATTCGCGCAGAGTTCTGCAATCCGGTTGCGATAGCTATATGTCTTCTCGAATCCGAGTCCAACACAACCGCGACCCAAGCGGTTTAGGTAATAGTCGCCATTGCGCAGCCTGAAAATCATGTGCCGGTCGTCCCAAGGTTCCGACGACAAGATATTGCTCGTTTGAATGCACTTTCTCGTTTCACCGGTGAGCGTGAATTCGGCGAGTTCACTGGGCAATTTGGCTTCCTTTTCACCCGACACGACCGTGCCGCTCAGGCCAATCGTGCCGGCGACCAAAAGCGCGAAAAACGTGGTGGTTTTTTTCATGGAACGTCTCCGCTTTGACCTCTCGAAGAGCCGCATTCTACCTCTGGATACAGACCGTGAACAGCGTCCTTGGGACACGCACGTTCACGATCTCGGCAACGCGCGATCGGCTTAATGGCTGTGGGCGATCTGCGCACCGGACGGGATTCGGATGTCGTCGACCATGTCGCGCACCCGATCCGGCGTGGGGGCGGTGAAACGCGACACCGCGATCGCCACCGCAAAATTCACCATCATGCCCAAAGTCCCGATGCCTTCCGGCGAAATACCGAAAAGCCAATATTCCGCTGAATTCACCGTACCGAACCACGGAGATTTGAAATAGGCGATATAGGCCAGCGTTACGGTCAGTCCGGCGACCATTCCGGCGATGGCCCCCTCCTTGTTCATATTCTTATAGAAGATGCCCATCAGGATCGCGGGGAACAGCGAGGCGGCCGCAAGGCCAAAGGCTAAAGCCACCACCTGGGCGACGAATCCGGGCGGATTGATACCCAAATAGCCTGCAACGGCGATCGCAAATATGGCGGCTCCGCGCGCGGCAAGCAGTTCGCCACGCTCGGACACGTCGGGTTTGAATGTCTTTTTCAGCAGATCATGGCTAATCGATGCAGAGATGACCAATAGCAGCCCCGCCGCTGTCGACAGGGCGGCCGCAATGCCGCCGGCCGCGACCAATGCAATCACCCAGGCAGGCAGTTTGGCGATTTCCGGATTGGCCAGCACCATGATGTCACGGTCCACATCTACTTCATTAAGATTATTGGTCGGAACGTTGGCCAAAAGCCGCTCGCCGCTGGCCCCCGTTTCACCGGTGAACTGTGCCCGTCCCTCAAAAGCGGACCCTGCCGAATACTGCACCACACCATCTTGGTTTTTATCTATCCAGCGGATGAGCCCTATATCCTCGAAAGTTTTGAAGAATTGCGGCGTGCCGCCTTGTTCTTCGGCAGCCGCGTAAGTCGATCCGTTGACGGTCTCGATAAAGTTGATGCGCGCAAAGGCACCGACGGCAGGCGCCGTCGTATACAAAATCGCGATGAAGGCCAGGGCATAACCGGCCGACATCCGCGCATCGGACACTTTGGGGACCGTAAAGAAACGTACGATCACATGGGGCAGACCGGCAGTGCCGACCATTAGAGCCAGTGTGATCGCCAACACGTCGATCATTGTCTTTGAGCCGAGCGTATACGGATTAAAACCAAGATCGACGAGCGTGTGATCAAGCTTCTGCAGAACCGTTAACCCGGAGCCGTCTGCAACGGTAGCGCCGAGACCAAGCTGAGGGACCGGATTCCCGGTGATTAAGATCGAGATGAAGATCGCCGGCGTCATATAGGCGATGATCAGCACACAGTATTGCGCCACCTGCGTGTAGGTAATGCCTTTCATACCCCCCAGCACCGCATAAAAGAACACCACGGCCATACCGACCAACACGCCTTGGTGGATCTCCAGGTCGAGAAAGTGAGAAAAAACGACCCCCACACCCCGCATTTGACCGGCAATGTACGTAAATGAAATCACGATCAAACAAACGACCGCCACCACGCGGGCGGTTTTCGAGTAGTACCGTTCGCCGATAAAGTCGGGCACGGTGAATTGACCGAACTTTCTGAGATAGGGCGCCAGCAGCAGGGCCAATAGGACATATCCGCCGGTCCACCCCATAAGGAATGTGGATCCGTCATACCCTGCAAACGCGATGATGCCCGCCATGGAGATAAACGAGGCGGCACTCATCCAATCCGCTGCCGTGGCCATGCCGTTGGCAACCGGATGCACACCGCCACCCGCCACATAGAACTCGTTGGTAGACGATGCACGGGACCAAATGGCAATGCCGATATAAAGGGCGAAAGAAGCGCCTACGACCAGATAGGTTAAAAGCTGTTGGCTCACGGGTGCCTCCTAATCGTCGTCATCGACGCCATAGGCGCGCTCGATGGTCTTCATACGGAAGGCGTAATAGAAGATCAGCGCTACGAAAACCAAGATTGACCCTTGCTGAGCAAACCAGAAGCCCAATGGAAATCCGCCAAGTGAAACGGCGTTCAGCGGTCGGACCAGCAAAATGCCCGCGCCGAAGGAAACGACAAACCAAACCGCCAATAGGATCAGCATGAGCTTCACGTTCTCGGCCCAATACTGTTTGGCACGCACCTCGCTCAGCGTTTCTTCATCATGATGACCATGGGCTGGGCGGTTGCCGCCGTCTGCTTGCGCGGCAGGGGGCATTTGTGCGGGGGGCGGCGCTTGATCCGAAGGTGAGGGTTGATCTTCCGTAGAAGGTCGTTTTGGCGGCTCGGGCGGATTTGTTTCCAAGACGTGGCTCCCCAGTAATGTTCTTGCTTTCGCGTCGAGGGAGAGGAGAGTACGCTGGGTCTCCGCGACACTCAACCGGACGGACCGTGGTCTTTTTCATTTCTCCGATGTAAGGGCAAAATCGTGGCGCAAGGCATTGTTTTTTATACCAATCCCATGTCCCGTGGACGGATTGCAGGTTGGGCGTTAGAGGAGGTGGGGGCGCAGATCTCGTGGGGCTTACAACAGGGCACGCTTAAGGCACGTAACCGCTTCCAGAAATATGCAGAGACCGTTACCGCCCGCAAGGCCCACAAAAAATCAACCGCCCTCGACGAGGCGTTGATGTGAGCCACTCAGAGCGAGCGACGAACGAAGCGGCGGAGGATGAGGACGGGGCGGGGGTCGCCCGGATAGATGAGTCGCCCAGCGCCTTGCTGAAGTATTCGCTAAGACAGGCGGAACTTCCTGACGAGGTCACCGAACCGTTTAAACACTACTACAGGAGATGGGGGCATTTTGAGTCCCGCCGGATCCGCCATTGGTACGATTTTCAGC
>JANQMY010000332.1 GCA_028279895.1 Alphaproteobacteria bacterium
CTGCCTGCGCGAAGCCTAAGCTTAGGCTTCGCGCAGGCAGGCGATCGGACGGTTAACCGGATTCCATCCCGGATCAGCTCCGGGACAGGCTTTAACCTGAGCGCGCTCTAGATGCGAAAGCTCGAATTCGCGTCCCCTGTCGGCGTGAGCCTCTCTATATTGGTCGTCGCGATTGTGATCTTGCCAACGGCCGATCTGGAGATCGTGTCGATCGACCCCTGGTCCGAGATGGGCCGGTTTGCGCTCGGGCTGATCACGCCGGACTTCAGCCGGGTGGGCGAACTGGCGGAAGCCATCGTGCTGACCCTTGCCTTCGCTGTGCTCGGCCTTGTGATCAGCAATGCGGCGGGCTTTTTTCTCTCCTTGGTTTTTCAAAACATCTTTGTACGCACTTTTTGCGCCATCGTCCGCTCGATCCATGAATTGTTTTGGGCCTTGATCTTCCTGCAGATCTTCGGCTTGTCGCCGCTGACCGGCCTATTGGCCATCGGCATTCCCTACGCGGCGATCTTTGCCAAAGTCTATGCGGAAATCGCCGAGGAAACCCCCTCGCCCGCCATGGCGGCATTGGACCACCGGGCGGGATGGTTCACGCGCTACCTCTATGGCCGGCTGCCGGATCTGCTGCCCAAGTTCAAAACCTATTCCCTCTACCGTCTTGAATGCGGCATCCGGTCGAGCGCGGTTCTCGGCTTCGTGGGCCTGCCCACACTCGGCTTTTACCTGGAGACAGCCTTCAGCGAGGGACTCTACTCAGAAGTTTCCGCGCTGCTGCTCCTGTTCTATGTGGTCATCGCGACGATTCGCCTTTGGGTGCGCTGGATCACCTTGCCCTTGCTGGCCATCGCCGCGCTGTTTGTGCTGCCGTGGGGGGTGACCGATATCGATGCGGCCAATATGGTCCGTTTCTTCACCCAGGACATCGTACCCAGCCCGCTTCGGCAAGAAGATGCGACGCTCGCAGCCCTTGGCCCCTGGCTGCAAACCCTGTTCTTCGATCAAATCGTCCCCGGTTCGATCGCCACGATCCAAGTCACCATGTTGGCGCTGGTGGCGTCCGGCTTTCTGGCCTTGGCGCAGTTCCCGTGGATCTCGCCGAAATTTTTGGGCCCGGCAGGACGCACGGCCGGCCACATTGCATTGGTGGTTCTGCGGTCGACCCCGGAATACCTGCTGGCCTACCTTCTGCTACAATTCTGGGGGCCGTCCATGCTGCCCGCGGTGATCGCGTTAGCCCTGCATAACGGCGCCATTGTCGGCCATTTGGTGGGACGGCAAACCGAAACACTGCGTCTGCGGCTCGATCTGCCGCGCCGACGGACCGACCGTTACTTTTTTGAGGTTCTGCCGCGGGTGTATCCGCAGCTCCTTGCCTTCCTGTTCTATCGTTGGGAAGTGATCATGCGTGAAACCGCGGTCTTCGGCATGTTGGGCGTGGCAACGCTCGGCTTCTATGTGGACAGTGCCTTTGCCGATCTGCGCCTCGACCGCGCGGTTGTGTTGATCCTTGCCACGGCCGCCCTCAACATCGCGATCGATCAACTCTCAAGCCGATTGCGCGCTGCCGCCCGCCGCTCCAGCGAACTCACCGTGTCACGCCCCGGGCTGCAATTCGCCTGAACGAGACAGCCGCATACCGCATGAGAACACTACCGGCGAACGGCGGGCGTTTCCACCGTCAACCCTGCGGCCCGCCAAGCAAGATAGAGTTCAAGCGCGACATATTCCGGCGCACCGAAAGCGAACGGCTCGGCCCGGACCCCTTGATCGCAATTACGCAACCGTCTGTGTAAAGAACCTATGGCCTGCCAATCGAAGCGATAGGCCGGATAGCCGTTGCCATGCCCTTGACTCAACCGGTCGCCCCGTAACATCTCGCCCCAATTCACTTCATGACAATGGTGGCATGCCAGGTTGAGCTGCCCCTTACGGGCATAGTAATACCCACGCCCCTGTTCAAAAAAAGGTTGGGCCGCCCCGTCGACCGTGGGCGTCATCAGCAGCCCCCGTGACAGGTTTCCGACAAACGCCGCCAGCGAAAGCAATGCTTCGGATTCGTAGACTGACGGCTCGGTGCCTTGGTGGACCTGCTGGCAGTTTTGGATACGCGTTTCGAGGTTAAACAGCGTACCGCTGGCAGCATCGACGGCGGGGTATCGCGCGGCAACGCCGTTCAGTTCTTGACCGTCCGCCCCATGGCAGGCGGCACAGGCTTTGCCCTCGGCGGCCGGGCGTTCAGCGAACAGTTCCTTGCCGCGATCGACCCACAGGAAGCCGGGATTGGCGAAATCGTCGTTCTGCAGCGCCTGGGTATCCGCCTGTTGGAAGGTGATCCCCGACCGGATGTCATCGGGCGCGATGCCACGGTCGAACAATTGCTCGCCAATGGCGGGATAAGCCAGCGCAAATACCGCCAACACACAGGCAAATTTGACGAAGTGACGGGCGCCGTTCATGTGACGGTCAACGATGCCTTCTCGGAAGTGACCTCGCCGTGCTGATCCGTCCACACAAATTCCAGCTCACCGCTGTCGACGGCGCGCGTGAAAAAGGTCAGAAAGGGATTGGCGGTCACGGCCGGAAAAAACTCGGCCCGAAAAACCTCTTCACCATTGTAGAGACACTTAAACTCTTTGAGAATGTTGCGCGGGATGGCCTCGCCCATGGCGCCGCGGCGAAACCCGCTTTCCATCGGATGCGAGATCAATGTCTTGATCTCGATAATGTCGCCTTTTGCGGCAGTCTCGGGAACAGAGATGCGTACCTTGGCCATAACTCCCCCTATCCGAGATCGATACACGCCGCCAGCGTGACGATGGTTTTGGCGGTGCCGGACCACAACGACCCGTCATTCATTTTCGCAACCGCCGTGATGACTTGCGTATCCGCCAGGCGAATCCGCGTCGACAGCTCAGCCTTTCCGGCCCTTGGCCCCAAATAATAGCCGGCTACATTCGGCAATGGGTTTTCGGGAGAAAACACATGAATTTCGGTGACGTGATCATCCGCCGTCATCGGGCTGTCGACCGAGATCGACATGGGCACGGAGTTGCCGTTTTCCGAAAGCGGCGGCAATTTCAATTGTACCCGTCCTTCCGAAATAGCTGTTGTGCCGAACACCTCTCGCAACGCGGATGCCATGTCGGCCGGTGTCGCCCGCAGCGGCAAAGGCACCAACTGAAGCGCAACCAAACCGGCGCCCGCACTCAACAGGGTACGGCGTGCTATGATCGTCTGGTCACGGAGGGTTGACTGTGACACCTCTATGGCTCCTCTGACGTTAGCGTCTGAAGAAACGCAATCAGGTCTTCCACTTCTTGAGCGGTCAGGACCGGTTTTGCCACATATTGTTGCCCCACCTGGTTAAGCCCGTCCACCCTGTAATAGGCCGGCATGACCGTTTCCGGGTTCGAACGTGTCGAGTCGACAATGCGGTATCTCATTTCGGCGGCGGTAAAACGCAAGCCCACATCGGATAAATCGGGTCCAATCGTGCCGGGAAAGGGTTCATCCACCCCAGCCGCCTGATGGCACAGCAAGCAATGGCCCCGTTCGCGGTCCACATACACCGCACGCCCGTTTTCGGGATCGCCCGCGCGAAACGTCAACGGCGTCGGAATGGTGTCGTCCACCACACGGTAAGACACAAGCGCAGCGCTTTCGGCCGCCACTACCGCCAAAGCCAACCAAGCTGCCGTTACACACGCTGTCTTACGCACAGATCGTCTTGCGTTCACGCGCCAAACACCTCGGATGTGATGGTATTAAACCAACCTTCCGCGTATTGGGCCTCCAATTGCCGATTCTGAGGCGGCGCATCGAGCGGGCTCACCCCGCCGGCGCCCGGCACTTCCTCAAGGACGTTTTCTCCCGGCCGGTAAACCCCCGCGATGGAAATGCCGTAGTTCGGTCCGATCAGGCTGTAGCATGTATTGGCCAGGGTGGACGGCAGCGCCTCCTCGCCGCTTAACAGGCGGGCCACTTGGATGGCACAGATTTTCGCCTGCGCATTCGCGGAGAATGCCGATTTGGGCATGGCATTAGCGATGGAGGCATCGCCGATTACATGAATGTCTTTCTGTAGCCGCGACTCGAAACTGACAGGGTCGATCGGGCACCACCCCGACGCGTCGGTCACGCCGGCACGCCGGGCAATCGCTGCCGCCTTTTGCGGCGGAATGATATTGGCCACTGCCGGCGTATAGGAATCGAAATCCGTGTTGACGGTTTTCGCCGATGCATCCACGGACACCACTTGTCCGCCATCGGACAGTCCGACCCATTCGATGAGATCGCCGTAGAGCGCGTCCCAGCCCTGTTGAAACAGGCCTTGCTTCGAAAAACCATCTTTGGCGTCGAGAATAAGCAGTTTGGACTTGGGCTTTTCCGTTTTCAGATAATGCGCGATCATGCTGGCCCGCTCGTAAGGGCCAGGCGGACAGCGGAAAGGATTGGCAGGTGCGGAAATGATAACCAGACCGCCATCGTCCATATCGCGCAATTGCCGGTTCAACAAATCGGTTTGGGGCCCGGCCTTCCAAGCATGGGGCATTACCGCCGCCGCCGTTTCGTCGTAGCCGGATAATCCGGAAAAATCGATATCGACCCCGGGCGACAGCATGAGACGATCGTATGAGAGGACGGTTCCGTCAGCGACCGTGACGGTTTTCTGATCGGGATCGATTTCTTCCGCCGTCTGCCGAACCACGTCGATACCTTCGGCACGAAGCGCCTCATAGCCGAAAGTTTGGTCCGAAAGCGTGCGCAGCCCCCCAAAGACGAGATTGCTGAAGGGGCACGCCACATAGCGTCTTAGCGGTTCAACCAGGGTGACTCGCACTGTCGGGGCCGTGCGGCGCAGAAAGCGTGCGAAGGTGGCCCCGCCAAAACCGCCCCCGACAACCACAACGTGACCGCCACTTTGACCAAAGCTGCGCCCCGGCACCAGGGACGTGGCCAAGCCCGCTCCGGCGGCTGCGACCACCTGGCGACGGTTCAAACCCGTTTTCGATGTCATGCCAAGACCCCCACTTTGCCCGACTTAAGGCGACGGCGTTCCGAGATAAGCCGCAATCGTCTCGATTTCTTCATCGGTATAGCCCCGCGCAATGCGGTTCATCAGCGTGGCCTCCTCATCCGACTGGAAGGCGATCATCAGGTCACGGATTTCTTCCGGTGCCCTGCCTTCAAGCTTGGGGATCGACGTATCCACGCCGGCCCCCGCGTGGCACCCGGAACAGCTTGCCGCGAGCATGGCGGCAGCGCTGGTTGGAGCGTCGGATGCATGCGCCGCCGACGCTCCCAATGCAACAACCAATGCGCCTCCGAATAGGGCGGCGCGCATGCTACACCTCCCTGAGGTTTTGGTCCTTAATCGGCAGGTTCCGAACACGCCGGCCCGTGGCCGCAAAAATGGCGTTCAAGACAGCCGGCGGGGCAACGGCAATGGTAGGTTCGCCCACACCGCCCCAGAAACCGCCCGACGGCATGACGATGGTTTCCACATCGGGCATCTCTTCCATCAAAAGCGACGGATAGGTATCGAAGTTTGTCTGTTCGATCAGCCCGTCTTTCGCCGAAATCTCGCCATGAAGCAATGCCGACAATCCGTATACGAAGGACCCTTGAACCTGAGCTTCGATTTGTTGCGGGTTGACGGCATACCCGGGATCAGTGGCCGCGACGATCCGGTGCATTTTGAGACGACCGTCATCCGAAACCGTTACTTCCGCACAGGCGGCGGTATAAGCACCGAACGAATAATAGAAGCAAAGGCCACGCGACAAGCCGTCATTCTTTCCCCATCCCGACCGCTCCGCGGCGGCCGTTAAGACGGCCTGAGCCTCCGGGCTGTCTTTCAGATAGGCCAATCGGAACTCCAGCGGGTCGCGACCGGCGGCATGGGCGAATTCATCCAGCGCGCAATCCAAATAGATTGCATTCTGGTTGGCATTCACACCCCGCCAAAAGCCCGGCCGAACCGGCGGGTTCCGCATGGCGTGATCCATCAATGCATTGTCGAATGTGTACTTGATGGTCTGGTCTTCTAACCGGGGGTTCATCCCACTGGGTGCGAGCCCCTGGAACGCCGCTAAGTCCAACCCGTTGATCAGCGCATCCGGCAGGATGCCCGCCAGAATGGACTGGCCCGAGATACGAAGATGAATACCGGTCAGGTTTCCATCCGCATCCAAAGCGCCGCGAATCCGCCCACGTGTGGTCGGATGGTAGAAGTCTTGCTGCATGTCTTCTTCGCGGCTCCAGATCAGCTTGACCGGGGTGCCTGGCATGGTCTTGGCAATCGTAACCGCCTGGGTGACATAATCCCCCACGCCGCGGCGTCCGAAACCGCCACCGAGATGCAGCTTGTAGACATCGCATTTTTCAATCGGCAGGCCGGACGCTTCAACAGCGGCGGCGAGCGCCGCTTCGCCATTCTGCGTCGGACACCACACTTCGCATTTTTCTTCCGTCCAAATGGCCGTGGCGTTCATCGGTTCCATGCATGCATGGCTTTGATGCGGCATGCGATAGGTCGCTTCGACGACCTGCGCGGCGCTTGCGAAGGCCGCGTCTACATCCCCCTGTTTATTGCCGATGAATTCCGTTTCGGCGGTCATGCCTTCTTCGAGTTGCGCTTCAAAGTCGGCACTTGAGAAGTCGGCATCGCCGCCTTCCCATTCGACGGGCAATTGCTCCAGCGCAGAATTGGCCCGCCACCATGTGTCTGCGACCACGGCAACCGTTGCATCGCCCAATTGCATGACCTTTTTGACACCGGGCAGAGATGACACCGCGTCCGCATCGAAACTCTTGAGTTTGCCGTTCCGAACAGGCGACGTCTTGACCGATGCATTCACCATGCCGTCAAACTTCACGTCGGTGCCGTAGACCTGCTTGCCGGTCAACTTATCGACCGTGTCGAGCCGCTTGAGAGGCTGTCCGACGATTTTCCAGTCTTTGGGGTCCTTAAGCGGAATTTCCGTTGGTGGCGTCACCTTGGCAGCCGCCGCCGCAACCGCTCCAAAGGTGGTGGTTCGCCCGCTGCCCTGATGCGTGATCACACTCTTCTCAGCGGTGCATTCGCTTGCCGGGACGCCCCACTCCTGCGCGGCCGCTGCCACCAGCATCATGCGTGCCGCTGCCCCGCCTTCGCGCACATATTGCTGGCTGTTTCGGATACCGCGGCTGCCACCCGTTGCGAAGTCCCGCCAAATGCGATCGCGTGCCACATTCTGACCGGGCGTCGGATATTCGGTCGTCACTTTGTCCCAGTCGCATTCCAGTTCTTCCGCAACCATTTGCGCCAAACCGGTCAGCGTGCCTTGGCCCATTTCCGAGCGCGCAATTCGAATGACCACCGTGTCGTCCGGCTTTACGACGACCCAGGCGTTTACTTCAGGCGTCATCTCGGCAGCTTGGGCACCGCCGAACGGGACCGAGAACCCTAGCGAAAGGCCGGCCCCCGCCGTGGCGGCCCCGACGACAAAATGGCGGCGTGTCAGATCAAGCGTGGTGTTTCTCATGGTTCTTCTCCTCACGCTTTACTCTTCGCGGCCTGATGAATGGCTGCTCGTACACGGACGAATGTGCCGCAACGGCAGATATTCGTCATCTCCGCGTTGATATCTTCATCGGTCGGGCTTGGATTGTTGTCCACCAATGCTGCGGCAGCCATGATCATGCCGGACTGGCAATAGCCGCATTGCGGCACGTCCAACTCCGCCCAAGCCTTCTGCACCGGGTGAGAGGCGTCTGCCGACAGGCCTTCAATGGTAGTAATTTCGTCGGTTTCGCCGAGCGCGTCCACCGGGAGAACACAAGACCGTGTCGCAACACCGTCCACATGAACCGTGCAGGAACCGCATTGCGCAATACCGCAACCATATTTTGTGCCGGTCATTCCGAGCTGTTCCCGGAGAACCCATAGTAGCGGCGTATCGCCTTCGACATCCACGTCGACGACTTTGCCGTTCACATTCAATTTCGCCATGCGTCACTGTTCCTTCTTGATACCGCCGCACTTCAAACTGGGGGAGCATATCCACTCACGGGAATTGTAAGGGCGACTCCCGCAAATCTCCAAATCTTTCGCATATCAATCACAAGCGCGATTGCGACGATGAGTGCCGCAAAAAAATGCTGCGAAGAAGGTTGAGGAGAAGAGCAATTAAATCTCTTGATAAGAGTGTTCGCCGTAACATGACAACGGCCGACGACGGACCGGTCAGCGCGCCGCCCGCAAGTGCCCCGCACCTCATGTCAAGTTCGGCCCGAACGATGTGCCGCTGAGCACACGATCGGTATGCGGCGCCCCAACGCAAGCGCAGCGTGATTAGGGTCAAGTTCGTTCGTCCTTTCTTATCCATTTAAGCGTGTGATAGCAGTAGTTTCGGCCGTGTCTCCCGGAGGTGCCCATGACCGTAGCATCGGACCCCAATCGCCCGCCCGCCGACCAGCTTGATACGTTGGCCGACAAAGTCGAACGCCTAAAATTCGCCAACGAGGACGATGTCGCCACCGAATTGTTGGCGGCCTATGAGACGGATGCGGCGCAGCAGCGACGCATCGAGACAATTGCGACCGAGCTTGTCGATGCCGTGCGCGCACGGCAGTCGGAACAACCGCTTCTCGATTCATTTTTGCAAGAGTTCGGCCTGTCCAACGAAGAAGGCATCGCCCTGATGTGCTTGGCCGAAGCCTTGCTGCGCGTACCGGACGAAGAAACGGCCAACGACCTTATCGAAGACAAGATTTTGTCCGGCGACTGGTCGGATCATCTCGGCAAAACCGAAAACATGTTCATCAATGCCACGACATGGGCCCTGATGCTGACCGGCCGGGTGGTGGCTCTGGAGCCGAAACTCACCCTCAATCCGCAGCATTGGTTCAACGGATTGGTCAACCGGGCGGGCACGCCGGTTATCCGCAGCGCCATGTATGGCGCAATGCGCATTCTGGGCAGCGAGTTCGTCTTGGGACGGACCATCGAAGAAGCGATCCGCCGCGGCAAAAAGGAATTCGGCGACGAAACGATCTGCTCTTTCGACATGCTGGGGGAAGGAGCCCGCGACCGAACCTCGGCCGACCGCTATTTCGACGCCTATGCCCATGCGATCCACGTGGTGTCGCAGGAAAGGCAACACGCCGACATCCATCACCGGTCGGGTATTTCCATCAAGCTATCCGCCCTGCACCCGCGCTATCAGTTTGCCCAGTGGGACCGGATCGAATCTGAATTGGGCGACCGGCTGATCCAACTGGCGGAACAAGCCGCACAAGGCGGCATCGCCGTCACCATCGATGCGGAAGAAGCGGACCGCTTAGACATGTCGCTTCGTTTGTTCGAACGCGCGCTGCGGTCACCCACGCTGAAGGGCTGGAACGGCTTGGGCCTGGCGGTGCAAGCCTATAGCAAACGCGCGCGACCGCTGATTAATTGGCTGGGCGCACTGGCCCGCGAAACCGGCAGTCAAATTCCGGTACGGTTGGTCAAAGGCGCCTATTGGGACACGGAGATCAAGCACGCCCAGGAGTTAGGTTTACCGGACTTCCCGGTTTTCACCCGTAAGGCAACCACGGACATGTCTTACTTGGTTTGCGCGCAAGACATGCTCGGCCACAAGGGCCACCTCTACGCCCAGTTTGCCACCCACAACGCCCACACGCTGGCTGCCATTCTCGACTATGCGGGCCCGTTCCGCGGGTTCGAGTTTCAGCGGCTCCATGGCATGGGCGAATTGCTGTACGACCAAGCCGCCAAATCCTTCGACGATCTGCCGACGGTGCGCATCTATGCGCCTTGCGGGGGGCATGAGGACTTGCTGGCCTATTTGGTGCGTCGCCTTCTCGAAAACGGTGCCAACAGTTCCTTCGTAAACCGGTTCATGGATATGGACATTCCGGCTGGCGAAGTGGTGCAGGATCCCGCGGACCGGCTGCGTACCCGCACCACCATCCGCCATGACATGATCCGTCAGCCTAAAGATCTTTTCGGCACGGCACGCCGGAACTCGCAAGGCGTCGACCTGACCGGCCGACTTTCGACGGGCGCGTTCCTTAACGACATTTCAGAGCAAAACGCGAAATCGTGGGAAGCGAAACCTTTGGTAGACGGCACACCGATGAGCGGCCCGGAACACGCCGTCTTCAATCCTGCTCGGCACGACGACCGGGTCGGCACGGTGGTCTGGACCGAGGAAACGCATGTGGACGCAGCATTCGACGCAGCCGCGTGCTATCAGCCGGAATGGGATTCATTGGGCGGCCGTGCTCGCGCCGATATCCTTGATACTGCCGCCGACCGGCTCGAAGCACATCGGGCGCCGCTCACCAGCCTGCTGATCCGCGAGGCGGGCAAATGCTATCCGGACGCCGTTGCGGAAATCCGCGAAGCCGTCGACTTTTGCCGATATTACGCGGCCGAAGCGCGGCAACACTTTGCGGCCCCGCTCGATCTACCCGGACCGACGGGCGAGCAGAACCAGTTGAGCCTGCACGGGCGCGGCGTGTTCGTATGTATCAGCCCTTGGAATTTTCCCCTGGCCATTTTCCTGGGCCAGGTCACGGCGGCGCTTGCCGCCGGGAACGCCGTATTGGCCAAACCCGCGGAGCAAACGCCACTCATTGCGGCCGAGGCCATCCGTCTACTGATCGACTCCGGCGTTCCGGCCGGTGCGCTCCACTTCTTGCCGGGGGACGGCCGCGTAGGCGCACTGCTCACTGGCCACACCCGGACCGACGGCGTCGCATTCACCGGCGGTACCGACACGGCCCGCTTAATCAACCGTGCGCTGGCGACACGGGACGGCTCCATCGTTCCGCTAATCGCCGAAACCGGCGGGCAAAACGTGATGATTGTCGACTCCACCGCGCTCATCGAACAAGTAACGGATGATGTGATCCTGTCGGCATTCAACAGCGCAGGTCAACGCTGCTCCGCATTGCGCGTGTTGTACCTACATGAAAGCATTGCCGACAAAGCGATCACCATGATTTGTGGCGCGATGGATGAGCTGAACGTCGGTGACCCAGCACATCTGGGCACCGATGTGGGGCCGGTGATCGACCGCGCCGCCGCCGATGCCCTGCAAGCCCACATTGCAAAAATGAGCAAGACTGCACTTTTTGCGCATCAGGCGCGCTCCACCGACGTCTGTGATGCCGGTACCTTCATCTTGCCCCATCTGTTCGAAATCGGTTCGATCTCGGAACTTGAGGGCGAAAATTTCGGTCCGCTTTTGCATGTGGTGCGCTATGGCACGGACGATCTGCCCCGTCATCTAGAAGAGGCCCGCGCCACCGGTTTCGGCCTTACATTCGGCATTCATTCGCGAATCGAATCCCACGCGGACATGTTGTTCCGCGACGCGCCGGTGGGGAACACCTATGTGAACCGCAACATGGTCGGCGCCGTGGTGGGCGTGCAGCCTTTCGGCGGCCAAGGCTTGTCCGGGACGGGCCCGAAAGCCGGCGGCCCACACTATCTGCCGCGATTCGCCACAGAAAAAACGCGCTCGGTCAACACCATGGCCTCCGGCGGAAATGCCGATTTGCTGCGGCTTTAGCCCGCCTTTCGCCTAGAAGCCGGCTCCGATTTAGGTTTCGTTCACCATAACCGGCTCAGCCCCGTACATCTGCCATTCAGGAAGGACATATTATGGCCTTGATGGAGGGATGTGATCCCGATGAACGATGGATCCTTCTATTGCAGGTATGGCGGTGCAATCCGCACAGGTATAGGATTGCCGCGTTGATAAAGAGTCGGCGTAACGAATGTCCCGAACGACACTTGCAGTTTTGATCATCATTGGCCTTGGCGCCGCCTTTGCCGCCGGCGCGCTGCTCGGTCCGCGGACGCCGATGCCGGCCCAGAACGCTGCGGCCGGTATTGAAAGCGGCGGGCAATCCCTCGACTCCCTTGAAGATACGATGGAAGACCAGCTCGACGAAGACGTTGAAGTGGATGTGGAATCCGATGACTTCGACGACGAGTACCAGGTGAGCGTCGATCTGGAGCCCGAGGAAGAAGGCGACCAGTAATCCCCTTTGCCGCCGGCGCAGCGGCCGCCCTTCACACGATTGACACCGATCAATTCCAGAAACTAGCGGGCCACCCATAATGCCCGCCAGTCTCGCCCGCGGCGAGAGCGTCCTCCTGGAGGTGTGCCATGACCCTACGCACTCTGAAGAAAGAAGAGTGGACCGCTTACTTCAATACGGTAACCAAAAGCCTGGAAGGAAAGCGTATCGAGATCGACGTGGAAGCCATGTCGTTGGGCGATCAGCGCGAGACCGCCAACCTGCCGCTATTGGGCATTTCCTACGACCCGAAAGACAATAATGTGGAAGTGATGATGCCGGGGCTCAATCACCGCATCGGCGATGCCACTGAAATCGAGGTGCAGGAATCCGGCGCCGGCATTGAAGCCATTCACATCAAGGAACAGAGTGGTCAGGAACAGATTCTCAGGCTTTTCGAACCTTTAAAACTGGCGCCCTAAGGCATACCCAGACAGCCTTCTGGACCCGCCTTTGCGGAAAGGCAGGAGAACACCCCCACCCATGTCCGAACCGGCACCAGAACCAACCACCCCCCGATCCGTTTTCAGCACGCGCGGGATCACAAAGGTCTACCGCACCGGTGAAGTGGAAGTGCATGCTCTGCGCGGTGTCGATCTTGACCTTTACGAAGGCGAAATGGCCGTGTTGCTCGGCCCGTCCGGCAGCGGCAAATCCACTTTGTTGAACATTCTCGGCGGGCTCGACGTGCCGACAGCAGGCGAGGTTCACTTCAAAGACCTTGACCTCACCCGCATGACCGAACGTGGCCTAACAAAGTTCCGCCGCCATCGCGTGGGCTTCGTTTTCCAGTTCTACAATCTCATCCCAAGCCTCACCGCGCGTGAAAACGTGGCGCTGGTGACCGAGATTGCCACACACCCCATGTCTGCCGAAGATGCTCTGGCCATTGTCGGGCTGGACAAACGCATGGACCACTTTCCGGCACAACTCTCCGGCGGGGAGCAACAGCGCGTCGCCATTGCGCGGGCCATTGCGAAACGCCCCGAGGTCTTGCTGTGCGACGAACCCACAGGCGCGCTCGATAGCAAAACCGGCACGCTTGTCTTGGAGGCCATCGACAAAGTCAACCGCGAACTGGGGACGACCACGGCTCTCATCACCCACAACCAAGTGATTGCCCAAATGGCCGACCGGGTGATTTGGTTCGGTGACGGACAAATCACGCGTATCGACGTGAATGAATCCCGCCTGACCGCCCAGGAGATCGCATGGTGACGCCGCTGATCTCTCCATTGTCGAAGAAGTTGCTGCGCGACTTATGGCGCATCAAAAGTCAGGCCCTGGCGATCGCACTGGTGATCGGCTGCGGTGTGGCAACGGTGGTCATGGCTTTCGGCACCTTGGTCTCGTTACAGGAGACGCGGGAAACCTATTACGACCGCTATCGCTTTGCCGATGTCTTCGCCCCCCTAAAACGCGCACCGGAGCGTCTGGCGCGAGACATCGAGAACATTCCGGGCGTGGCGCGGGTTGCAACACGTATCGTCAAGGACGTCACCATCGATATTCCGAACATTCCCGAACCATCGGTCGGGCGCTTAGTGTCGGTCCCGGAGCGCAGCGAACCCGTTCTCAATCACATGACATTGCGCCAGGGACGCTGGGTGCTGCCCGACAAACCGGATGAGGTGATCGTCAGCGTCAAATCCGCCGAAGCCAACGAATATGAGCTGGGCGACAAGATCGGTGCGACGATCAACGGCAAGAAACGCACCCTGACGATTGTCGGAATCGCCCAATCCCCGGAATTCATTTACGCCTTGGGACCGGGCCAATTCCTCCCCGACGACCGTACATTCGGAATCATGTGGATGGGGCGCGAGGCCTTGGAAGCGGCGTTCGACCTGAAGGAATCCTTCAACGATGTGACCCTGTCGCTGATGCGGGGCGCGAATGAACAGGATATCATTGACCGCCTGGACACTTTGATCGAACCGTACGGGGGCACCGGCTCCTTCGGCCGCGAGGATCATATGTCCGATTCTTTTGTGCGCGGCGAGATGGATCAGTTGCGCGCGATGGGTAGCATCATGCCGCCGATTTTTTTAGGCGTCGCCGCATTCCTGTTGCAAGTGGTGATCGGGCGCCTCATCAAGACGGAGCGTGAGCAAATCGGTCTGCTAAAAGCCTTCGGGTACTCGAACTGGATTGTGGGCTGGCACTATTTGAAGTTCGTACTCGTCTTGTCCGCCTTCGGTGTGCTTTTCGGCATTCTGTTCGGATGGTGGATGGGCCGTTGGATGACCTCTCAGTATACGGAGTTGCTCAATTTCCCATTCCTCTATTACCGGCTTGATCTATCTATTTTTGCGCTGGGTGTATTGGTCACCGTCGGCACCGTCATTTTGGGCACGGCACAGACCGTGTGGCAGGCGATGCGTTTGCCACCGGCCGTCGCAATGTCTCCGGCCCCGCCCCCCAGCTATCACAAGTCGCTGCTGGAGCGTTGGGGGCTGCAACGATATCTGACCGAACCGACGCGTATTATCATGCGCAACATATTCCGCTGGCCGGTAAGGTCCGGCCTGACAAGCCTCGGCTTGGCCGCATCTTGCGGTTTGATGGTCGCGACAATGTTCGGTCTAGACGCATTGGACCAGATGATCGACGTCTTCTACTATCAGTCCAATCGGCAGGATGCGGCCATCAGCTTCGTTGACGCACGCTCCAGCAACGTATTGCAAGAGGTTGCGCGCATGCCCGGCGTCATTGCGGTGGAGCCCAGCCGCGACGTGCCGGTTCGGCTTCGGCACAAACACCTGTCCGAGCTTTTGTCGATTACCGGCGTGCCGAAAGACGCCGATCTTCACCAGCTTCTCGACGTGGATCTGAAGAAAGTCGACATCGTTTCCGAGGGCCTGGTGATCTCGACCCGGCTTGCCGACAACCTGGCCGCCGAACCGGGCGATATCCTGACCGTTGAAGTAAAAGAAGGACGGCGGCCCACCCTGCAGTTGCCTGTTGCCGTGGTGGTCGAAGAATATGTCGGTTCCAGCGCCTATATAGATCTGGAAACTCTCAACCGCATACTCGGCGAACGCCCTTCCGCCACCACTGCCGCTGTACTTCTGGACGATACGCAGCTGCCGGCCTTGTATGAGGAAATCAAAAACACACCTCTCATCGCCAGCATATTCCTGCGCAGCACAGCCATGCGGTCTTTCAACGAAACGATTGCCGAAAACACATCGCAAGCTCTGGGTTTTTACATCTTTTTTGGATCGCTAATTGCCTTCGGCGTGATTTACAACAGTGCACGGATTGCTCTTTCCGAACGGGGCCGGGAACTTGCGTCCCTTCGAGTGCTCGGCTTCACTCGTGGAGAAGTGTCCTATATTCTGCTGGGTGAATTGGTGCTGTTGATGACCGTGTCGCTGCCGATCGGCTGCCTTTTTGGATATGGACTCGCGGCCCTGTTGGCGCAGGGGCTGCAGACCGATCTTTATAGAATTCCACTCGTCGTCGACCGGTCCACATACGGCACGGCCATGCTGGTGGTCATTTCCGCCACCGCCGTGTCCTGCCTGATTGTCGGCCGGCGCATCCACAATCTCGATCTTATAGCTGTATTGAAGACACGCGAATGACCGACAACGACTCCAGCTTTTTTACCCCTGCCCGCCGGCGCGAATTCGCCATTGCGGGTGTTGTAATCATTTTGACGCTGGCCCTTACGATTGCGTTTTGGCCCCAGGCGATCCCCGCAGACTTTACCACGATCGAACGTGGCCATATGGCCGTGACCATCGACGAAGAAGGCGAAACCCGCGTCAAAGAAGTTTACGTTTTGTCCGCACCGTTTTCCGGCCGCGCCATGCGCATCGATGCGGATGTCGGCGATGTGGTGGAACGCGACAAAACCATTCTTGCTTCTATCGAACCGATCGACCCCAATCTACTGGACATTCGCACCCGCGCCCAAGCGGAAGCGGTGGTTAAGGCGGCCGAAGAAGCAAGTCACCTGGCATCCGCGGAAGTCACCCGCGCCCAGGCCGAGCTGGACCTAGCGGTTGCGGAACTAAAACGAAACGAAACGCTTTTCGAAAACGGCACCATATCCGCAAGCCGTATTGACCGCCTGCGCGCCGAAGCACAAGTGCGCCAAGCGCAACTGGAAACAGCTACGGCTGCCTTCAAAATGCGTGAGTTCGAATTGGAAACGGCGCGCGCTTCGTTGATCGAACCACTGCAGCAAATGTCCGAGGCAACCGCCTCGCTCGGCGAGGGCGATCAAGAAGTGACCGAAAATCCACAAAATAAAAAATGCTGCCTGCCGGTGACGGCCCCGGTCGACGGACGTGTGTTGCGGCTGTTTCATGAGAGCGAAAGCGTGGTCACAGCGGGAGAGCCGCTCATCGAAATCGGCGATCCCACCAATCTGGAGATCGTCGTCGATCTGTTGTCAACAGATGCGGTTCAGGTACGAGAAGGTTCCAAGGTCATCATTCACGATTGGGGCGGCGACGGCGACCTGCAAGGACGGGTACGGCGGGTAGAGCCCTTCGCCTTCACCAAGGTAAGCGCCCTGGGGATCGAGGAACAACGCGTCAATGTCATTGTCGACTTTGTGGACCCGCAAGAAGCGTGGGCGCAATTGGGTCATGCTTACCAAATCGACGCATCGATCATTACGTGGGAGACGGATGATGCTGTCAAAGTCCCGTTGAGCGCCCTCTTCCGCATCGAAAACGAATGGGCGGTCTTCCTTGTCGCCGAGGGCCGTGCCCAAGAAACGAAAGTGGTATTGGGTAAACTCAACGATCTGGAGGCCGAGGTTAGCGACGGGATATCCGAAGGCGACGTGGTCATCGTGCATCCAAGCGACCGCGTGGTGGATGGCGTTCGGGTCATAGCGCGCCCCTAACAGATTGCCGGACGCACAATCATAAGAAATCGAGATTGTCCGTGTGTCCAAAGCCTTGCGCGTAGTTCAGAATCGATGCGGCCACTGGCGTGATCTTGTAGATGGCAACCTGCTCCCCCGCCCCCTCGGCGAGATAATTGGTGACTTGTGGATACTTACTGACCATGAGTTCGCCGACGCGATTCAGTTCCGACGCATCGGTCATTCGCACAGCATGACCGCCGACAGAGACACCCTCGATCTCTTCCCAATTGTCATAAGGCAGCGTGGCAGCATATGAGACTTTGTCGTTGGCTTCCATATTCGCCGCCTTTTGGCTGTCCTTATTGCACACGAAGAAAACCTCCGTGCCGTCTGAAATAAAAATCACCGTCGTCGATTGCGGATAGCCGTCCGGCCGCATCGTCGCCACGGTTAAGTCTTGAGCTTTACTGAGTACAAAGATCATTTTTTCGATAATATCGGACGCCATAGAGGCTCTTACTCCCAGTTGTTGAGGATCGTTTGGCACAACACGCCAAAGAGGCCGAATCTGTCGGTTAAACCGGCATGCCGATCCACTGTATATCAATGAATGAACCCCGGTGGTGCCGTTACGCTGCCGACGGTGAGGCAAGTCAATGCGCCCCGGGTGCCGGTGAACCTAACGGAAGCCGATGCGAATACTTTGATGCCGGTCAAGTATGGGCCGGAACGGTTAAGTACCGGTCGTCAGCACGGCCGCGCCCTCAAAACGGCCCTGCCGCAAATCATCCAGCGCCTGATTGGCATGTTCCAAGGGATAAAGATGCGTGGAAGTTTTGACGGGAACAGCCGGCGCGACCTTCAAAAACTCAAGCCCGTCCTGCCGAGTGAGATTGGCAACCGATTTGATCTGCCGTTCTTCCCACAAATCTTTGTACGGAAAGCTTGGAATATCGCTCATATGGATACCCGCACAAACGACCGTTCCACCTTTGTTAACGGCCCGCAGTGCTGCCGGCACCAAGGCGCCCACAGGGGCAAAGATGATGGCCGCATCGAGAAGTTTCCGCGGGGATGAATCGCTGCCACCGGCCCACTCGGCGCCGAGCCGCTTTGCAAATTCTTGACCGGCATTGTCCCCCGGCTTTGTGAAGGCGAACACGTCACGCCCTTGATGGACCGCGACTTGCGCAATGACATGCGCGGCTGCGCCGAAGCCGTAAAGACCCAAGCGACGCGCCTTGCCCGCGGCCCGCAGAGAGCGGTAGCCGATCAGGCCGGCACACATCAGCGGCGCTGCGTCATGATCGGAATAGGCGTCCGGGATAGGAAAGCAGAACCGGGCATCGGCCACCGTAAACTCGGCAAAGCCGCCGTCAATCGAGTAGCCGGTGAACTGTGCTTCCGGACAAAGGTTCTCCTGGTCTGACACGCAAAACTGGCATTCCCCGCACGTATACCCGAGCCAAGGGACACCGACCCTATCGCCCCGATTGAAACCGATGGTGCCGTCGCCCAGTTCCGTAACCTGTCCGATAATTTCATGGCCCGGGACCAACGGAAGTTTAGGCTCGGTCAGATCTCCGTCCACCACATGCAAATCGGTTCGGCACACGGCACAGGCCGACACGCGAACAAGGATCTGACCGGCCATTGGCTTTGGTAGATCCCTTTCCTCAAGCATCAGAGGTGCACGCGGAGCGTGCAACACCATTGCCTTCATTTTTTCCATACTGACGACCTCTTCACAGGCATCTCGTGGCCTATGCGTTAAAGTTTGATCGCGATCAAAATGCCAAACGGGTAGGACCGTATACAGAAGACATGAGCAACTCAGTTGACCACACTTTTATCACGCGGCTTTTCGGGCCGGTAAGTGATCATACTATTGTAGAAATCATCAGTCTTAACCCCATGCCTGCTGAATTGGAACGTGTGGCCTTGCGGCTCGCACAGGAGAACGATGTGGCGGAGATCTTCGATCACCCGCTGACCGGCGGTGCTGCGAAAGTCTACGACATACTGCTTGAGGACGACCTTTTCGCCACTCCCGACGAAAGAGATGGCGAGCGCTCGCCCACCGGCAGCTAAAGCCGGCCGGCCGCTTGCGGCCAACCATCGTTGACCCACATCAAGGAACGATCGGCCTTCAACCTCTACGAAAACGCTATAGGCGGTGTCCGAGAGGTCGAGTTATGAGTGCCCCGTCAAGCGCGTCGATGGCGCAGAATTCCCACCTGGTGGAAGACCAGTCGGCGGTTGAAGCCTTCTTGTCCTCGCCGAGCGCATATCCGGGATGGGACGGTCCGGTGGACCGGATCGATACCTACGGCGCCATGCTTTTTTTGGCAGGGCGGCGGGTCATCAAGATCAAGCGCGCGGTGCGATATCCTTATATGGATTTCTCCACCTTGGAGAAGCGTCATGCTGTGTGCCGGAACGAGATCACCTTGAATCGCCGCACCGCCCCCGATCTTTATGTCGGCGTATGCTGCATTTGCCGCTTTGGCGACGGCTCGTTCGTCTTGCAGACCGGGGAAACACCGCCGGACGACGCCATGGTGGTGGAATGGGGTGTCGATATGCGCCGCTTTGACGAAGACTTGCAGCTGGATCATCTTGCCGAGCGACAGGCGTTGACCGACACGCACCTCAAGGTCCTCGCAGACCGCATTGGAGAGTTTCACGAGAAAGCGGAACGACTACCCAACGGCCCCGCATTCCTGCCCGCCGTCAAGCTGATTGTCGATCAAAATACCGAGGCTTTCGACGAATTCCCGAGCCTGTTCGCACAAGACCGTGTTGCCGCGCTTCATCGCAACAGCCATGAGTGGATCGCGCGCTTGGCCTCCACAATCGAAGAACGTCAACGGGACGGGTTTGTGCGCCATTGCCACGGCGATCTGCACTTGGCGAATATTGTGTGTCTCGACGGCATCCCTACCCTGTTCGATGCCCTTGAGTTCGACGACGATATGGCGCGTACGGACGTTTTCTACGATCTTGCCTTTCTGATCATGGATTTGTGGGAGCGCGACTACTTTGCGTCGGCCAATCTGGTCCTCAACCGGTATGTGGCGCGCACGGGAGACCGTTCGGGCTTGACCACCCTGCCCCTGTTTCTTTCCATGCGGGCAGCTATCCGATCGAAAATCGCTGCCGCGCAGAACGATCCGGATCAGGCGGAAAAATACTTCTCCTTCGCGGAACAGTTTCTCGCACCGCGTCCAGCGCAACTCGTGGCGGTGGGTGGCCTGTCGGGCACCGGCAAGTCCACCCTAGGCAGGGCCGTGGCCCCCCACATCGGGCGCGCACCGGGCGCACTGCACCTGCGCAGCGATGTGTTGAGAAAATCGCTGCTCGGTGTGGCCGAGACAGAACGGCTGGGCGACAACGCCTACACGGCCGATTTGAACGCTCGGGTCTATGACGCCATCCGGATGCAAGCCACAACGGCGCTTCTGGCCGGGCACAGCGTAATCGCGGATGCGGTCTTCGCGCGTCCGGAAGAACGCCGCGCGCTTGACCATGTGGCCGACGAGACCGGCGCACCGTTTACGGGGATCTGGCTGGAAGCACCGGCACCGGTGTTGAAGGATCGGGTTCGCCACCGCCATGGCGACGCGTCGAACGCAACCGAAACGGTTGTGGAAAAGCAACTCGGCTACGACATCGGTCCGATGGCGTGGTCGGTCTTGGCGTCGGACACCGATATTGAAACGCTTCAACAGCGTGCTCTCGATCTTGCCAACCGCTCTGTGGATACTGTCAAAATGGGTACAAAAGAACCGGCTTCTTGATCGCCATCAACTTTCCCGACGCCGAAATTTGACAAAGTGTCATTGGACGCAGGCCTCAACGGGAACACAGATCATGATGAATCTGAATGCGCTGCAACGATCGTTTCCGAGCCATCGCATCATCGCACATCACGGCACAAGTGCCTCTGAAACGGCGATCTTACGCGCGCGGAACACGGGCCATCTGTGGGTCGTCGAGTTGCATCGCGAATCCGATGGCGGATGGGAAACGGTTCACGAGGAGTCACTTTCCGCCAACGAGGCGGTTTCTCATTATATGCAATCGATCGAGCGCGCCGTGATGAACCGGCTTCAGTCCAACGCTCAAGAGTTTCCACTCGATGAAACGCTGATCTGAATTCGGCGGGCAGAAGTGTGAGGCACCAAATCACCCGTCAGAAGCAGCATGACCGACCGACCACAACCGCTCATCGCCTCTTCATGATTGCGGCCGCCCTCATCATCGCATTGGCGATCCTCTTGTTCAGCATGTCGAGCCTGTCCGGCTTTTTGCTGGGCTAACGGCCGCGCGGCGTCAAATCTCCAGATCCGATCGAGGTCTCGACACTTGCCGACAAGGCGAAATACCGAAAGACCAGAACGCTCGCCCCCGCCGCAAAGAAGCACCAGACAGATATAAAGACATACCGATAAAAGTAAGCCGACATCCCAAATCCAATCACCAGCAAGATACCCAATTGCCTGAGCGGGACATGACTCGACAACAAGAAGGGCCCGCAGGTTACGGCCAGATAGACGGGATAGATGGCCCAAGGATAGTGCAAGCCATTCTCGTACCGCAGTTGAGCCGTGGCCGCGGACACTTCATACGGGCTCGCAACGATTTTTGCGCCCAGATAAATGGCAAGAAAAATGCCACCGCCCAGCAACCCCTGCATGACTCTTCGTCTTGTCTTGCCGGGCTCCACTAACATCAACCCCAACGGGGCGATGATGGGCCACAAGACTTCCGCGTAAACGATGAAAACATTGGTCAGCAAGCAACTGGCCGGCCCGTTCAGTTGAAGCCAAAGCGCCCCTTCCACGGCCTGTTGCGAGGCAAAAATCATCGGGAAGGCGGCCAACATCGCTTCTTCACGACGACGGATCAGTCTCAATGTCGCCAACCCGGTGATGCCGGCCACGCCGGCGACGGCGAAGCTGGCTGCCGCTGAAAAACACATGGCGTCCCCATTTTTGACGACAATTATCGGCTATCCTGCGACAGGTCCTTTGACCCAGCTCAAATACGTCAGCCGGCCGCTGCCCTTTGATGAGGTCGCGACCCTACACGAGGCACTATGCTGAAGCTCCGCCGTATCGGCCTTGATTCATATCCAGAAAATATGGCGGTTCTTTCCGCTGGCTGTCGCGTCTATCGCGCGGAAGAATTCAGAGCGCTGCGCAAAATCGAAGTGTCGTGCGGGCCTCAGCAGATCTTGGCCACCCTCATGATTGCCGAGGACAACGGCTTGGTGGAGCCAGACGAGTTGGCCCTAGGTAAACAGGCCTTTCGGCGCTTCGGCCAGCCGGAAGGAAGCCTGGTGAGCATCGCTCAAGCCACACCGCCCCGCAGCCTGGATGCGGTGCGGGCCAAGATAAAGGGGCGGACGCTTTCGACGGATCAGATCGACGCCATCATCCGCGATATTGCGGCGCACCGGTACTCCCCCATGGAGATCACCGCCTTTCTGATTTCATCGGCGAGTTTCCTGACAACGGACGAGATGATGAGTTTGACCCGTGCGATGTCAAAGGTCGGCAACCGGTTGCATTGGGATCGTCCCGTGGTGCCGGACAAGCACTGCATTGGCGGCATTCCCGGCAACCGCACGTCAATGATCGTGGTTCCCATCGTCGCAGCACATGGTTTACCGATTCCGAAAACCTCGTCGCGGGCGATCACCTCGCCCGCCGGTACGGCCGACACAATGGAAGTTCTGGCGAATGTGGACTTGACGGCTGACGCAATGAGACGTGTGGTCGAAGCGGAGAACGGCTGCATCGTCTGGGGCGGGCATGTCAACCTGTCGCCCGCCGACGATGTTTTGATATCCGTGGAACGGCCGTTATCTATCGACACGCGCGAGCAGATGGTGGCGTCGATCCTGTCCAAAAAGATCGCGGCCGGGTCCACACATCTGGTGATCGACATCCCGGTCGGCCCGACGGCGAAAGTCCGCACGCAGGATGAAGCCATCCGGCTGCGGAAGATGTTCGAATATGTGGGTGCACAACAGCAGAAGAAAGAAGGTTAGTTGCTACTTGTGTGTAGCTAAAGTACGTAAGAATTCTGATGAAGAGACTCAGTGGTGTATTTGTTCTTCCATTACATCTCCATTA
>JANQMY010000392.1 GCA_028279895.1 Alphaproteobacteria bacterium
TCGAAGCCACATTGCACAAGCCCGTGGGGCCTTCCACCTGGACGGCATTCGCAAAGCCGGGCAAGCGGCTCGCGGAAGGCGACCGGATCGAGTTTGCCCACGGGCTCACGGCAACGGTACTGCAAAAGGGTGAGGGCGGGGAGATCACGCTCGATTTCAACTGCGCGGGGGACGACCTCGACCGCGCCATTGAACGTGCCGGGGAGATGCCGCTACCCCCCTATATCGCGTCAAAGCGCGGGGTCGATGATCAGGACCGGGACGACTACCAGACCGTGTTTGCCGAAGAGGAAGGATCGGTCGCCGCGCCGACAGCGGGCCTGCACTTCACGCCTGCGCTAATCGAGGGTCTTAAGGAGCGCGATATCGCCATCGAAGAAGTGATACTGCATGTGGGGGCAGGGACGTTTCTTCCGGTCAAGAGTGACCTTACGGAAGATCACAAGATGCACGCCGAATGGGGGCGCATTACCCCACAAACCGCTACTGCGCTCAACGAGCGGCGAAAAGCCGGCGGTCGCATCATCGCGGTCGGAACGACCTCACTCCGCTTGCTAGAGAGCGCCGCCGGCCCCGCCGGTATGATCGAGCCCTTTGAAGGGGAGACGGACATTTTCATCACGCCTGGCTACCGGTTTCGCAGCATCGACGGCCTGCTCACGAATTTTCACCTGCCGCGCTCGACGCTGTTTATGCTTGTAAGCGCTTTTGCGGGGCTCGATACGATGAAAGCTGCTTATGTACACGCCATTGCGAACGGCTATCGTTTCTATTCCTATGGCGATGCGTGTCTGCTGTGGCCGGAGGCCAGGAAATGAGTGGGTTCGGGTTTGACATCGCCGCAACCGATGGCGCGGCCCGCACCGGGGTTATCACGACCCTGCGCGGCGAGATCGCAACGCCTGCTTTCATGCCCGTGGGCACTGGCGCAACGGTGAAAGCAATGTTGCCGGAGATGGTCGCCGCCACCGGCGCTGATGTTGTCCTGGGCAACACCTATCACCTGATGCTTCGTCCAGGGGCAGAGCGCATTGCACGGCTTGGTGGCTTACACAAGTTTATGAATTGGCCGGGCCCGATCCTTACGGACTCAGGTGGCTTTCAAGTCATGTCGCTTGCGCGCTTAAGGAAACTCTCGGAAGAAGGCGTCCGCTTTCAGTCTCATATCGATGGCAGCGAGCACATGCTGACGCCTGAACGGGCGATTGAGATTCAAGCGCTGCTCGGCGCGGACATCACCATGGCGTTCGACGAATGCACACCGTTCCCTGTCACCGAAGACGAGGCCCGTGCGTCCATGGAGCTTTCCATGCGTTGGGCGGAGCGATCGAAGGCTACGTTCAAGCCGGAAGGCGGTCGCGCTTTGTTCGGGATTGTGCAAGGTGGCATTTACCCCGAGTTGCGGCAGCGTTCCGCGGACGCGCTCAAAGAAATCGACTTTGACGGATACGCGGTCGGCGGACTTGCCGTGGGCGAGGGGCAAGAAACAATGCTTGGCGTTCTCGATGAAACGGTGCCGGCACTTCCCGCGGATCAGCCCCGCTATCTGATGGGCGTCGGTAAACCGGGCGATATCATCGGCGCGGTGGAGCGGGGCATTGATATGTTCGATTGCGTGCTGCCGACACGCTCGGGCCGGAACGGGCAAGCCTTCACGCGGGAAGGGCCGCTAAACCTCAAAAATGCGCGCCATGCGGACGATCCCCGCCCCATCGACGAGACCAGCACTTGCCCGGCAAGCCGTGATTACAGCCGCGCTTATCTTCACCATCTCGTGAAGTCAGGTGAGATTTTGGCTTCGGTGCTGCTCACCTGGCACAACCTTGCCTTCTATCAGACATTGATGGCTGAGCTGCGCGATGCGGTCCGGGCAGGCAGTCTCGCTGAATATACCCAACAATTCAATGCGTTATATGGTAAAGGCGCTAACTCATGTGAAGAATGAGGAAGGAGCGCTTGGCGCCTGTTTCTCCTCGTGCGTTGCAGGTACGCCGCATCGGGGCGATTTGACGCGAAATGTGCACAAATACATTGAAGCGCAATAGGGTCTGATTCACACTCTCGCGGAATGATAGGGAATGCCTCGTTTGGGGCGCTGGCTGGGCGGGCGCTTGCATATTTGGACGTGCCCGGATGAAATTTTATGACGGTACGCCCATGAAGAATTCATCATTTGTCATTCAAGGCAGCATCAAGCGGCTGGATGAAATCGCACATGATTTCTCCTTTGGATGGCCGACGGCTATCCCGTTACTGACCCCGACCGATCCGCTCTTCTCATCGCAATGGCATTTGAACAACACGGGCTCAAACCCGGACATAAACATTCTCAGTGTTTGGGACGATTACACCGGCGCGGGCGTCATCGTCGGTGTAGTCGATGATGGCGTACAGTATACGCATCCCGATCTAACTGCGAATTACAATACCTCAATCGATCGCGATGAAGACCAAAATGACAATAATGCTGCACCGGTCAACGTCGACGATAATCACGGAACAGCCGTGGCAGGTGTTATCGGCGCAGCGCAGAATAGCATTGATGTTGTGGGAGTTGCGTTCGGTGCCACAATTGCTGGTTTGAGAATGGGCTTTGAGTCCAACGACGGACCGGATCAGCCCCAAGACCTTTTTAATCACGCTGTCGCCAACGGCTTTGACGTGCTGAACAACTCCTGGGGCTATGGCGGCTTTTTTCAGAACTCGGATGACTTCAATAATCCGGCCTTCAGCGGCCTTGGCGCCGCATTGGAGAATCTCGCCGACAATGGGCGGGGTGGACTTGGCACAGTTGTCGTCTTTTCATCGGGAAATGACGGCGATCATGGACAAGACGCCAACTACCACAATCTCCTGAACTCCCGGTTTACGATTCCTGTCGGCGCGATGGATTCGTCGGGTAACCTCACCAGTTTTAGCACGCCTGGCGCCCCTGTGTTTGTCGTACTCCCCGGACAGGGCATCGTCACGACCGACCGCACGGGAACAGACGGTTACGTAACAGGAAATACCGTGTCCATTAGCGGCACATCCTTTTCCTCTCCCATCGGTGCGGGAATTGCCGCCCTGTTACTCGAAGCCAACCCCGGCCTCGGTTGGCGGGATGTGCAGGAAATCTTTGTCCTGAGCGCCACTCAGATTCAACCGTCGCATTCAGCTTGGGACATTAATGGCACAACGATCTGGAATGGAGGGGGCCTCCACACGAGCCGCTGGCACGGCTTTGGACTCACCGATACCGAGGCGGCGGTGCGCCTTGCTGAAACCTGGACATTGCAGAGCACATCGGCAAACGAGACGTCTGTCACCGGATCCAGCAGCCCAAACACAACAATCGCGGATTTGTCGACAATCACGGACACGATCACGATCCCGACCGGCGTAAACATCGATCATGTAGAAGTCACGCTTAACCTCTCTGATACGGCGCCGGTCGATCTCGTCGTAACTTTAATTTCGCCCGACGGAACCGAAAGCCAGCTCATCGTGCAGCCCGGCCTTGTGCCGGGCTCGGATACGACGCCATCTGACGGGCAGGCAGGCGATGACGGCGTCCCGGCAGCCAATATTTCATTCACGCTTTCCAGTACCGAGTTCTGGGGCGAAAGCGGAGCGGGAACATGGACTTTACGTGTCCAAGATACGCTGACCCAGGACAGTGGTACGCTCAATAGCTGGAGCCTTAGACTCTGGGGTGATCCGCTTTCTGACGACACCACGTATTACTTCACCAATGAATACGCGGCATTCGCATCGTCAGATACGTCACGCCAGACCATTACGGATACAACCGGGATCAACACAATCAACGCGGCCGCGGTATCGGGCAACCTCGTTATCGACCTAACCGGTGCGGGGCCGAGTACAATCGCGGCTACGTCTCTAACGCTTGGCGTGGGTTCAGTTTTTCATCATGCCTACGCGGGCGATGGGAACGATACGCTGATTGGTAACGCCTTCGACAACACCTTGTTCGGTGGCCGTGGTAACGACGGGATTACTGGTAATAATGGGACCGATACGGTCGTTTACCTGTCGAACTCAACCGAATTCACGTTCACGCTGGTAAGTCCCACGGAAATTCAAGTTGCCTACACCGGCACATCCGGGATTGA
>JANQMY010000399.1 GCA_028279895.1 Alphaproteobacteria bacterium
GATGTAGGGCAGCCGCACGCCCGCATGGATCGTGAAATAGTCGACACCCTGCTCCGCCTGTTCAATGAGCGTATCGCGGAAGACCTCCCAGTTCAGATCCTCGGCCACGCCGCCCACTTTTTCCAGCGCCTGATAGATCGGCACCGTGCCGATGGGCACGGGGCTGTTGCGCATGATCCATTCGCGGATGTTGTGGATGTTGCGCCCCGTCGACAAATCCATCACCGTGTCGGCGCCCCAGCGGATGGACCACACCATCTTGTCCACTTCTTCGGCCACGCTGGAGGTGACCGCCGAATTGCCGATATTGGCGTTGATCTTCACCAGAAAGTTCCGCCCAATGATCATCGGTTCGGTTTCCGGGTGGTTGATGTTAGACGGGATGATCGCCCGGCCGCGCGCCACTTCATCGCGCACGAATTCCGGCGTCACATAATCCGGGATGGCGGCGCCGAAGCTTTCCCCATCTTTGGCCAGGTCTTTTGCTTTTTCGCGCGCGATATTTTCGCGGATGGCGATGTATTCCATTTCCGGCGTGACGATGCCGGCGCGGGCATAGGCGATTTGCGTGACCGCTTTGCCGTCCTTCGCCCGCAGGGGTTTGCGCAGGTTCGGGAATTCGGAGACCAGCTTGTCGCCGGTGACATTGCCATTGTCTTCGGGCTTCACCACGCGGCCGTCATATTCTTCCACGTCGCCGCGCGCCAAAACCCACTCGCGGCGCAAGGGCGCCAGGCCTTTATAGATATCGATGTTCACATCGGGGTCCGTGTACGGTCCGGATGTGTCATACACTACGACCGGCGGCTCGTTCGCCGTTTCGTGCAGGCTGATCTCGCGCATGGGCACGCGGACGTCTTTGTGCTGATCGCCGTTGACATAAATTTTGCGCGAAGCCGGCAGCGACCCTGTGGTCACCGTCATCTTCGGTGCTTTTTGATGAACATTCATACTGGACCTCCTAACGGTGTCATTCGGTTGGAGATCCGGAAAGCCGCGAACAGCGCGGGTATGGATGGATGGAAGCAAACTTCCACGCGTTCCTTTTCCCTCCGCCGGCATAACCCGGATCAGGTTCTAAGGGTTCCCACGGTGAGAAACTCTGTCGGCTCACCCTTCGAGGCTCGGCTTCGCCTCGCACCTCAGGGTGAGGTCGAGATAAAGCTTCATCCTGAGGAGGCGCGGCAGCGCCGTCTCGAAGGATGGGGGTCCAGAGTCGCCCCGGTGGTATCTCAGCCTGCTCGCCAGACACCCCTTGGAACTAAGACGGCATATTTCGCGGGTTCGGGCGCAAGGTCAAGCAGAACCAGCGGGTTTGTTTGCGGTCTGCTTTCCGATGCCGGAAAGCGGAGAGCGCGGCCTGGCCAACCCGCTCCCCCTCCCAACCACCCGGATACGGTACCCGGGCGGGTGGCGCGGCACATGGTTCAAAAGAGTGACCTGCAACAAAATCCGCACTACCATCGCCGGTCATATAAAAAACAATCAAAAATGACGACAACAAACAAAATAAGCACGTCGGCAGGGCATGTAACGATCTGGGAGCGGGGCCAAGATGCAGGGCCCGCGGTGCTGTTGATCCATGGCAATTCGGCCTGCAAGGAAATTTTCCAACACCAGATGGGGGCGCCCTTCACGGACCGCTACCGCATGATCGCGGTGGATCTGCCTGGCCATGGCGGGTCCGACCCCGAATTCGAACCGAACTTCGATCCCCATAGGACCTACACCATGAAGGGCTATGCGGGCGTGATGGTTGAAGTGCTGAAAGCGCTGGAGATCTCGGAGGCCGCGGTGTTGGGTTGGTCCTTGGGCGGCCATATCGGGTTGGAGATGGCGCCCTTGTTTCCGGGCCTTGCCGGCCTGATGATCACGGGCACGCCGCCCTTATCCCACGATCCCAAAGAAGCGGCGACCGCCTTCCTGCCCCACCCGCATATGACGCTCACCGGCAAAGAAAGGCTGGAGGAGCGCGAAATCGAAGCCTATGCCGCCACCAATTGGGGGCGCACACCCATGCCCTTCTTGCTGGATGCGGTGAAACGCACAGACGGGCGCGCCCGCGCCATTATGATCGCCGATGCACGAGCCGGCGGGGCATCGGACCAAAAGGCGATCGCGGCGGCCATGGCGGTACCCTTGGCGATCGTCAACGGCAGCGACGAACCCTTTGTCAGCAATGCCTATATTCAAGGCCTCGGGCTGGAGACACTGTGGGGCGGCGGCCCACACTTCATCGATGGCGCCGGACATTGCCCTTTTTGGGAGCAACCGGCCGCCTTCAACGCCCTGTTGGCGCGTTTTTTGGCCGAGGTGTGGCCATGAGGTGGCTAGACGGGCGGCGCAAATATGCTAAGCAGCAGGGATCCAAAGTGGGGTTGGAGCGTCAGGGCCAAGGGACCGGAAAGGTCAGCTTAGGGGGGCCAGTATGAGGTTGAAACCAGGCGGCATGATCGATCGCCGAAAGTTTTTGGTGCAGGCGGCAGCAGGGGCGGCGGGGTGCGCAGCGTCTGCGCGGGCCTTCGCGCAGGAAGATCCGTTTCGCACTATTGGTGATGAAGGACAAACCCTGACCGAGCAGGGGCAGGCGCTTCACGGGCAAAGCGGCCATGATGGGCCGTGGGGTTATGACGGGGCCAAGGGACCTGAAAATTGGGGAGAACTCGATCCGGCCTATTCGGTCTGCAGCGAGGGCACGCAACAATCGCCCATCGACCTTGCGGGCAGCATTCGCGCCCAGTTGCCGCCCATCAACATCAACTATGTGAGCGGCCCGTTACGCATCGTCAACAACGGACACACCGTGCAGTGTAATGCGCCCGCGGGCAGCACGCTGACACTGGAAGGCAAGGTTCACCGGCTACAGCACTTTCATTTCCGCGCCCCGAGCGAGCACCGGGTGAACGGCATCGCATTCGATATGGAAGTGCAGTTCGTGCACCAAGCCGAAGATGGTGGCCTGGCGGTGCTCGCCCTGATGGTGCGTCAAGGCGGCGCCAATAAGGCGCTCAGCAGTATTGTGGACGCCATGCCCGGACAAGTCGGTCAAGAAGTGGAAGTGCCGGGCGTGAATTTTTGGCCCGCCAGCCTATTGCCACGGGAACAAACTCACTATCGCTATTTCGGATCGCTCACGACGCCGCCCTGTTCCGAACCCGTTACCTGGCTCATTCTGAAGACGCCTGCACCGGCGTCTTCAGA
>JANQMY010000608.1 GCA_028279895.1 Alphaproteobacteria bacterium
ACGCCCCTATGGCAAGCAACATCATCGACATGTCCGGTAAGAAAGTTTTGATCACGGGGGGCAGCCGGGGGCTTGGCCGTTGCATGGCGCTGGGATTTGCCGAAGCGGGCGCCGACGTTGCCATCTCCAGCCGCAAGATCGAAAGCTGCGAAGAAACCGCCAAAGAAGTGGAAGCTTTCGGCCGCAAGGCCTTCCCCTATGCTTGCCATGTGGGCCATTGGGACCAATGCGATGCTATGGTCGATGCCGTCTATAACGAATTCGGCAAGCTTGACGTGTTGATCAACAATGCGGGCATGTCTCCGCTCTACGACTCGTTGGCCGACATTCCGGAAGCCCTGTGGGACAAGGTGATGGACGTGAATTTGAAAGGCACGTTTCGCTTGGGGGCACTGGTGGGCCAGCGCATGGCAGCGGGCGACGGCGGTGCGATTATCAACGTATCCAGCGTGGCAGCCATCCGTCCACGGAAGGATGTCGCGCCTTACTCGGCCGCGAAGGCCGGCGTGAATGCCCTGACCGAGGCGCTGGCGGACGCCTACGGCCCGAAAGTACGGGTGAACTGCATTATGCCGGGTCCGTTCCTGACGGACATTTCCAAGGCTTGGGACATGCAGGCCTTTGCGGAACGCGCACGGAACAGCATCGCCCTGCACCGTGGCGGCGAGCCGGAGGAAATCGTCGGCGCGGCGCTGTACCTGGCCTCCGACCATGCGAGTTACACCACAGGCGCGATCCTCAAAATCGACGGCGGCTCGAAGTGACGCTGTGAGCCGGCGGTAAACCCCCGAGTCATCCGCCGGCTTGACCGGCGGATCCACTTGGAGTTCGCGATGTCCTCCTACGTTTACATTCTGGCGTCAGGCAGACGGGGTACTCTTTACATTGGTGTTACGACCGATCTCATAAAGCGTGTTTGGCAGCACAAGGAGAAGGTCATACCGGGGTTTACTAACAGGTATGGAGTCGATCAGCTCGTTTACTTCGAAACCTTTGAGAATATTGAATTTGCCATCCGACGCGAAAAAAGATTGAAGCGCTACAAGCAGGTTTGGAAGATGGAGCTAATTGAAAAAGAGAATCCGGGCTGGAGAGATTTGTATGAGGACGTTGCCGGTTGATCTGGATCCGCCGGTCAAGCCGGCGGATGACACTGGGAAATTACGGTATTCACCACGGCGTCATTCGCCGATTTAATCGGCGAATCTATGGGAGAGCATGGTGAGCCGTTGTATTGCCTCTGCGCTGACGGGTGGCGGATAATGATCTGAGGGCGCTATAGCGGCTACGGCCCATAGCGGCGGGGTTGGTTCGCCTAAAGTAACCCCACGGGTTATTGCGCCGTTGCCGAAAAAGGAAAACAAAACATCATGGCATTTCTTCTGGTTTCCATCGTCGCCCTGTTTTTTCTCATCATGGGGCTATGGGCGCTTTTCCTGACCGACAGCTTTGCGGATCTGGTGGGCTTCTCACTCGATGTGGATCGCGGGCCAAACGAAGTTCGCGCCGTTTATGGCGGCTTCGGGATTGCGATGGCCGGCATGGCCTGGTGGGCCGTGCTGGCAACGCCCGCCGCCACCGGTCTGCTGACCGCTTTGGGCATCGCACTTATCGGCATGGCCGCGGGACGGGTGGCCTCCATGGCGATCGAGGGCAGCGTGCCCACCTACGGGTTGGTCACCGGCGCCGGTGAGCTAGGCTTGGCCTGCGCGCTGTTCTGGGCGGTGGCTCTTCTGGGCGCCTGAGGGTAGGCTGTCGGTAACGACACACCGACACAAAGCACCCCTTCAGGAGGAACAGGATGACACGTCTGACTAAATTGAGCCGCTCGGTGAAAGACCGGGTCGTGTTGATCACCGGCGCGGCCAGCGGCATGGGCCGAGCTACCGCCCATCTCTTCGCCGATGAAGGCGCGCGGGTGGCGGTGACCGACATCAACGATGCGGGCATCGACCAAGTCACCGGCGAAATCCGCGACGCGGGCGGCGATGCGCGAGGCTGGACCTTGGACGTGTCCGACAATGCCGCGATCCAACGGGTGGTGGGCGAGCTGATCGATCATTTCGGCAAGCTGGATTATGTAATCAACAATGCGGGCTTTGCCGCCGGCGCCCCCGTGGACAGCGACGAGTATGAGAGCGTCTGGCACAAATCCCTCGACGGCATGTTGACCGGACAAGTGCTGTTGATCCGGGCCTGTCTGCCCCATTTACGCAAATCGGACGCGGCGCGGATCGTCAACATTGCGTCCACCGAGGCGCTCGGGGCGACGCCCTATGCCTCGCCCTATACGGTGGCCAAACATGGCGTGGTGGGCTTGACGCGCGGTCTGGCGGTCGATCTGGGCAAGGAAGGCAACATCACGGTCAACTGCGTGTGTCCGGGTGCCGTGCGCACCGGCATCACTCAGGAAATCCCGGAAGAGCATAAGACCAAGTTCGTGCGCCGCCGGGTGCCGCTGGTACGCTACGCGGACCCGGAGGAAGTTGCGCACATGACGTTCAGCATCTGCCTGCCGGCGATGAGCTATCTCAACGGCGCCGTCATCCCTGTGGATGCAGGGCTGACGATTAAGAATGCATAGTGCCGGACGTCTGGCTCGAATGACGCGAATGGCATCTGGGCGTGGCCTGGCCTGGAAACAGATCTAGGACGTTTCCGAGCATGCCTGAATCGTCGTCGCGAGCATTCCAATGGAATGCGAGGCAATGGATCACCCGGGCTCGCCAGAGCGTTTCGAGACGAAGTGGGAACCGCTTCGCCGTGCGAAAACGCGAACGACGCTAGCTCAGGCACTTTTATCTTGATAGAAGTGCCTTGGCTCGCCGGGTGATGACAGTTTATGGATTCCGTCGTTGCCCGGCGCAAGTCCGGGCAATCCAGGACCGTGTGTACCAAACTATGAGCTTTAAGGATGGGTCACCACTCGGAGTAAGGGGGCCGGCTACGCTACCTCTTTCATGAACGTTTCCAGCGCATCGATATGCTGCTGCGGGGTGGTGAAGCCGGGGTCCACATCACCGGTAAATTTGGCGCCGGTCGACATGGCGCGCATAGAGAAATGCGTGGCGCCAAGCTTCTCCCAAGTCTCCATGGTTTGCGCCCAGCCGTCATTGGGCCCGTTGCCGTATCCCATCAGCGCATCGATGCCGAAGGTTTCCCGGTCGCGGTCCTGCTTGTCGAGAAGAGCCGTCAGTTGCTGACACAAGCCCTGCATGATGGGTGCGCTGGAACCGAAAACGAAGCCGTCGCCTTTCGCGGCCGCACGGCGCAAGGCAGGCGGTGAAAAGCCGCCGAACCAAAGTGGAATGCGGTTTTTCGGCAGGGGTTTGATACCGGCCCGGTCAATGCGGTGATACTCGCCCGAATAATCCAAGACCGGTTCCGCCCATAGCTGGCGCAGCACGTCCACCTGTTCGTCGAGCCTTTTGCCCCGGTCGGCATAATCGGTGCCCAGGGCTTCATACTCCACAAAGTTCCACCCGGTGCCCACACCGACCCGTAAACGCCCGCTGGAAAGATAGTCAATTTCGGCGACTTGTTTTGCCACCAGCGCGGTTTGCCGCTGGGGCAGGATCAGGACACCGGTCATGAATTCGATGGTGCTGGTAACGCCGGCCATAAAGGAAAACAGGGTAAGGGGTTCGTGATAGTCGTCTTTCTCCGTATACGGACCGGCAAGCGGCGGCTCGCGACCCTCATGCATCGCGCCCAGCACATGGTCGTAAGCGATGATATGCGAATAGCCGAGTTCTTCTGCAGTTTGCGCAAAGTCGCGCACGGCGGCGGGGTCATTGCCAATTTCGCAGGTCGGAAAAACGGCACCGAGTTTCATGGGGCGGTCCTTGTGGTTGGGCAAAACGAGGACCCTCAGCATAGGCAGGGGGGCGATGGGCCACAAGGTTCAACCGCGCTAACGGAATGTCACCGTGATCGTTTTTTGTTGACCGCGGCGGAGCACCGTGACGGTCGCGGGGCCCGCGGTGTGATCGAGCGCGCGCAGCTTGGCGACCGCATCGGCTGCGGTGCCTACCGGTTGGCCGTTGATGGCGATGATCACGTCATCCACCAAAATATTGGCGAAAAATGCGGGCGTGTTGTCGAACACCTTGACCACCACGGCCCCGGTGTTGCGCCCCAAGCGGCGGCGTTGGGCGTCGTTCAAATCCACCAACCGCAGGCCGAATTGGCCGTATTTTGCGAGGGTCAGCGGCCGTGATCTGTCTGCCAGTTCAGGGGGAAGCGGCAACAGCGGCGCTGCCGCCGCACTCGACACGTAGAGAAAATCCCCGGAACCGGCAAACGCACACACAACCATCCCTACGACAAAAAGGGCGCGCCGCATCATCCTCGTCCTTTGGTTGAATCCCCTTTTGAAAGAATAACGGGAAAAAAACGCAACGCAACGAACGACTCAGGCAAGTTTATCAAATTTTATGTGAAGCTTTTTCAATGCGAACAGAAAGATGCTGGGCTCGATGGGATGTTCCGGCATCGGGGACGCCAATTCAATGTTGTCCATGCGGGACACCAAAACCCGATAGGCGCTTTGCAGCTCTTCGCGCGCCAGCACCGCGCCAATGCAACGGTGAACGCCGGCCCCGAACGCCACATGGGTGCCTAGTTTTTCGCGGTGAATGTCGAGGGCGTCAGCGTCGTCGAAATGGCGGTCGTCCCGGTTGGCGGCCGCGAAACGCACGATGACCACCGACTCCGCGGGGATGACCGTTCCACTCAGGTCTACGTCACGGGTGGTCTGCCGGAACAGCCCTTGAACCGGACTTTTGTAGCGCAAGGATTCTTCAACGAATTTATCCACCAGGGACACATCGTTACGCAATTCCTTCACCAGCTCCGGGTTCTGGACCAGCAGCCACATGCCATGGCTGAGCGCGCTGGTGGTGGTTTCATAGCCGCCGGTGATGAGCTGATGCATCAGGTTTTGCAGCTCATGCATGGAATAGGGTTCTTCGTCGTCGATGGTTGCGTTGACCAGCCCCGACATAATGTCGTCGCGCGGGTTTTGGCGGCGGTCCTCGAACACCTTGGCCAGATAGTGTTGCGCTTCCAGCTCGGTCTCGGTCACTTGCGCGATCTGTTCCGGCGTGAGCGGGTTTTGCGCCGTGGCCAGCATGGCATCCGCCCATTTTTTGAAGGTCAGAATTTCCTTCGGGTCGAGGCCGATCTGTTCGGCAATGATGATGCCGGGCAGGGGCAGGGCAAATTCGCTGACGAATTCGCATTCCCCTTTGTCGATGAAACCGTCCACCAATTCGTTAACAAGCTGGCGAATGCGCGGTGCCAAGGCTTCCACGCGCGGGCCGGTAAACACTTGGTTCAAAAGTTTCCGGTAGCGCGAATGACGCGGCGGATCGGTGCGTTGCAGGGTTTGCACATGCTCCCAGCCGCGTTCCTTCAGCATGGTCTGCTGCACATTGCTGCCTTCCCCCTGCAGCGAGCCGAACACCCGGATATCGCTGGAAAACGACCGGGGGTCGCGCAGCACGTCCCGCACGTCCTCATAGCGGGTCACCATGTAGAAACCGGTTTCCGGCATGCGGTACACCGGCGCCTCGTCGCGCAATGTGTGATAGGCCGGGTACGGATCGCTTTGGATAGTGGGATTGAGAAAGCTGATTTGGTCGACGCGGGGGGCGGTTTGGCTCATGAGGCGTTTCTCGGCGGTTTTCGATTGGCGGGGAAATGTTTGCGGAAGTCGGCGGTGGAGTTGGAGTGCGGATAGGGGGTGTCGGGAACAGGCAGCCCCATAAAGTCGCAAATCGGCTCCCAGCCTGTGCCCGTCTCATATACCAGAAGGCGCTCCGGCGCGATGGTGGCTTTCACTTCCTCGGTGTGGCGGTTGAACACGCCGATGGCATAATCTTCATCCGTCAGTTTGCCGTCGAATGTGGTCTCGAAAATACGGTCGACCATGAGGCGTTGGGGATGGTCGGCGGGTAACTTGGCAAAGCGTGCCTGGTTGTCGTCGCCGAAGATCGTATTGCGCACGCTCTTATACCAGCCCCTGGGCTCGCGCACGCTCAGCAGCACCTTGGCGTCGGGGAAGTGATCCGCCAGCTCGCGCCAATAGGTGGCGGCGGGCCAGTCGACCGTGGCCTGATATCCCTCGAAGACCTTGTCCCAATCCATAGCATCGCTGCGGGCCGCGGCACCCCAATAGTCCACAAAGCCGTCGTTCGAAAACACCTCATGCATGTGATAGCAGGGATCAAACCCCAACTGTTCCAAAGCTGCTTTCAGCGATAGGGTTCCGGTTCGGCCGAAGCCGGCGCCGATGATTTTCAAAGCCATCCAGGTCTCCTTCGACCGTACTTTGGCGGGAAAGCCGGTTTGCATTCAAGCAAAAGCCGGAAAATCCACAAAAATAACAACGCAGCGCGCTATACTCGCAAACACTGCGATGACCGCGGATCGGGAGGATGGACCATGGGAGATGTCGTCTTCGTTGGCACGGGTAAGGGAGCAGTGGCCTTGCGCCGGAATGGCGCTGGCGCGTGGCACCATGACGGCCTAGATCTGCAAGGCTGGCTGGTCACCGCCGCCACCCAGGGGCCGGATGGCCGTTTCTATATCGGGGTGACCAGCGATGTATATGGCTGCACCCTGGTCGTGACAGAGGATTTCAAGACATATACGCCGCTGGAAAACGGCCCGCGCTATGAGGCGGGTGAGCGTGGCAATGACATGCATAACCGGCTGATGGGCGCGATGGACCCTATGGGGGAAAAGAGTGCGTCCCAGCGCTATGTGGATCAGATCTGGAAGCTCCATTGCGACGGCGAGCGGCTCTATGCCGGTGTGTCCGAAGCGGGGCTGTTCGTGTCCGACGATCTGGGAGCAAGCTGGCAGCCGGTAAAAGGGCTGAACGATCATCCCTCCCGCGAGGGGTGGAACGCCGGTTTCGGCGGGCTGTGTTGTCACAGCATTCTGACCGACAGCCAAAATCCTAAGCGCCGATGGGTGGGCATATCGGCGGCCGGTGTCTTCCGGACCGACGATGGCGGGGAGAGTTGGATCTCGGCCAATGACGGTGTGTCCTCGGATGAAGGCTATTGCGTCCATGGCCTGGCCCACGATCCGGACAATGCGGATGTGATTTACCGCCAAGACCATCGAGGCTTTTACCGCTCCGACAGTGGCGGCGACTATTGGGTTTTGATCGAAGATGGTCTGCCGTCGGACTTTTATACCAGCATCTTGCGCGGCGCGATGGCCATCGACCAGGGCGCAGACTTCGGTGTTTATTTCGGCACCTCCGCCGGGCAAGTATTTGCAAGCCCGGATGGCGGCGACCATTGGCAATTGGCGGCGGACGGCCTGCCTAAAGTGCTCTGCGTGGAAAGTTTCCATTGACACCCGAACCGGTCATCGTCGAGCTGCCGCGGGTGTTGGCGAATTTGGTCGGAGTCGCGGAAATCACCGGCACCGGCAACACTTTGGGCGAGGTGCTGGCGGACATCGCAGCGCGCCAGCCGGGCCTGAACCGCCATTTCTTCGACGAGGCGGGCCAAGTACGCCGTCACATCCGTTTTCTTAAGAATGAGGCGTTTTGGCGTGCAGAGCCGCTCACCATGCCGCTGGCCCCCGGCGACCGGGTGACGGTGATCAATTCCGTGTCGGGCGGTTAACGCACTTTCGCAAAGAACGCCCGCACGTCGCCCACAAAGGCGTCCGGTTGTTCGAAGGCGGCGAAGTGACCGCCCTTATCGTGCTCGTTCCAGAATTGAATGTCCGTATACCGCTTTTTGGCCCAGCGTTGCGAGGCGCGGAAAATCTCTTTCGGGAAGAGGCTGCAGCCCGTCGGCACTTTCACTTCGCCGGCCGTGAAGTTGCCGAAGCTTTGCCAATAAAGACGGCCGGATGATGCGCCCGCGCCCGGCAGCCAATACATCATCAAATTGTCCAGCAGTTCGTCCTTGGTGAGAACATTCTCAGGATGACCGTCGCAATCCATCCACGACCAATACTTCTCGACGATCCAGGCGCACTGGCCGGCAGGCGAATCCACCAGCCCATAACCCAGCGTTTGTGGCCGCGTCGATTGTTGCTTGGAATAGCCGGAATCCCAATCCTGATAATGCTGCAGGCTGGCGAGGGCGGCTTGTTCTTTCTCCGTCAGATCGTTCATGGTGTCCGGGTCGGGCGCCGCCGCAACCATGTTGATATGGATGCCCGCGCAATGATCCGGGTCCTGCGCGCCGATGGCCGTGGTAACGGCCGACCCCCAATCGCCGCCTTGGGCGCCATACCGGCCATAGCCCAGCCGTGCCATCAACTGAGCCCACGCCTCGCCGACTTTCTCCACCGTCCAACCGGGTTTGGTGGGCTTGCCCGAAAAGCCATAGCCGGGGATCGTCGGAAGCACCAAATGGAACGCGTCTTCCGCTTTGCCGCCATGGGCCGTCGGGTCTGTCAGGGGGCCGATCACCTTGTGAAACTCAATCACCGATCCGGGCCAACCATGGGTGATCACCAGGGGCAGGGCGCTGTCGTGTTTCGACTTGATATGCAGGAAGTGAATATCGACCCCGTCGATTTCGGTGATAAACTGATCATACCCATTCAACATCGCTTCGCAGCGCCGCCAGTCATATTGATCGGCCCAATAGGCACACAGCTCCTGGGCATAGGCCAACGGCAGGCCTTGGCTCCAATCGTCGGGCGTCTCTTTGTCCGGCCAGCGGGTGTTTTTCAGCCGCCGCTTGAGATCGTCCAGCTCACTCTGTTGAATTTCCAAAGAATAGGGGCGGATCTCGGTGGACATGTGCGTGCCTCCTGCACTGCGTTTCGGGGGTGTTTTCCAAACGCTAGCACCGGGTTTCTGCGCCCTGCAATACGGCGTGTCATCTATTTTTAAGAGGACCTGCTTAACCTCCGAATACGTTAGGGAAAGTCCGGCAAACGCTTGACAGAGCTAGGCCTACGGGAGACCTTAACCATTGAGGGTGCCCAAGACATGGGATGGGGTGAGGTGTTGCGGTATATCGTTTTTGCGTGTGTGTATCTGAGCCTGGTGGGGGCGGCCTCGGCGAACCCCTATGCCTGGAAGATCACCAAGGAAAGCTGGTCGGCCGCCGACGAGCAAGAATTTCAGCAATTGGTCATTCGCATGGGCGAAAGCGATTGCGCCACGGTCACCGAATGCATGGCCGACCCGGAAGCAAATCCCTACCGCAAATCCGACCCGCCGGGACTTAGCTTCACCGGCGACTGTGCCGACTTCCCTTACTATCTGCGCGCCTATTTTGCCTGGAAGAAGGGGCTGCCCTTTGCGTTTGCCGACATTATGGCGACCCGCGACGGCACGCCCGACCCGCGATTTTCGCCCAAAGGCAATGTGGTGGTCTCACGCACCGATGTGGTGACGCCGTATCCGGGGGCCGAAAAAGACTTCCGCTGGGTACGCACCCGCATCAAGGACTATGTCTATTCCGCCACCTTCCGCACCCATCCGGAGCTGAACGGGGGTGCAGACACGGATACCTATCCGATCAAAATCGGCCGCGGTGCGATCCGCCCCGGCACCATGATCTACGACATCAACGCCCATGTGGTGATCGTTTATGAAATCAAACCCGATGGGCGCATTTTGTGGGTCGATGCCAATCCGGATAACTCCGTGACACGCGGCGTCTATGGCCGCGGCATTCCCCGCACGGCGGCGGATCTGGGCTCTGGGTTTAGGAACTGGCGTCCCGTGCGCTTGGTCGGGGCCACGCGCCAGGCCGACGGATCGTTGATCGGCGGACGGATCGAACTCGCCAAGAACGATGTGCTGGCGGATTACTCGGTCGAACAATATGAAGGGACCCATCCGCAAGCGGAAGAAGAGCCGAAAAAGAAACGGCGCTGGGGCAAGAAGAAAGACGAAGACCCCCAAAAGGAAGCCTGGCTTACCGCACGTTTCGTTCATGACGGCCACGATCACAATTTCTACGAATATGTCCGTCACACCATGGCTCTGGACGGGGTCGACGTGCCGGACCCGTTGGTGGCGTTACGCAGCGGTCTAAAGAATATCTGCAGTCAGTTACAGTCCCGGATTGAGCTGGTGGAAGGGGCTCGGAAAGCGCGGCTGCACCGGACGGAGCATCCGCCGAAACTACCGAAGAGCATCTTCAAAGGCGATGACGAGATTTGGGCGACCCATGCCAGTGCCACGTTGGATGCACAAATCAAGCAGTCATATGTAGCCTTGCACGAAGACATCTCGGCCAAGGTAACCCGGTACTACGCTTGGGACGACAATCTGGCCTATAGCGGCATCAGCCTGAAGCGGGATTTGGCGCGCATTATGGAAGAGGAAAACGCGGCCTGCGACTTGGTCTATCGCACGTCGAGCGGCCGCAAACAGCAGATCAGCCTGTCCGACGTAGGCGCCCGCTTGTTTGATTTGTCCTTCGATCCGTATCACTGCCCAGAAATGCGTTGGGGCGAGAATACGTTTGAAGAAGGTCATGCCTGCATCAGAGACGAAGCCAAAGCCGATTGGTACCGCGCCCAGCGTTTTATGCGGCGGATGACGGATACGTCCGACGCCCGAAACACGGGCTATGGTCTCACCATGGTGGGCTTGTCCGGGCCGCGCCGCGGCTTAAAGAAAACCCCGCCGGCCGATGTGGGGGCTTTGGTTGCCTCCGTGACACTACGACCGATGCCACCGGAATTCCAGCGCACCGCCCAGCGTTAAGTTGTTGTTATCGCGGCCGGGCGAGCCACAAGGAAACAGGAAAGGCGAGGGCGGCGATCAGCAATGAAACGCCCAATACCGTCATCAGCGGGTCTCCGCCGTTGATGGTGTCGATCCCTTGCTCCTCAATGCGATACACCCGGCTGAAATATGCCCGATAGTTGAGACACAGCGCAAAGCCCCACGCGGCCGCCAGCCAGCCGGCGGCGGAAACTTGCCGGCGGAACAGAGCGGCACCGCCGCCCAGAAGCATCAAGCCGATAGAGATCAAGTCGACCACATAGGCCGACAAGGGTTGCCCATAGGTAATATGAAACCATGTCTCGCCGGCGAAGTGTGTAACGGCTGCAAGCAAAGTGAAAATCGCGAAGGGTGTTTCGAGAGACGAGCGCATTTCGGATGACAAAAGGGTTGGGACTATTTAAGCGCTGAAAACAAGGCCAGCGACATCAGCAGGCGGCAGGCGCTGAGCAGGCAGATTAAAAAGATCAGCGTTAAGGCGGTGACGAACCAAAAGGCGGGGTGATCGGCCATGACGCCGAGGATAAAGCTGCCGAAGGCACCGCCGGTCAGAACAAGCGACGCGGCAATCACGGTTTTGCTGGTGTCCTGTATGGCACGGGCCTGACGGGCCACGCGCGTGCCGACGCCGGCGGCCCCCAGGCTCACCAAACCGGCGATGCCCGAGGCGACGTGCCAGGCGGTGTCGCCATCAAG
>JANQMY010000409.1 GCA_028279895.1 Alphaproteobacteria bacterium
AAGCCAGCTACCGAAACGCCAGATCCGACTTCGACCGCAAAGAAACGCTTCTGGCAGACGGCTTTGCGACCCAGTCTGAATTCGATCAAGCGACAAGCACCCTATCGCGCACCAAAGCTCAGTTCGACCAAGCACAGAAGCAATTGGATATCGCCCAAGACAATCTCACCAAAGCGACGCTTATCTCTCCGTTTGACGGCATCGTGTCCAGCGTCGATGTGGAATCCTTCGGGCAGATTGCGGCGGGGCAAACAGTCTTGGGCTTGTACAGCGAAGGATCGTTCGAAATCTCGTTTAGAGTCCCCGCCTCGGTCATCAACATTATTCAGGTGGGCGACATTGCCGAAATCCAGATTTCCGATCTGGGCAACGTCTCCTATAAGGGGCACATTAAGGAGATCGGCTCCCGCGCCGCCAGCGTTTCCGCTTTTCCGGTGGTGGTGGCCATCGATGAACAGACCGACTTTCTTCGCGCCGGCATGGCTGCCGAAGTGACCTTGTCGATTACGCTTGGCCGCGAAACCGACGGTTACCTCGTGCCGCTTAGCGCGTTCGCTGTCGGATCGGAGTCCGTACAAGGAACCCGCCCCCTTACGGGCGGACCCGGCATCCGCAACCAGGCAACGCTTTATCTCTTCGATGAAGCGACATCCACGGTCCAGGCTAAGGAAGTGGACATTGCCGGCATTCGCGAAAACATGGCCATCGTGTTCGACGGCTTACAAGAAGGGGACATTGTCGCCGCCGCCGGCGTGTCATTCTTGAAAGATGGGCAAAAGGTAAGACTGCTGCCACTTGATGATTAGACTGGTCACCACATGCTGATTTCCTGGCTCACACCATTCGGGCTTGAAAGATCCCAATTCACCATTCTTGCGATGATCGGCTTGGTGATTACCGGCCTGCTGCTTTACGTGGGCTTCCCCAAACGTGAAGACCCTGAAATCACCATCCGCACCGCCTTGGTGACGGCCAACTTCGCCGGGATGACGCCGGAGCGCATGGAACAGCTGATCGCCGACCCGGTCGAACGAAAAATCCGGGCTATCGCCGAGGTCGACGACATTGAGACCCTGCTCTCGACAGGGCAAATGCGCATCCAAGTCACCCTGAAAGATCACGTCTTCGACCTGGAACCGATCTGGCAGGAATTGCGCGACAAGATGGAAGAAGTCGAGCGCGAGTTGCCGGACAATACGCAAGGGCCTTTCGTGAATACCGACTTCGGCAATGTGGCCATTGCGACGGTTGCCGTGACGGCCGAGGGCTTTACCTATCGCGAAATGGAGGACACGGCGGAAGCCCTGCAGCAGTTCCTCTACACGGTCGACGGCGTGTCCAAAGTCTCACTCTTTGGGGTGCAGGAAGAACGGATCTGGCTTGAGCTGGAAGAAGAGCGGCTGGCCGCCATCGGCAGCCAGATCGACACGCTGGTCAATGACATTCAGAAACAGAACATCATCCTGCCCGGCGGCACGTTAGACGCCGCCGGCACGTCCATACTGCTTGAGCCGTCCGGCGATTTCGAACAAGTGATCGACATCCGCAACTTGCTGACCCGGGTCGAGAGCATCGACGACTTCGTCCGTCTCAACGATCTGTTGACGGTGCGCCGCGGATTCGTGTCACCCCATGAACAGCCCGTCTACTTCAACGGCAAGCCGGCGCTGGTGGTATCGGTAGAGATGCAATCGGGCCAAGACATATCGCGGGTTGGCCGGGACTTGAAAGCCGCGGTCGAAGAATTCGAAAACCGCCAGCCCATCGGGTATGAGCTGTCATTCGCCACGTTTCAGCCGGAGAAAGTCGAACGCTCCGTCAACGACGCGGTCACCAATGTAGCGCAAACATTTGTCGTTGTGCTGATCGTCGTCTTCATTTTCCTCACGCCCCGCGCGGGCTTCGTCGTTGCGACGATTGTGCCCTTGGCGGTCATGTTTGCGCTGATTGGCATGAACGTACTGGGCATCGAGCTGGAACAGGTCTCAATCGCCGCCATTATTATTTCGCTGGGTCTTCTGGTGGACAACGGCGTGGTCATCGTCGAGGACATTTTGCGCCGGGTTCAAGCGGGCGCCAAACGGGCCGAAGCCGCGCTGGCGGCAGGCCGGCAATTCGCCGTCCCCTTATTGATTTCGTCCATGACGACGGTGTTCGCCTTCATGCCCCTTCTTTTGCTTGAAGGCGTAGAGGGCGAATACGCGTTTTCTCTCGGCGCGGTCGTGGCCCTGACCCTTCTCGGGTCGTGGATCGCGGCCTTTTACTTCCTGCCGTTTACGGCCTCCAAATTGCTGCGGCCGCACGCTCTGCAGAAAACGCAAGACCCCGACAATCCGGCCGGCTTTCTGAAATGGCTCTACGATACCTATGAACGTCTCTTGTCACCGGCGCTTAAAACGCCACACGCCACGATCGGCGGCTGTTATGTGCTGGTGGGGCTCGCTGCCTTCCTGTTCGGTCTCGTGCCCAATCAAATGTTCCCGCTGAGCGACCGCAACCAGATCCTCATCTTCATGGATATGCCGAAGGGCACCCACATCAGTGCAACCGAGGAATCCGCATTGACGGTGGGCCGTTGGCTTTCGAACAAAGAGCAAAACCCGGAAGTGGAAAACCACATCGTCTATGTGGGCGACGGCGGCCCGCGTTTTTACCTGGCGCTCAACCCGAACGAGCCGGACCCGGCAGCCGCATTCTTTCTGGTCAATACGGACACCCTCGATGGTGCGCTGGCGTTGGCGGGACGTGCCGAACGGCACTTGCTACAGAACCACCCAGAAGCCCGTTTCAAGATCAAACAGCTTTCGATGGGGGCCTCCGAATCCGGAATCGTCGAAATTGAAATCAAAGGCCCCGACCTGGATCGTTTGCTGACCTTAGCCCAGGAAGTTGAGAATGCCTTTGCGGAAGCGCCGGGCATCATGCAAAACGAAAACGATTGGGGAAACAAGATCATCAAGGCCGCCATCGAAATCAATCAGGATAAGGCACGGCGGCTGGGCATCACGTCCGAAGACATGGCGCAATTGCTGAGTGCCTATTTCGATGGCTTCCAGGTCTCCGAGTATCGGGAAGACGACAAATCCATCCCGGTGGTGATGCGCGCTACCGAACGAAGCCGGGACAGCGTTGAAGATCTTCTGAATATTATCGTTGGTGGTAACGACGAGCTCGTCTCGCTCGAGCAGGTGGCCAACCTCATCCCGCAGATCGAGTTTTCCCAAATCCGTCGGAAGAACCAGGAACGGACGATCATCATTACCGCCAAAAGCCGAAGCCTCACGGCCGGCGAGCTGCTTGGTTCCATAAGAGACGATTTGGACGCTCTTGATTTGTCCGGCGGCTATGAAATCAATATCGAAGGGGAAACCGCGCGCAATTCCGAAATCAACGGTAAGTTGGGTGCCGGCCTGCCGGCTGCACTCATTCTTATGCTGCTGGCCATTGTTTTTCAGTTTAATTCGTTCCGCCGTACCCTGATCGTCTTCATGACCATTCCGCTGGTGATCGTCGGTGCGCCCATGGGATTGATGCTGACAGGCGAACCCATGTCCTTTTTCGGCACGTTGGGTTTGATTAGTCTTGCCGGCATCATCATCAACAATTCGATCATTCTGATCGATCAAATCGATGTAGAGCTGAAGACGGCGCCCCTTCGGCAGGCGGTGAAAACGGCGGCGCGGCGGCGGCTGCGTCCCATCTTGCTGACGTCGGCCACCACGATTTTGGGATTGATGCCGCTCTATCTTTTCGGCGGGGCGATGTGGTCGCCCTTGGCTGTAGTGATGATGGCGGGGCTCGGGGCTGCGTCGTTGATCACCGTGTTCTTCGTTCCGTCGGCATTCCTGGTGCTTTTTGAAGGCCGCGCGCCGAAAGAGCGGGCGGCGGCGGCCG
>JANQMY010000467.1 GCA_028279895.1 Alphaproteobacteria bacterium
GTTGTCTCCGTCTTGTGTCTCAAACGCTGCTACACGTCTGAAACCAAGTAGAATCAACGTCATGCGCAATGTCCAATAACTTTAACCGGACAGTAGTGCCGTCAGGCGGGGATCCACTCGCAGATCCAACTGGTACTGCGCCAATAAGAGACATCATTGGATCCCCTGCCTACGCCGGGGTGACGTTTGAAGGTCTACCGCGAACGAGCCACATCCTCTCCTCGTCATTGTCGGTCAGCGAACTTAGTTCGCGTAGACCGGCAATCCAGGGCTATTCTTTCCAAGTTTGTGGCTCTGGATTCCAAGCACAAGACTTAGGCTGACGATCAAAGACTTATCGCGGGGTATCGGCAAAGGGTGTGGCGAAGGTCTGAAAATCGTCCTCATACACAACATAGCCAGGACGGTCCGTGCGTAGCATTTCGACGGCATAGTCGTGCTGCTCGACCAAAGCGATAACGGCTCGGGATTTTTGTATGTGTTCGTGGGCCACCGGTTTGAACCAAGACAAGGTTACCTCCCGAGCCCGGGGGTGCGACGAGGTCGTTAGAGTGTGAGGTGTTTCTAAATTCTCGTTGAATCAATTCAATAGAGCGCTTAGTTCCGCATGTTCTGCTTCTCTCAAGTCGGGCATTTTCAGAATTTGATATGCGGCCTGGAACGCACCCGTGCGGTGTCCATAGGGCTCGTGCATTTCCGTAGTCACGAATCGAATGCGGCGGGTAGGCGCCATCAAATCATGAACTTTCGCCCGAAGCGCACAAGTTCAGCCCGACGATTAATGATCGAAGAGTCCCTTGGCAAATCGAGAAAGTACCTCACTTCGTCTTGATTCTGAAGATCGAACGGGTTCCTGACGTAAAATTGGAGAAGTGTTTCGACAAAGACCTTTAGTTGATAAGTGATTGTCTCGATATCATTGTGCTCTCCCAGTGTGTGCACGAGACTATTTCTTCTAACCCGCAGATGCTGGAGTATCTCCTTCGCCGCCTTGTGATCTTTGAACATCGATGCTGCGCGCCGCACCGTAATCTCATACCGGTCATTCTGGGTGCCTGTTAGGTACTCAAGCGCACTCCAGAGTTTTACAAAAGAAGTTGCAAAATCGTACTGATCGAATGCTTGCACGTACATCTGCAAGCCTTTAACGCATTGTTTCTTGAGGCGCGAGTTTCTGAGTTTACGCTGTGCCGACATCCAGCTCCTTCTCAATTGGTTTGCCTTGCTCTTGAAATCGCAGATGCGAGCATTACCGACAAAACTGGGCTCATACCAGTATCTTTCCGACATCGTTCTGCCGTCGGAGGTGTGCACAGTGTGCAGAGGTCCAAGCGTCAATTCGTTGATTGGCCTTCGTTTTTCGTGAGAAATGCGCCAATCGACCTTGCCCATGATTGATAAATTCCAAATCGCGCGAATCGTATCAATTCCCGATAAAGATCGTTCAATCGCTTCATCCTCGCTTCTTGCGTGGAGGCGAGCGAGCACCGGCTGGTATCCGGAGGGCTGCTCACTGTGCAGCATATGTTTTGCGGCTTCCATGGACTTTGAGCGATCATATTTTTCTATCCTTTTTGGAAAAGAAAATCGCACACCATCAAAAGAGAGCTGCTTAAAAGGAGGGGGGCCAGAAGCCGATAGAGTGGTTACAACGACGAGCTTCTTATTTACTTTTCTAAGGTATCTCGATTGTTGTGAATTCAAGGCATCCAATAAGGTATGCGGAGTAATTTCTGCCTTTCCCGCGTCGAAAATGGCTCGTACGACAAGTTGACGGCGAATAGCGTTGGGAATGGCTTCAGAGAATTCGATGTATGTCGAAATTGCGCTAGCGAGCGGTTCGAAAGAGAACGCCTCAAAACTGACTTTGCCGTTTTTGATGCTTCGTCCTTGGTTGAAAATACTTATGATTTCATTGGGAGCACTATTGTTTATCCATTTCGTCGCCATCGCTCGTTACCAATGTGATCCTGACTAGTAGTTTCTGTTGAGCGTGCTCACGGCCCCTTCCGGCGTCTCGGTGGCTTGCCGCGATAGGCGCGGGTGCCGGGGCGGCCGGCAGAGGAGCGGCCCTTCGCTTTGGGTTTGCCGGGCTGGGCGTCGGGGCCCTTGCCGGTGGCCATTTCGATGGAGGATTGCCGCGCAAACGGATCGTCGGCGACCGCCAGCTGGGTTTCCTGCAAGCGCTTGATTTCGTCGCGCAGGCGCGCCGCTTCCTCGAACTCCAGATCGGCGGCGGCATCGCGCATGCACTTTTCCATATCCGCGATGTGCTGATCCAGATTGTGGCCGATGAGCGCCTTGCCGTCTTCCTCGCCCGTCTCGACCATCACATGGTCGCCCTCATACACGCTTTCCAGAATATCGTCGATATTCTTGCGCACGCTTTCGGGCGTGATGCCGTGTTCCTTGTTATAGGCTTCCTGCTTCGTCCGCCGGCGGTCGGTTTCGGCAATCGCGTTTTCCATGCTTTGGGTCATGTGATCCGCATAGAGAATAACGCGGCCGTCCACGTTCCGCGCCGCCCGGCCGATGGTCTGCACCAGCGAGGTTTCCGATCGCAAAAAGCCTTCCTTATCCGCGTCCAGAATGGCCACCAGCGCGCATTCGGGAATGTCCAAACCCTCGCGCAGCAGGTTGATGCCGATCAGCACGTCGAACGCGCCCAGGCGCAAATCGCGTATGATCTCGACCCGCTCCAGCGTGTCGATGTCCGAATGCATGTAACGCACGCGCACGCCTTGATCGTGCATGTATTCGGTGAGGTCTTCGGCCATGCGCTTGGTGAGGGTGGTGACGAGCACACGCTCGCCGCGCCCCGCGCACTCCTTACATTCCGCGATCAGATCGTCCACTTGCGTGTCCACCGGGCGGATGATCACGTCCGGGTCGGTGAGGCCGGTGGGCCGGATCACCTGTTCCACGAAGACGCCGCCCGTGCGCTCCAGCTCCCACGAGCCCGGTGTCGCCGACACATAGACCGTGTCCGGCCGCATAATGTCCCATTCCTCGAATTTGAGCGGCCGATTGTCCACGCAAGAGGGCAGGCGGAAGCCATATTCCGCCAGGGTCGATTTGCGCCGATAGTCACCCCGGAACATGCCCCCTAGTTGCGGAATGGTTACATGGCTTTCGTCCACGAAGACGACCGCATCGTCCGGCAGATATTCGAACAAAGTGGGCGGCGGCTCGCCGGGATTGCGCCCGGTAAGATAGCGGGAATAGTTCTCGATGCCCGCGCAAGAGCCCGTCGCCTCCATCATTTCTAAGTCGAACTGGGTGCGCTGTTCCAGGCGCTGGGCTTCCAGCAGCTTGTTCTGCGCGTTCAGTTCTTCCAGCCGCACTTTCAAATCTTCTTTGATCTGCCGCGCCGCCTGCTGCAGGGTGGGGCGGGGGGTGACGTAGTGGCTGTTGGCATAAACCTTCACCACATCCAATTCATCCGTCTTCTGACCGGTCAGCGGGTCGAATTCGTGAATGTGCTCCACCTCGTCGCCGAACAGGGAAACGCGCCAGGCCCGGTCTTCATAGTGCACCGGGAAGATCTCCACCACATCGCCGCGCACCCGGAAGGTGCCGCGCTGAAACGCCTGGTCGTTGCGGCGGTATTGCAGCGCCACCAAATCCGCCAGCAATTGGGTGCGGTCGTAAGCCTCGCCCTTTTTGATCTGGAAGGTCATGGCGGAATAGGTTTCCACCGACCCGATACCGTAAATGCAGGAGACACTGGCGACGATCACCACATCGTCGCGCTCCAGCAGCGCGCGCGTGGCGGAATGGCGCATGCGGTCGATCTGTTCGTTGATCGAGCTTTCTTTTTCGATATAGGTGTCCGTACGCGGAATATAGGCTTCCGGCATGTAGTAATCGTAATAGGACACGAAATATTCGACGGCGTTTTCCGGGAAGAAGTTTTTCATCTCCCCGTAAAGCTGGGCGGCCAGCGTTTTGTTGGGCGCCAGCACTAGGGCCGGGCGCTGCAATTGTTCGATCACCTTGGCCATGGTGAAAGTCTTGCCCGACCCGGTGACGCCCAGCAGCACCTGGTCGCGTTCCCGCTCCTTCAGAGCGGCGACCAGTTCTTCGATGGCCTGGGGCTGGTCTCCCGACGGTTTGAACTCCGACACGAAATCGAGCGTGACACCGCCTTCGGTCTTCTCGGGCCGCTCGGGCTTATAAGGCACGAAATTGGCAGCAGGGGCTTCCGCGAACCCCGGGTCCGCCGATGGATGGGCGGTTTCAAAGGTGCGGTCCGCCTCGATGCCTTTTTTGTTCGAGGCTTTGGATTGCTCCGCGGTTTGTGCCATGGCCGAGAGTTGGGGGATTTAGGGGGGCAGGTCAAGCCCTCCCCCTGACATCTGCTGACTCTTTTTGTCTTCGCGGACGACGAGCCCCTCCCGCCCACTCTGGGGCGGCGAACACCGATGCGCGATCAGCCTTCGACATAACGTTTCAAATTGACGGTCTGGATGTTCCAGCCTTCGGCGTTGTCACGCCGCATTGAAACACGTCGATCTTCGGGCAGGGCCGCGAAACCCCTCTCTGTGACGGTCACCAATGTGCCGCCATTTTGCGGCTTAAGTGTAAAGTCGACTGTCAGCCAGACTGTGCTGGGGCCGATACTCTCATCCGGAGCGCAATCCGGCCACCGAAAGGCAAATCGTTTGGGCGGCGCCATAACTTCCGTGACTGTTATCCAGGGTATTTCTTCATGCCCGGGATATGTCATTTTTCCGGTGGTCGTCTCTCCCACGACAAAAGGGCCATCCAATTTCACACGGAACCATTTGCCGAACTCGGTCGCGTCGGAAAGGGCGTTCCATACGCGCTGCTGATCAGCATTAATGTGAATCTGGCGCGTAATGGCATCGTTTTCCATGTCGTCTCCATGATATGCGACAAAACTATGGCATATCTGTCAGTCCGCCGCTCTAATGCATCACGTTGCCACATGCACGGTTAGATATCCCCACATACCCACCAGCACGAACCAACTTGAAAAATAGGCGGCAATGCGCGGGCGCAACATGCGTAGACACTCCGTATCACGTCTACCTCATTCCCTTTCGCTGCCGAAACGGGGGGCGCGTTTTTCCATAAAGGCCGTTGCGCCTTCTTTCATGTTTCTCGGCAATAAGACGGCTTGGTGGTCCAGTTCCACATTCAATTGTTCGCTGAGCGTGTTGCTGAAGGCGGCGTCGATCGACTGTCGAATGCGGGTCGAGGTGTTGGGCGACGAGTTCTTAAGTATCTCAGCGGTGCGTGCCACCTCGCTGTCGAGTTGATCGTCGTCGACCGCGCGCCAAATCAATCCCCAGCTTTCGGCTTGGTCGGCGGTAATGCGATCCCCCAGCAAAGAGAGGCCGAGCGCCCGGGCCCGCCCCGCCCGCAGTGGGGCGTGCCATGTCAGAAG
>JANQMY010000502.1 GCA_028279895.1 Alphaproteobacteria bacterium
CACCCTTCTGCGCGAAGGCCGCATGGACCCAAGCTGGCTGACCGCGCTTGAGACCGAAATGGCGGAATTCGGTGTCGCCATCAGTGCCGCGCGCCGCGATCTGATCAATCGTCTGGCTGCCATATTGGGGGAAGAAAGCGGTTTTCCCCGGTCTTTGGTGGCGCTGGAAGATCCTTTGGCCCTGGGGCTTGAGACGCAGGCGGCGGTGGATGTGGAACATGATTTTGCCGCGCTTCTGCAGCGGGGGCGGGCGCGCGATGCGGCGGCCGGGCGCACCTTGGAAGGGCCCCATCTGGCAGAACTTCAAGTGCGCCATCGCGAGAAAAATATGGAGGCCGCCAACTGTTCAACCGGCGAGCAAAAAGCGCTATTGATAGGGCTGATTTTTGCTCAAGCCCGCCTGCTTGCGCGCCAGAACGGTCCGCGGCCGCTGCTGCTTCTTGATGAAGTGGCGGCCCATTTGGACGACCGGCGGCGCCAAGCGCTTTTCGACGAGATTTGTGCTCTCCGGCTGCAGGCCTGGATGACCGGCACGGATCGCCATTTCTTTGAGGGCCTGGGTCAGCGCGCGCAATGGTTCACGGTGACGCCGGGCAGAATCGATGCCCCAAGCGGGCCCAACGGATGAGATAACAAACCCTTCGGGGAGCACACATCGCATGGCAGAAGAAAACCAAAATACGAATGCAGATGAGTACGGCGCAGAGCAGATTAAGGTTCTGCGCGGGTTGGATGCGGTCCGCAAGCGGCCCGGCATGTATATCGGCGATACCGATGACGGCTCGGGGCTGCATCACATGGTGTACGAGGTGGTGGACAATTCCATCGACGAGGCTTTGGCCGGCCACTGCGACACCATTGGGGTGGCCTTGAATGCCGACGGATCGGTGACTGTGCGCGACAATGGTCGCGGCATCCCGACCGAGATGCACCCGGAAGAAGGGATTTCGGCGGCGGAAGTGATCATGACCCAGCTTCATGCCGGCGGAAAGTTCGACCAAAATTCCTACAAAGTGTCGGGCGGTCTGCACGGTGTGGGCGTCTCGGTGGTAAACGCCCTGTCCGATTGGCTGCGGCTGCGCATCTGGCGCGACGGCCACGAGCATGTGGTGAGTTTTCGGCATGGCGAGACCGACGAGCCGCTTAAGGTGGTGGGCGACGCGCCCGGCGAAAACGGCACTGAAATCACGTTTCATCCGTCGGCGGACACATTCACCATGACAGAGTTCGACTTCTCGACTTTGTCGCACCGCTTGCGAGAATTGGCGTTCCTGAATTCGGGCGTGACCATCACCCTCACCGACGGGCGCGGCGTGGAGCCGGTGGAAGAGGTGATGCATTATGAGGGCGGGGTCGAAGCGTTTGTCCGTTACCTCGACCGCACGAAAAGCGCGCAAGTGGACGACCCCGTCCACATTCAATCCGAGCGCGACGGCATCACCGTCGATCTGGCGCTGTGGTGGAATGACGGTTATCACGAAAACGTTTTGTGCTTCACGAACAATATTCCACAACGGGATGGCGGCACGCACCTTGCCGGGTTCCGGGGCGCACTGACCCGAACCGTCAACGGCTATGCCAATGAAAGCGGCATCGCCAAAAAGGAAAAGGTCAACCTGACCGGCGATGATGCGCGGGAAGGACTGACTGCTGTCTTGTCGGTCAAAGTGCCCGATCCCAAGTTTTCGTCGCAAACCAAAGACAAGCTGGTGTCGTCGGAAGTCCGTCCGGTGGTGGAAAGCATCGTGACCGAGCAGCTCGGCCAGTGGTTTGAAGAACACCCGACGGAAGCCAGGCTGATTGTGAGCAAGGTGGTGGAAGCGGCAGCGGCGCGTGAAGCAGCGCGCAAAGCGCGGGAACTCACGCGGCGCAAAGGGGCGCTGGATGTGGCAGGCTTGCCCGGCAAGCTTGCAGACTGTCAGGAACGGGATCCGTCCAAAGCGGAACTCTTTATCGTCGAGGGCGATTCCGCCGGCGGGTCTGCCAAACAAGCGCGCAACCGCGCCAATCAGGCGGTGCTGCCCTTGCGCGGGAAAATCCTGAACGTGGAACGGGCACGCTTCGACAAGATGCTGTCGTCCAATGAGATCGGCACGCTCATTACCGCGTTGGGCACAGGGATCGGCCGGGACGATTTCGACATCAGCAAGCTGCGTTATCACAAGATCATCATCATGACGGACGCCGACGTGGATGGCGCCCATATCCGCACCCTGTTGCTGACTTTTTTCTATCGCCAAATGCCGGAGATTATTGAAGGCGGCTATCTGTACATCGCTCAACCGCCTTTGTTCAAAGTGAAGCGCGGCTCGTCGGAGATCTATCTGAAAGACGAACGCGCCTTCGACGATTATTTAATTGCCGGCGGGACCGACGATGCTGCCTTGACATTGCACACCGGCGAAGTGATTGCCGGTCCCGATTTGGTGAAAGTGGTCGACCGCGCCCGCAAGACCGTGTCGGTCTTGGACGGTCTGCCTCAGAAATATCCGACCTTCGTGGTGGAGCAGGCCGCGATTGCGGGTGCGCTTAACCCGGAAGCTTTGGGCAATCCGCAGCAGGCACAAGAGGCCGCCGCCTATATTGCCCGCCGTCTGGACCTGTTGGTGCCCGAGACCGATCGCGGCTGGCAGGGCGAGCCTACCGAAGATGGCGGTTTGCGGTTCGTACGCGACTTACGCGGTGTGCGCGAAACCCGTCTGATCGACGGGCCGTTGATTTCGTCGTCCGACGCCCGGAAGCTCGACCGGGAAGGTGATCACCTTCAAGAGGTCTATATCAAAGCGGCCACCTTGCGTCACAAGGATACGGAAACCGCGATCCGGTCGCCGTCCCAACTGCTGGAAGCCGTCAAGAAAGCGGGGCAAAAGGGGCTCACTCTGCAGCGTTACAAAGGCTTGGGCGAGATGAACCCCGATCAGCTTTGGGAAACAACCTTGGACGAAGGGGCGCGGTCGCTGTTGCAGGTGAAGATCGATCACGGCGACACGGCTGACGATATGTTCAGTAAGCTGATGGGTGATGTGGTCGAGCACCGGCGCGAGTTCATTCAGCAAAACGCCCTGAAGGTCGCCAATCTGGACGTCTAGCAGCTTGCTGAAAAAGTCGTGACATTAGGTCTCCATGGTTCGAGACGGCGCTATCGCGCCTCCTCACCATGAGGCTTTTGCTTATTTTCTTCATCCTGAGGAGGGCCGTTAGGCCCGTCTCGAAGGGTGCGAATGACTTTTTCAGCAAGCCGATAGGAGGCTCTAGTCTTTCTTAAGCGGTGCCACAATGGGCGGACGGCTGGTCAGTATGGCTTCGGCCAAATCAGCGGGGCTGCCCATCCGCGTCAATTCGTCGTTGAGTTTGCCGTCCACCAATAAATTGGCCAGGCCGTGTACCATGGACCATGCGGACATGGCATGCAGGCTTACCAGGTTTTCGTCTTTGCCGTCGGGCCCCAGAAGATCGCGGCTGATGTCGACGATGGTCTCATAGGCCTTGGCCGCCGTGACAATGAATTCTTCCGATTCCCGCTGGATAAGTTCAGGCCCGAACATCAGTTTGAACAGGGCCGGATGGTCGGCGGCAAAGCTTACATATGCGACGCCATAAGCGGTAAGCGTGCTGGGCAGATCGCTGGCCTTTTGTTCGTATTGCCGCATATAGTCCGCCAGCGTGTTGAACCCGACAGTGGCAACCGCTTCCAAGATCGCGTGCTTGTCCTTGAAATGCGCGTAGGGCGCTGCCTGGCTCACGCCGATTTTGCGGGCCACATTGCGCAGGGACAAGGCGTCGATGCCATCGTTTTCGAGCAAAGACAGCGCTGCGTCCACCAGGGCCCGGCGTAGATCGCCATGGTGATAAGCTGTTCTTTTTCTTGGTGTTTTTGTTGTTTTGGGCCGGGCCATGGGCGTTTCGCGTTGTATTTTATCTTTCGGCAGGAGACTACCGTGCGGCGTATTTCTGACAAAGTTCAATCTTACACAACCGCCCATGCGGCGCTCGGTCCGCCATTGGTTTACATCCCGTTAATCTTAACGAATTTATAAGCGTCTTTATGTCCAAGCGTACCACATCCCGCGGCACGGCGCGTCCGCGCGCTGCCCCGAAGGCCGGCCGGTCTTCCGCCCGTGGCAGCGTGCCCTTGCGTGTCTATCGGCGTCGGCTGTCGGCCAAAATGCGGCGCCGCCTCGCCTTCTTCGGGCGCATGGGGAGGCGATTGGCGGTTGCCGCCGGCGTCGCATTCGTGGCGCTGTTGGGCGTGTTCGGTTTCTTCGCGCTCGACATGCCGACCCTGGAGAGCATCCGTGCACAGACGAAGACGTCGTCGATCACCGTACTCGACGCAAGCGGAAATCTGATCGGATCGACCGGCGTTTTGTTCGGGGCGCCCGTGCGTCTGGACGACGTTTCCCCTCATCTTCCCAAAGCCGTTCTCGCGGCGGAAGACCGGCGCTTCTATCATCATGTAGGCGTCGATCCCGTGGGCTTGTCGCGGGCGTTGATCGCCAATGCGCGATCCGGGCGCATCGTGCAAGGCGGCTCGACGATTTCCCAGCAATTGGCGAAGAATTTGTTCCTAACGCCCGAACGTACGATCAAGCGTAAGATCCAAGAAGTCATGTTGGCGCTGTGGCTTGAGGTAAACTTCACCAAAGACGAAATTCTGACCCTGTATCTCAACCGCGTGTATTTCGGGGCGGGGGCTTATGGGGTGGAAGCGGCCTCTCGTCAGTTTTTCAACAAGCCGGCTCTGTCGCTCACGCTGAATGAATCCGCCATGCTGGCGGGCCTTTTGAAAGCGCCGTCACGTTATAATCCCCGTGCCAACATCGACCTGGCACGCGAACGGGCGCGCCTTGTGCTGGCAGCCATGGAAGAAGCCGGCTTCTTGACGGCGGACGATCTGGCGCAGGCCCAAAGTCAAGCGCCCCAGTTGCGGGAACCGGCCCATGTGGAAGCGGTCCAGTACTTTGTCGATTGGGTCAATGATTTGGTGCCCGATTATGTCGGCCAGTCCCATGACGATTTGATCGTCCGGACGACCTTGCATTGGCCGTTTCAGCAAGCGGCCCAGCGTGCGATCGAGAACCACCTCAACCAAGAAGGCGGCCCGTCGCAAGCCTCTCAAGCGGCACTGGTCTCCATCGATACCGACGGTGCGGTGCGGGCTCTGGTGGGCGGACGGGCCTATTCGTCCAGCCAATACAATCGTGTGATTCAGGCGAAACGGCAGCCCGGGTCCGCGTTTAAGCCGTTCGTCTATTTGGCCGCCTTGGAACAGGGGTTCACCCAATGGGATGTGGTCGAAGACCAGCCCGTCACCTTTGCCAAGTGGAGCCCCGCCAACTTCTCGAACAAATACAAGGGGCCGGTCACACTGCGCGAGGCGCTCAGCCAATCTATCAACTCGGTTGCGGCGCAGCTTGCCGATTGGGTCGGGCCGCCGGCCGTGACCGAGGTCGCGGCGCGTTTGGGGATTGGGTCGGAGATCGAACCGGTCCTCTCCATTTCTCTGGGAACGGAGGAAGTCAGCCTCATGGAGCTGACGAGCGCCTATGTGCCCTTCGCCAATGGCGGCTTCGGTGTGTTTCCCCACGCGATTTTGGAGATCAAGACACGCGACGGCGAAATCCTCTACCAACGGACAGGCTCCGGCCCAGGGCAGGTGGTGGCTCCCCGGCATGTGGGTGCCATGAACGACATGCTCAGCGAAACCATGCGCAGCGGCACGGGACGTGGCGCGCGATTGGAGGCGCGTGTGTCCGCGGGCAAGTCAGGAACGAGCCAAAGTTTTCGGGATGCCTGGTTCGTCGGGTACACCGCGGATCTGGTGACCGGGGTTTGGGTGGGCAACGATAATGGCGATCCGATGAAACGGGTGACAGGCGGTGGCTTGCCGGCCCGCATCTGGAAATCTTTCATGACGCCCGCAGCCACGGCCTATGAAGCGCGCGCATTGCCGCATACGAAGTATTACGAGCCGGAACCGGAAGAACCTATGTGGCGCACCGCCGAGCATCAAGAAACGACGTTGTTCGATCGCCTGCTGTCGCGTATCGCCCGCGGGCTGTCGGGGGCTGAATAGAATTTTGTTCTAATCCTTAGGGCGGCAGAATGGTTCCATCTCACCGTCCGTCGTTCTAGCCGTAGCGGTGCAGCAGGCTGCCATGCTGCGTAAGCCATTCCTTGGCCCGCGGGACGTCGTCGACCATGGTGTCCACCAGGCGCCAAAAGGTCGGGCGGTGGTGCATATGGACCAGATGGGCCATTTCATGGGCCGCCACATAGCGCATCACAAAGGGCGGCGCCATGATGAGCCGCCAAGAAAAGCTGATGACGCCGTTTGTTGCGCAGGACCCCCAGCGGGTTTCCGGGTCGCGGATGGTGAGTCTCTTCGGGGCTTGGCCGATTTGTGGTGCGAAGGACATGACCAACGCATCCAGTTCGTGGCGTGCCTGTTTCTTGAGCCAATCTTTCACCCGGCGCGGTATATGGGGTTCGGCCCCGGCGGACACAATGACGGGGGTTGGCTCGCGTTCTTCAATCCACACAGTGCCTTTTGCGTGTGGGGCATGTTCAATCAGATGCGGTGTGCCTTGATACGGGACATGGGCGCCGGGGGCGAAAGGCACGCGTTCCGGCAGGGCCGCCAATTGCTTGGCGATCCACCGGCGTTCTTTCTGGGCAAAACGCAGGGCGTGCGGAAACGCGGACTTTGTCGGCGCTGTGATGGCGACTTCGCCGGTAATAGGATGTACGCGGACGATGAACCGGCGCGCCCGCCCGTTCGCCTTCAGCGTGACGGGCACGTCCCGGCCGTCAATATTGATACAATCCTGTTCGGTCCCCGATGACATAATTACCGCTCAGCACATCTGATTCGTACGGCACACGCAATGCTGCTGCTTGGGTGAACTGTCATCGGCGGTTTCGTGCGAATGGCCCGGGCGGATCCGGTTAGTTGTGGGCTTGGATGAAGCCGGCAACACGCGGCTGAATTTGCTTACGCCAGCGCGATCCGTTGAATACCCCATAATGACCGACCCCCGGCTGAACATAGTGTTCTCGCATTGTGTCGGGCAGGCTGCTGCACAGGTCTTGCGCCGCCTCGGTCTGGCCCAATCCCGATATATCGTCCATCTCGCCTTCGACGGTCATCAGCGCTGTGCGTTTGATGAGGGACGGGTCCACAAGATGTCCGCGGTGGCGCCATTCTCCTTTGGGGAGCGCGTGTTCCTGAAACACCATGCGCACCGTCTGCAGATAGAAATCGGCGGTCATGTCCATGACGGCCAAATACTCATCGTAAAACCGCCGATGGGCAGCGGCACTGTCGCCGTCGCCTTCCACCAAGTGCTGAAACAAGTTCTGGTGGGCCGTGATGTGTCGATCCAGATTCATGGTCATAAATCCCGTAAGCTGCAGAAAGCCCGGATAGACCCGCCGCATGGCCCCGGGATAAGGAAAGGGCACCAGATTGATCACATTGGTTTCGAACCATTCGATAGGGCGCGTGGTGGCCAATTCATTGGGCACGGTCGGGTTGCGCCGCGTATCGATGGGGCCGCCCATCAACGTCATAGAGGCGGGTTGGCAATCATCGTCCATTTCCGCCAGCAGCGAGACCGCCGCCAGAACCGGCACGGAAGGCTGACAGACCCCGATCACATGGGTGTTCGGGCCCAGGAATTGGATGATTTCGACCAGGTAGTCCACATAGTCGTCCAGGTCGAACTTGCCTTCATAGAGGGGAACCATGCGGGCGTTGTGCCAGTCGGTGATGTACACATCGTGGCCCGGCAACATGGCCTCCACGGTGCCGCGCAACAGGGTTGCATAGTGGCCGGACATGGGCGCCACAATCAGCACTTGCGGATCGGTTTCCCGCTTAAGCCGGCGCATGGCCTGTGGCTCGCGCTCGAAGAATTTGAGGGTGCAAAACGGCTTGCGCCACACATGCCGTTCCCGGACGGCCACCGGCACACCTTCCACTTGGGTTTGGTCGAGGCCGAATTTCGGTTTGCCATAGCGGCGTGTCGCCCCCTCGAACACGTCGAGCGCTGCAGCGACGCGCTTGCCCGCATCCGTGTAAGACCAGGGATTGAAAGGATGGCGAAAGGCGGCCTGTCCGACTTCCGCGGCCAGCCGGAACGGCGTA
>JANQMY010000603.1 GCA_028279895.1 Alphaproteobacteria bacterium
ATGTCAGGCCCATATCCGGCACAATGCCGAGGCGGGGACCGAACGTTGCGACAAAAAACGCAGAGCGCGCCGCAATGGTGATGTCGCAGCTCAAGGCAAGTCCAAATCCGCCCCCCGCGGCGGCGCCATTGATCCGCGCAATGGTGGGAACCGGGCAATCCGCCAAGGCGCGGATGGCCGGATTGAAAACATCTTCCATCGAGGCCGTTGGGCGCACCGGTTTCGACGGGTCGGATTTCTCGGAGCCGCGTGCTGTTTGGGCAAGATCGGCCCCAGCACAAAAGCCGCGCCCCGCACCCGTTAAGATGACCACGCGCACGCTGTCATCTTGGACCACACGTTCGATCCCGGCATGCAGGCCGCCCATCAAACCATTGTTCATGGCGTTCAACGCCTCCGGCCGATTAAGCGTGATGGTGGCAATGCCATCCTCAAGCGAAAAAAGAACGGACTCTTCCGCCCCGGTTTGAGGTGCGTCATGGGTCATATGGGCAAAGTCTCCGTGTCACATGTGAGTCGTCCGTACGGATCGACCCCGGTTTAGGGGATCAGCGGAGGGCCGCGCAATCCCTTCCGGTCGAATGCGGATCGTTTTCGGAACGTTTCCGCAGGGAAATGCTAGTGACCGAATGGGCGGATTGTGATTCTTTTTGAAAGAGGCATTTCAGGTCTTCAAAGCGCCGTGCTTTTTGGCCGAGATGGACCGGTCATCATCGACCGCTGCAGTATCCTACGGGCTTCGAGATCTTACCTAGTCGACACAGCTATTGATTAGGTCTTGGTTGCACAGCCAAGATCGAATCACTCGAGTGAACGTGTATGTTTTTCCGGTCTTGATCGCATTAGGTGTCACATTCGCATCGGACAATGCGCCCAAAAGCGCTCGGATTTCCACTTCTGTAAACTGCCCCTCAAGCTCCGCTAGCGCTTCAACAATTTCTGGGTGATTGATGAAGATGTGCTTACGAATGATTGGTAGTGCCCAGTAAGACGGCCAAAAGCCTTGATCATCTTCAATGACGACATGGTTGTTTTGATCAATGCGAAAATCAGTCGAATATCCATCGATCAATAACACACTTCCCTCGTCCAGTCGGTCGTACTTGCTCAGATGATCGGGAACGATCACACTCTGAATTTGGTGGCGGAGTTTGTAAAACTGCGCCAAACCTGGAAATCCGTCGGGGCGATGGTAGAACTCGTACTTGGAGGCGAACGGAATTGGTTGACGAAACTCCATTTGAGCAAATTCTGAAAGTGTGAGAGAGCTTTGTTCGCCCAAGTGTTCCCGCATGAACTGCCGGTCGGCAAGTAGTACGTACTGATTTCTGAATCCAAAGGATCCAAGCGCGACGACGGGTGGCTGGCTGTCATTTGACTCGATTAGCCTGTTCAATCGCTTTGTCGCGTGTATGTGTTCGCGGCGAATAAACTGTGGCTCAACATCCAGATGTACCGCAAGTAGTGTTCCAGAATACTCAGGAATAATGTCCAGTTGACCCTTGAGCAAGTCCGACCATGCGTAGGATGTCTCGCCAATGTAAAAGCGCGTGCTGACCTCCAAGTCGGGCTGAGCATCGCTAATTTTCTGTGCCATAATTTCAGCTAAGACATTGGCTTCGAGATGATCTTTCGCGCCGATCGTAACGGAATTCACGCGCCCCGTATGTATTGGCGGCGATGGCGTAAGCAACGCGATTTCGTCGACACATTCAGTGGGTACAGCATCGAGAGGCATTCCCTCAAGCGCGGCACGGCAATCGATATCGCTGATCCTCTGTGCTTGTGTCTCTTCAAAGAATAAGTAAACAAGCCAGGCACCGGCGAGTAGAGCGGCAAACATCGGTACTGCCACGAAAGAGGTCGCCCCAGCATAGTTTGCCAGCAACCTAGCTCGGCTGTACGGTTCGCTTGTGCCGATCGCCACTTCCGGGGACCGAGCCGCTGTGGCCTGGGGCTCGAAGCCCAGACCCTTCATCAAGCGCATCACATCGGTCTGAAAGCTTTGACGATTGAGTTGAACGCCGTTCCGTCGGACCAGTTCGCGAATATCCTCGGATAATGCAGTTTCTAAAGGGAGGGGCGCTCCGTCATACAGAAGAGGAACGACAGGAATACCGCGTTTAAGTGCAGAGGCAATCTCTACACGAACAAAGTCGTCAGGATTGTCCAGACGCTTAAGACCAGTCTCGGGATCGACGACGTCCACCCAGCTACTGTCGATAACGGCTAGGAGAATGTCACATTGGCTAACCCGGTTCTCCAAGTGTTCAACGAAGTCGACTCCGTAGGGAATGTTGTCGACATCAATGAAGATGTCCGTTTTGAAGTCCTCCACATATGGCTTGATGGCATCGTATAGTGCGTCGGCCTTGTATTGGCTCGTATCTCGGCGATAGCTGATGAATATCTTTGCCATTTTCCCCAACCGCGAACTTCGCGCTAACGTACTTACCTTAAAGGAAGTGACGTAACGGTTGAAGAGCTTGCCTAATTGGCCGCCTGGTCACATGTCAGCGAACAACCAGCCATGAAAACGCTCCAATCTTTCTGCAGTCGGGCATTGACACAATAGTCGTATGAGTAGATACTTAAGTAAATGCTTAACTATTCGAAAGAGGCGTTTCAGGTCTTCAAAGCGCTCGGCGATCCGACGCGGATCGCCATGATCGATGCGCTGGCCAAGGGGCGCACCAGTGTTAGCGCGCTGGCGGCGCCGTTCGACATGTCTCTGCCGGCGGTGCATCAACATCTGGCGATCTTGGAGGCGGCGGAATTGGTGATCTGCAAAAAAGAAGGCCGCACCCGGTGGTGCGAATTAAACGGCGCCAAGCTCGACGAGGCGGAACGCTGGCTGAAAGATCGCCGTGCCCTCTGGTCCACGCGCATGAATGCGCTCGACAAAATGTTGCGGGAGGAAAAATCATGAACACATCAAGCGATGCCACATTCTTCGTCACGGAAACCAAGCTGGTGGTGCGGCGGTCGTATCGAGCACCGGTGGAGCGGGTGTTTCAGGCCTGGGTCGATCCGCAGGATCTTGCTAAGTGGTTTTGTCCGGGGGCGGATTGGTCGATCGATGTGGAGAATGTGGATCTGCGCATCGGCGGAACCTTCGCGCTTTCCTTTGCGCCGCCGGGCGAAACGCCCTTTATCGAAACGGGAAGCTACCGGCACATTGATGTGCCGGACCGGCTTGCCTTTACCACCACGCTGCAGCGCGATGGGGCGGTCGTCTCGCTCACCGATTGCGACATCGGCTTTCTTGATTTGGGGGAGATGACCGAGGTGACGCTCATCGAAAAGGGCGGCGACCGAAACTTCGCCGCCGAGCGGGCAGGGGGCTGGGGCGCCACGCTGGACAATTTGCACCGTGTGCTGAATTAACGGTGCCGCTTCACAGCATCGCCAGCAGGGCCACAACCGCGAGCGCCAGGTTCAGCGTCATGCCGGTGACGTAAATAAGCGTGCGCGGGCCGCCCGCATGGGCGCCGACGCCACCGTAATACACCATCCAATAAAGTATGCGGGTGCCCACATGGGCAGCGGCCAGCGTGTTGACCGTCCACGGGTCTGCACCCGCCAGCATGGCGGCAATGGCCGCGACGGCAAAGGCCGGCAGGTTTTCAACGGAGTTCTGATAGGTGCGCAGCGCCCGGTGGCCGAAATCATTGTGGTCGCCGACCGGCGTTTCCCCCGGCACGGACGGGCTCATCACCAGGCCGAACACGGCCCCGAGCAAACACTGCAGTAAAACGATGATCGACAACACGATCAAAGACAGCACCGTCAGGTCATATGTGGCGATCAGTTGTTCCATGGACCTATCCTTCCCTCGTTTTGCAGAAGCTTAGTTCAATCGGCGCCGGGCCCACAGCCCTCGCGTCCCGCGTTGAAATAAGCTAACCTTATAGGCGGCTGCTTGGCCGTCCCATTCCCACGGCCTGACCATGCCAAGGACACCCTGGTTCGGGTGGCCGGCCGACGTCGATATTGGGGGAAAGGGACGGTCACGTCGCGAATACTCGGATCTACCCCATGCGCCCATCGTGAGGCAGGGAAGATGAACTAAAACCGTTTCAAAACGGGACGGATTAAGGAGGACGAGATGTTACGGGGCTTGGTGATTGGTGTGGCGGCGTTGGCGGCCCTGTTCGCTGCCGCCTTCCTGGTGTTGCGGGACCCATCTCTGCCGCGGGATCAGGTGGTTGAAAAATATCGAAGCGATGCGTCGCAGTTTATGGAGATTGCCGGGGGCGCTGTTGCTCATGTGCGCGATGAAGGCAACCGCAACGGCTATCCGCTGGTTTTGATCCACGGCTCTAACGCGTCACTGCACACGTGGGAACCTTGGGTCGGCGAATTGGGGGACAGCTACCGGGTGATCACGTTGGACCTGCCGGCACACGGGCTGACCGGCGCCGTGCCGGGGACGCCCTACGATACCTATGACGCAAACGCCATGGTCGCGTTTGTCGATGCGGTGTTGTCTAAGATGGGGGTGACGAGATTTGCGCTCGGCGGTAACAGCATGGGCGGTCGGATCTCGTGGATGTATACGCTGGCCTATCCGGAGAAGGTCAGCCATCTGATCTTATTGAACGCCTCTGGCATTCCGCGCCCGGAAGGGTTCGAACCGCCCTTTGTGTTTCGTTTGCTCGGCATGCCCGTGATCGGCGGTCTCTTGAGCCAAATCACACCACGTTCCTTGGTGGAAGACGGTGTGAAAAGCACCTTTACCGACAAATCCAAAGTGACCGATGAGATGATCGACCGCTATTGGGAACTCACATTGATGGACGGCAGCCGGGAGGCCAACCGGATTCGCTTCAGTACCTACGGTCCGGATACGTTGTATGAACGCTTAGGAGAAATACAAGCGCCGACGCTAATCGTGTGGGGGGAAGATGACGCCTTAGTGCCGGTGTCCTCGGCCCATGAGTTCGATAAGCGCATTCCCGACACACAGCTCATCATCTACAAGGGGGTGGGGCACATCCCCATGGAAGAAGTGGCGCCGCAAAGTGCCGCCGATGTGCGGGCGTTTCTCGGGAAGCCTTGAGATTTCTGAATGCAACACCGGCCCACTCCCCCGTCCCAACCACCCCAAGAGTATCCTCACGGGTGGTTGGGACGGGGGAGTGGGCTGGCTAGGCCAATTTCGCGAATGCGAAGTTCAGTCTTTAAAGTTCGCCGCGCGTTTTTCGAGCTGCGACATCACCGCTTCGACCTGGTTTGGACTGCCGATGAGCTTGTCTTGTTCGATCGACTCCGACAACAGGCCGTCCGCCGCGCCGGTGTAGACCGCCTGATTGAAAATCCGTTTGTTGGCGCGGATGGCATCGGGGTTCTTACTCGCGATTTCATGGGCGGTTTCCAGCGCGGCTGCATAGGGGTCGTCAAACTGATGGGTCACCAGCCCATAGGCCAATGCTTGGTCGGTTTGAAAAATGCGGCCGGTATAGCTCAGCTCACGGACGATATCTTCGCGCGCCAGATGGCGCATCAGCTGTGTGCCCGCCATGTCGGGCACCAAGCCCCACTTGATCTCCATGACGCAAAAGCGCGTGTCGGGCGCGGCGTAGCGCATGTCGGCACCCAGCGCGAGTTGGAAGCCGCCGCCGAAGGCGACACCATGAACAGCCGCGATCACCGGCACTGGAATG
>JANQMY010000607.1 GCA_028279895.1 Alphaproteobacteria bacterium
CTTACCGAAAACGAGTTCGACGCCCTCCTGGTTACTCTCGACGCGATAAAATCCGCCGACAACGAACCAGACGGCCAAAACCAGTGCCGCGATCACGCCAATCACGGGGCCGTTGATTCCGCCGCCACCGGGCATAATGTCCTTGATTTTGTCCTGACTCTTTCGAATCAGATCCTCGATGTCCGGTGGTGTTGGCCCGGAAGGCCCACCACCGCCGCCACGGCCCCAAGGGCCGCCACCATTGCCACCACCATTACCGCCGCCGCCGGAGCCGCCGCCCCATGGGCCGCCGCCGCCTTTATTTTCCCAGGGCATTCAAGCTTTTCCCGTTAACTATTCAGACACTCAAAGCGCGATTTTTCGCACGACGATGTTCATATAGACCTATTTCGCCTCAATATCACGGGCGTAATGCCCAGATACGGCTCGGCTCCGGAATTATTTGCATCCAGCGGACATTTATACCATGTCTACAGCCATAGACGGAATATTGGCAGAAGGGCGTTGGTTTCAAGGATGAGCCAGATCACCGAGCAGCAAATTCTCGATACATTGAAAGGTGTTCGAGACCCTGAGAACGACAAAGATATCGTTAGCCTGAATATGGTCTCCGGACTTGTCATCAAGGACGGTAACGTTGGCTTCGCAATTGAAGTTGCGCCCGAACGCGGGCCAAAACTGGAGCCCCTTCGCAAAGCGGCTGAAGACGCGGTTCACGCGCTTCCTGGGGTTCTCTCGGTGACAGCGGTCTTAACAGCACACAGTTCCGGCGGCCAGAACGCCGGCAACCAGAACACCGCACCGCCGGCCACCCCAGCCCGTGGCGCGCCTCAAGCGGCGGGGCAGCGTCCGCCTGCCCAGGGCAGCGCGGGACAACAGCGTCAAATGGTCCCAGGCGTCGGCGCCATTGTCGCGGTCGCGAGCGGCAAGGGCGGCGTCGGCAAATCGACCACTGCGACAAACCTCTCTCTCGCTCTTTCGCGCATTGGGTTGAAGGTCGGTTTACTTGACGCCGACATTTACGGCCCTTCCCTGCCACGCATGATGGGAATATCGGGCAAGCCGACCTCTCCCGATGGAAAAATTCTAAAACCGATGGAAAACTTCGGCATCAAATGCATGTCGATGGGCTTTCTCGTCGCCGAAGATACCCCCATGATCTGGCGCGGCCCTATGGTGCAATCAGCGCTTCAACAAATGCTTCGGGACGTTGAATGGGGCGAATTGGACGTGCTGATCGTCGACATGCCGCCGGGAACAGGCGACGCGCAGCTTACAATGGCGCAGCAGGTTCCGCTTGCCGGTGCGGTCATTGTCTCGACACCTCAGGACATTGCGCTGCTCGACGCCCGAAAAGGCTTGAACATGTTCCGCAAGGTCGATGTTCCGGTGCTGGGCATTATCGAGAACATGAGCGTGTTTATCTGTCCGAAGTGCGGTCACGAATCCCATATTTTCAGCCACGGCGGTGCGAAGAAAGAGGCGGAGACCCTGGGGATGAACTTCCTGGGCGAGATGCCCCTGAACATCGATATCCGCATCACCTCCGATGAAGGCCGCCCGATCGTGGTTTCGGAACCTGACGGAGAGCATGCCAAACGCTATATCGACATCGCAAAATCCGTTTGGGACCAGCTGTCCACAGGCACGTCGGCCCCCAGGCAGTCCCCGACAATCGTAATGCAGTAGGCCGGGTCAGACTCAAATTTCAATTTTGAAACCAAGATACGGGCTTCGACAGGCACGCACGCTTTGAGTCCCGTGCGCAGCCAGGTTACCGGATCTAGGCGGCCGCAGCGGCTTCTTGTTCCTTGACCGGCGCTTGCGGCCAGCCGGCGGCTGCAATCAGTGCCGGTAGCCAGAAGGAAACCCACTCGTGGCTCAGATTGATGAGGACTGTCCGGTAATCGAAGATACAAACGCCCAGACCAAAGAGGAACAGGGCGCAAACCACGAAATTGCCGCTTCGATGAAAGCCTTGGACCGCCTTCAGCAGCGCAAAGGCAATTAAACCAAACAACAGCAGGGTCGCGACCAGTCCGCCGTAGAGCTGATTGGCAATAAAAAGACTGTGCGGCGACTTCACATACTTTCCGTTTCCAAGCTTGAAGGCATATTCCGTCAGGCCGCCTTGCCCAATCAGTACGCTCTTGGCACTTGCCGAAATCAGATCCCATGACTGCATCCAGATCCCGATACGGTGTGTCGATCCGCGCTCGATCCACCTCCCTGCCTCAACAACATCGATCCACATCAGCAGAAGGTATGCTAGCCCCCCGAAGGGGATACAAACGGCGATCTTCCAGTGGCCCAGCGCAAAAAGATAGAGCCAGAGAAC
>JANQMY010000047.1 GCA_028279895.1 Alphaproteobacteria bacterium
ACACGTATTTTTCAATTAGGTTTTTGTCCAAATGGGGAATGCCGCCTTCGTCCGCCAACGTATCGTTCACGGCACCAATGAAGCAATCCGCGGACATCCGTGTTTCTGACGCAGCTTTCATCGGTTGGTCATACAAGTCTATGACGGGGAGCGATGACATGGCCCTTACGTCTTCCGGGAGTGCGCGCAACGCTGTCTCGAACCTTGCACGCCAATCCGCATAGTCATGGATGCGTTGCATAGGGATGCTCTCGCTGTCCATCCAATCGACGAAGCTGTCCATCGAAACCCTATCGTCATGCGGGTTAAGAACATGATAGGTGCGATACTCGTTGCGATCATTTTCGCTGATCGCGACCACCGATTTGGCGATAAAGTCGACCGGAAGTCCCTCATAATGGGCGCTGTCCGTTGCCCCCTGATAAAAGCTTTGAGGCGCAATGCCGGTTAGCGCAAGGCTCAGAATGAACCGTGTAAAGATGTCGGGGACGTTGAGCTGGCCGCGATAAAGACGGTGCGCCAGAATCATGTTCGATCGAAACACCTGAACAGGCAGGCCGAACTTTTCATTGGCCTCTCGCAGCAAAACTTCGGCGGCCCATTTGCTTGCGGCATAGCCGACGGCGTATCCGTCGTTCAGATTGAATTCCGGAATGGCCTTGCGTATGTCCGCCTCTTCGCGGATCGCCTTGCCGTCGGCGCCAAAGGCAGCCGCGACGGTCGAAATGTTCACGAAGCGCTTGCTGCGTCCGGTCAACGCGAGGGCGATCAGTTCGGCGGTGCCGGCGACGTTTGGTTGGAAAAGCTGACGATAGGGCATCTTGTGATTCACGAGAGCCGCCACATGCGTGATGACATCGACCTTATGGGCAAGGTCATCCCAGCGGCCTTTTGAAAGGCCGAGCCGCGGCGCCGCAAGATCGCCCGCTATACACTCAAGATGGTTGCTGGCGAGGCCTTCAAAGCGTTTTTCCAGATCCTTGTCGCCGCTTGCAAAAGCTTCTTTCAACCTGGCGTAGACCGATTCATCATCGGTGCCCCGTCCGACGCATACAAGGGTCCCGCCGGTATCGGCCAGACGTTCCAGCCATTCCAAGGCAACGAACCTCCCGAGGAAGCCGTTTGCACCCGTCAACAATACGGCCTTCGGGTCACCGGGATGGGCGGGCGGCAGATTTGCCGCCGCGGCCAGAACATCCGAACTTACAAAACGATCGAGTGTTAGATCCGATGCGCGCAAAATGTCGGCCGTTTTACCGTGGACCTTGTCGAAGGTGCCGGTACCTGAACTTTTGTTGTCGCGCAGCAGTTCCACTTTGCGCGCGAGGTCAAGGAGCGTATTTGTTGGATGCAGTATATCCCCGGCATCCACGGGTACACCGAACACGTCCTCTAGCAAAAGAGCCAGAGAAAGTGCGGAAAGTGAGTCGCCGCCGATATCGCTAAAAGCGACGGCACCGTCCTGAGGGATACGGTCGAGATCCAGCGAAATTTGAGCGGCGCGCAACACCGTAGTCCGCACCGGTGCACCGTTCGCATCTTCTTTCAGTGTGCGTAAGGCCTGGTCTTGGCTTTGCGCCATATCGGCATACAACGCTTCAAGACGGTCTTGGTACTTTGCATTGAATGCCGGACGCATATACTTGCCGACGCCGGCAAGCAAACCATTCTCGATCGTGAACGGATCTTTTTCGACGATGATATCGCGCGGAATCTCATATGAGTTAAGGTTGTTGACTGCTGCCACCTCTCGAACAGTGGTCATAAGCCGTTGTTTGATGTCTGCGTCGCTCGCGCCCGAACTCAATATCTCTTCATTGGGAACAACGACCGCCAGCAGATAAGACCGGCTGGAGTTACCGTACAAAAAGATCTGTCGTATCGAGGCATCGCCTCCCGCATACAGTGCCTCCAGCTTGGAGACCGGGACAAACTCTCCTTGTGCCAACTTTAACACGCTGTTGCGTCGGTCGAGATACCGAATCTGACCGGACGCTACTTCTTCGACGATGTCGCCAGTATGGTAGTAACCGTCTTGATCCACCAGCGTTTCGTTGAGTTCCGGCCGTCGGTAATAACCCACGATTAGACGATTGGTTTTGACCGCCAGCTCGCCGCGTGGGTGAGGCTTATCGGTTGTAAAATAGCCGAGTTCGGGGACATCGATCAATTTGTGGTCGATGACGGGCGGCTTTTGGATGGATCCGTTGATCGAAATGCCGCCGGCCTCTGTCGATCCGTAGGCGTCGACAATCGGAAATCCACAGAGCTTTTCCATGAAGGCGCGTAATTCCGGCGACAGCGGTGCGGACGCACAGGTGGCGGATCGCAGCCGGCCGCCCAGCAATGTGCACCGCAGTTTATCGAAATCATGATCGATACCGGCTTCCTGTTCAGTACAAGCACGCTGATAGATGAGCTCACAAATGCGCGGCACCAAGCCAAGATCCGTGGGGCGCACTAGGCGAAGGTCTTCCAGGAAGGTCGACAAGTCGCTGCGCCCCGTAAAACAAAGAAGGCCGCCACGCGCCAAGGTCATGAACGTGTAGGAGGTGCCGAAAGAGTGACTCATCGGCTGGTAATGCAGCACCACCTGAGCATCGGCGAACGGAGCGGATGCCCATGGGACAACCGCGTTTCGTTCGGCGAACATGGCCCCCTTCGGGGAGCCCGTACTGCCGGACGTGTAGACGATGGAATTCAAATGTTCGTCGCCCCCCTCCGGGGAGAATGGCGCCACCTCCGGCAGAGATGTCCCCCGTTCGCAAGCTGTTGCAAATGTCACCAACGGGACGGTGGGTTTGGCATCGACAAGCGATTGCCGCGCCGTGGTCAGCGCGGCAGCGTGTGTCGGGTTCGTCTCGTCGACATCGAAGACGAGGATGGCCCTAACACTTTCACAGTCCAGAGCATTGGCGACCGTCGTCTCGATATGGTCGACGCTTGTCGCCAGGCATTTCGGGCGTACCTCACGTGTCATCTCGAGCACCTGGGCAGACGAAGCACTCGACTGAAGCGGCACATAGGTCAGTCCGTTGAGCTGCGCGGCGAGCAGGACGGCAACATATTCGGGGCCTGCAAAGCCCATGGTTGTCATAATGTCGCCGGGGCGCAGTGCCAGATCCGGGTCGTGGGCAAGAACGGACGACAACGACGTCACCTGTGCCCATAGCTCGTCATAGGTAATGTAGGTAAAATCGGGTGCTAGACTGTCGCCGGATTTTTGCCGCCACGCTAAAGCCGGACGGTCGCCATATGACGTCAGTACACGATTAATTATTTGCGGAATGGAGAGGTCCGACGCGGTGATCGACTGGATGACACCGGCATCAGCCGTTGGCACATAGGCCGCGAAGTCTTGCTGTAAACTACGTTCTATCACGTCTTCTGTTTCACAATGTGCTCATATCAATCACAAACCGATACTTAACGTCCGACCGCTCCATGCGTTCGAACGCATGGTTGATATCTTTCATTGCTATCATTTCACAGTCCGGGAGGATGTTCTTTTCTGCGCAGAAATTCAGCAGTTCCTGGGTTTCGGGAATGCCACCAATCATGGACGCGGTCAGCGATTTACGCCCCATCACCAGGCTTCCCGTATGGAATGTCGGCAACATGTCGATTGCGCCGACCATGACAACGACACCGTCTAAGCCCGCGAGCGCGAGATAGGGGGATATATCGTGCGCGACCGGGATCGTGTCGAGAACAAGATCGAAACGCCCAGCCGCCTCAGCCATGGCTGATTCATCCTTTGATAGGAGAACGTCATGGGCGCCGAGCGCCCGCGCATCGCCGGCCTTAGATGGCGAAGTCGTGAGGACGGTGACGTGGGCCCCAAGGCCGACGGCCAGCTTGACGCCCATATGGCCCAAACCGCCCAGACCGGCGACGGCAACCCTGGATCCGGGACCGACTTTCCAATATCGCAGGGGGGACCAAGTGGTGATGCCGGCACACAGAAGGGGACCGGCCCGGGTCAAATCGAGGCCTTCGGGCACGCGAAGAACAAATTCTTCCTTCACGACAATTTTGTCGGCGTAACCCCCCAAATTGTTTTCACCGGATATCCGGTCCGGATTGTTATATGTCAGGGTCAGGCCTTGCTCGCAATAGGGTTCGAGACCGTGCTCGCACGGCCTACATCTGCCGCAGCTGTCCACGATACATCCGACGGCGACGGCGTCGCCAACGCCGAATTTTGTCACGTCATCGCCGACAGCGGTAACTCGCCCAACGATTTCATGGCCCGGCACGAGCGGGTAGACCGTGTCGCCATAATGATTTCGAGCAAAGTGCAGGTCCGTATGGCATACGCCACAATAGAGAATATCGATGGCAATATCGTTCGGCCGCAATGCGCGACGCGCGAACGCGAAAGGTTCCAGCTTAGACTTCTCGTTCAGCGCGGCGTAGCCTTTTGCTTGAGTCATGCGAGTATCGTCCTTCCCACCGATTGAATTTTTGTATTATTGCGACTTTTGTTTCACCAGATCCAAAGCGACATCCACGATCATGTCTTCTTGGCCGCCAACCATGCGTCTTTGGCCTAGTTCCACAAGAATTTCCCTTGTATCGAGTTCGTACTCGGCTGCCGCTTTTTCGGCGTGGCGAAGGAAAGAGGAATATACACCGGCATATCCGAGGCTTAGCGTTTCCCGATCGACGCGAACCGGACGATCTTGCAGGGGGCGAACCAGTTCCTCGGCAGCATCCATCAGTGTCATGACATTGCAACCGTGTTTCCACTTTTTGCGGTCTGCGGCGGCAATGAATACTTCAAGCGGTGCGTTGCCAGCGCCGGCGCCCATCCCGGCGAGACTCGCGTCAATTCGCATGGCGCCAGCCTGAGCAGCAACAATAGAGTTTGCAACGCCCAGCGATAGATTGTGATGCGCATGTATTCCACGCTGTGTTTCCGGCTTTAGAACCTTGTCATATGCAACCAAACGGGCGTGCACACCGTCCATATCCAAGGCGCCGCCGGAGTCGGTGACATAGACACACTGCGCGCCATAACTTTCCATCAATGCGGCTTGTTGGGCCAGCGGCTCCGGTTCGATCATATGGCTCATCATAAGAAACCCAGACACATCCATGCCAAGATCTCGGGCGATTCCGATGTGCTGTTTCGAGACATCAGCTTCGGTGCAGTGCGTAGCAACACGGACAGAGCGAACGCCAATGTCAAACGCTCGACGCAATTCTTCAACGGTCCCAACGCCCGGCAGGATGAGAGTTGTGAGAACAGCGCGGTTTAGAACGTCCGCGACGGCCTCGAGCCATTCCCAATCCGTATGGGCCCCAAACCCGTAATTAAAACTGGCGCCGGACAGTCCATCTCCGTGAGCGACCTCGATCGCGTCGACACCGGCATCGTCCAATACCTTGGCGATATCGCGCACATGGTCGATGCCGTACATATGGCGAATGGCGTGCATGCCATCCCGCAATGTCACATCTTGGATGTAGAGATCATCTTTAGTGGGATCAAAAGTGGCCATGGACAGATCGGTTTCTTTCTCGTTCTACGAAATCCGTTCCGCAACAAGTTCACCGGTGGCTTTCGCAGCCGCGGTCATAATGTCCAAATTGCCGGAGTAAGGCGGCAAGTAATCTCCCGCACCTTCAACCTCGAGGAAAACGGAGGTCTTTATTCCGGTGAAATCCCCCATGCCCGGAATGTGCAGTTTGTTGTTATCGCCAAAGCGCTCAAACTGAACTTCCTGCTTCAGCCTGTAACCCGGCACGTAGGATTGAACATTTTCGACCATGCTTTCGATAGAGCTGCGAATTTGGTCTTCGGTCGCACCGTCGGACAGTGTGAAAACGGTGTCCCGCATAATCATGGGGGGCTCCGCCGGATTGAGAATGATGATGGCCTTGCCCTTTTTCGCGCCGCCGACCGTTTCAATGCCCTGCGCCGTCGTGCGCGTAAACTCGTCAATGTTCGCACGCGTTCCCGGCCCGGCGGAGCGCGAGGAGACCGATGCGACAATCTCTGCGTAGTGGACCGTCGCCACCTGAGAGACGGCAGCAACAATGGGAATGGTCGCTTGTCCGCCGCACGTCACCATGTTGACGTTTGGCTGGTTTAGGTGCTGTTCCATGTTGACCGGCGGGACCGTGAACGGACCAAGTGCGGCCGGGGTAAGATCGATAACTTTCTTGCCGTCGGCGCGTAAAGCGCGGTCGTGGTCCTTATGCGCATAAGCTGACGTTGCATCGAAAACGATGCGGATGTCGCGGTAGGCCTCCATTTGCTGCAGTCCGGCAAGCCCTTCATGTGTGGTCGCAACGCCATGCTCGCGCGCAATCGACAGTCCTTCGCTGTCCGGGTCTATGCCAACCAGAGCGGCGAGTTCCATGTTTCTGGGAAATTTGATCAATTTCATCATCAGGTCGGTGCCGATATTGCCCGATCCTATGATTGCGACTTTGACCCCCATCCGAGAATTTCCTCTATTTAAAGCTGATGCTGCAACCGCCAACATTTTTCAGTAGCATGTCAAATGTGTCGCCGGGTTTTGCGGGCTCGAGTGGAACCACGCTGCCTGACAGAATAATTTCTCTAGCTTTTAAGGGAACGTCATACTGACCAAGTGTGTTCGCTAGCCAGGCGACCGCCGTGAGCGGAGATCCTTGTACGGCCGACCCCAGACCTCGAGAGAGGAAGCTGCCATTCTTGGAAACGGTGACCTCGAGGTTGGGCAGATCGAAGTCATTCGGGTCAACAAAATCCTTGCCGAGTGCAAAAATACCGCAAGACGCATTGTCGGCGATCGTATCGACAATGCTGATGTTCCAGTCTTCGATGCGGCTATCGACAATTTCGAAGCACGGCACAATATATTCTGTTGCACGCAGGACATCTCGTTCCGAAATGCCAGGGCCAACTAAATCTTCTTTCAGAACAAAGGCGATCTCTGCTTCCGCCCGAGGTTGAAGCAGGCCGGTTTCTTGGATATCGACGGTCGAGCCATCCGGCACTTGCATTCGGTCGGTCAAAAAACCGAAGTCAGGCTGGAAAACTCCAAGCATTTCCTGAACGGCCTTGGACGTGACGCCGATCTTCTTGCCGATGACTCTTTCCCCGTCCTGCTCCCGCCTGTTGAGAAAGTCTAGCGAGATGGCGTAGGCGTCTTCTGTCGTAAGCGCCGCGCGAGAGGTTGTTAAAGGCGGAATAGGAGACCGGTCCCGCAAAGCTCGATAGAGGCTTTCGCCAAACGTGGAAATCGGAGTGTGTGGTGCCGTCGACTTCATAGGTAGCCGCCATCGAAGTATATCAGGGGCGATCCAAGCTCATTTATAAGCACGCGCTCGACATTGCCGATAATAATGCTGTGCGTGCCGTGGCCTACAATGCTTTTCACCGTGCAAAAGATGTTGGCTTGGGCATCCGAGAGATAAGGCACGCCGTCGCTGTTCTGATTCCAATTGCCAAAGGCAAACTTGTCATCACATCTGGTGATACCTCCAAACGCGTTGGAAATATCTTCCTGACCGCCCTTGAGGAGGTTTAGGCAGTACGGATCATCGATTCCCAGGCCCGGGTGAACGCTTGCTTGTTGATTGATGCACACCACTGTTGATGGCGGCTCGATCGTTAAGGAACAAACAGCCGTGGCGGCAATGCCGGCTCTTTTGCCGTTCACATTGCAGCTCACCAGCGACACGTTTGCCGCCAAACGTCTCATGGCTTGTTTAAACTGACTTTGTATCTGGTGTGTCATCACAAAGCGAATATCTTCATAACTAAGTCAAAAAAAGTGGTATACTGAGTGAAATCAAAAGACGATGTGGATTTACATGAGGCGGAGCATCTCGGGTTGCTTTTTCCGAGGCCAGCGCGTTAACGTTCTACCTCCCTGTGAATTTGGGTTTGGTGCGGGACATCATAGCCTCCACGGCAATCTTATGATCTTCCGTAAACATGCTGACATTTTCATAGGCGGCGGATAAATCAATAACAGCGTTCGCGGTTACCTTTAGCCCGGCATTTATGGAAGCTTTTGTCCATTTCAGTGCATATTTTGGCGTGTTCAGAAGCCGTTTCACCAGTTTGTCGACGGTTTCGTCCAATGCGTCTTCAGCCACGACATCCGTGATCAAACCAATTTCGGCAGCGGTTTTGCCGTCGACAAAAGCCCCGGTAAGAAGATATTTGCGTGCGCGGGCATAGCCGATCAGCATCGGCCAAAGGTAGGCGCCGCCATCGCCGGCAACCAGGCCCACGGAAACATGCGGGTCCGCAAATTGAGAGTCCGGCGTTGCAAAAACAAAATCACAAAACAGTGCCAAAGAGCAGCCTAACCCGACTGCTGGACCATTCACTTTCGCGATGATGGGTTTTTCCAAATCCAGGATGGCGTGTTGAAGAATACGGTCTTGATGTATGGCTTTTGACGTTGCGACCGGGTCACCATGATCCTTCAGCAACATTTCCAGGTCGCCACCGGCAGAAAAAGCGCCGCCTTTTCCGGTCAGAATAACGATCTCCGTTTCGTCATCTTTGTTCACTTCGGGAAAGATCGAAACGAGTTCCGCGTGAACGCCGGCATTGACGGCATTCTTGACTTCGGGCCGATTGAAGGCGATTTCGAGAACTTTGCCGTTTCTCGTAACCTGCAGGTTCGTGTATTTTGAATAGTCCATTGTTCTTCCTCATTTCTCGCCAGGTTTGACGACCTCAATCGGTTAGCGGGAATTCAGTGAAGAGACCAATTGGTCTCTCAAGACAAATTTCTGTATTTTTCCGGATGGTGTGACGGGGAACTCGTCGACAAAACTTATGTGTTGGGGAACCTTCCAGAGAGAGATGTTTTCGCCGCACCATTCCTTTATTTCTTCAGGCGACGCATGATTGGTGTTATTCGTTCGGATCGCGGCACATACGATCTCGCCGTACTTTTTGTCGGGAATGCCAAAGACCGAAGCTTCGGCGACATCCGGATGTCTGAGCAGGAAGTTCTCGATCTCTGCTGGAGAAATGTTTTCGCCACCACGAATGATGATGTCTTTCAGCCGGCCGACCAGCGTGATGTAGCCATCGGCATCCATGGTTGCTAAGTCGCCGGTATGCAGCCACCCCTCGTCGTCAATCGTTGTGTCGTCTTCCAAACCCAGATAGCCGAGCATTCTTCCGGGGCCCCGGTAGCAGAGTTCGCCCTGCTGCCCTAGGCTGACTATGTTGCCCGCTTCGTCGGTAACTTTCAGAGAAACACCTGGCAGGGCTTTTCCGCAGGTAGATGATTTTTGCTCAGTGGTGTCTCGACTGCGAATGCATGAAATCATGCCTGAGCATTCTGTTTGTCCGTAGCCGTTGGCAATTTCGGCTTGAAAAGCGTCTTCACATCTCAACACCAGTTCGGTTGGTACCGGCGCACCGCCAACGGAGATGTAGCGGAGAGGCGATAAGTCTCGCGATTTGAACGTCTCGTCTTCGAGCATTGCGATGAGCATTGCTGGCACGCCGACGAAGCCTGTGCATTTTTCCTGCTCTAGAATGTCTAGTGTTCTGCGCGCATTAAACACAAGAATCGGCAACAGGGTTGCGCCGCTCATGACGGTCCCGACCACACCAATCCCAGACCCGCCGATATGAAAAAGCGGAAAGCCGAAACACACGCGATCGTTTTCGCCAAATCCATACGCTTTGAAGGCATTCCTTCCGGTGGTGGCAATGGCTTTGTGGCTGAGTTGCGGTGTTTTTGGTGTTCCTGTTGTGCCGGATGTAAACTGGATCATCTGCACAGCGTCGGCAGCGACCTTATCCAGTGTTTCCCTGTTCACTGGGACGTTCAGCTTAAACAGATCATCAATTCCGTCAGTAAAGGAATGTTTCTTTGTCAGAGAAGGGACGTAAGGCTGGATTTGGCTGATCACATCGGAAACTGCTGCGCCGCGAATAAGATCGGCAAAGAAAATCCCTTTGGCATCAACTGTGTTGAGCGCAAAGATCAGTTCTTGTTTTTTGTACAGCGGGTTGAGTGCCACAAGTGTCAACCCTGCTTTCGCGAGCGCAAACTCAAGAAGTATCCATTGAGCGTGATTGGGCCCCCAAACTGCCACCTTATCTCCGGGGCGATACCCGATGTGAAGAAGGGCCACGGCGAGTTGCTCGGCTTTCTGATTAAGTTCCGAGTATGTCCACCGAACATTCTCTCGGTCCTCGTGACAGGCGTACACGACATATTCGAGATCGCCATGTTTTTGGGCAGCGTTTGTTAAAGCTTTGCCGATCGGAAATTCAAACTCGTCGGCTTCTTCAGGAGAAGACGTCCAGAGCGATTTAGCTTGTTCGATACCCACAGTTCGCTACCAGTCTGCCGACGGACAGGAATCAAGGAAGCGATCACTTGATTGGGGGTAATGTCTGATCATGCCCAAACGATGTCCGGACAAGGCGCGGTTCCCGGATAGGGATGCACCCAGAAGAACTTGGATCATCAGAATGGCCACCACTATTCAATCTGCAGGAACATTTTCAAAACTGTGTCAGAAAAAAATCATCAGAAAAATTCACTTGTTACTCGCATTTGTTCATTGGAATTTTGGCGAGTCGGGAGGGGCATCATTGAGGCAAAGCGTCTGGTGCTTCGCTGTGTAGTAGTGCGTAACATTGTGCTTTGCAGCATGACGTCCGAAGGGCATGAATCAGGGTGCGCCGCACATCGATAATTGTTAGGCGGACGAATGAGGCTGTGGGGGGAGACTGATTATTGCGTTACCTTCGTCTTTGACCTGTCGAACGGCAAAAAGTAAAAGACTCCGGGGATTTCGGGACTTGTCGTTTGAATATGACAACATACGAGTAGAACGCGAGCTGAACCACAATCCGGTCCATTTTAGTTTGTTTTAGCCATGACTCGGCAGGGGTGGATGATTTCGATCGCCCAAACAAGACCGGGAAATTGGTTAACTCGTAGAAAAGACAAACCGAGTGGTTGGTTGTCTACCCGATAAAGGGGAGGGGGAGTATGAATCGCATTTTTCAATACCCGCTAATGGCGGTACCCGCGTTTGCCTTGTGCGCTGTGTCACCGCAGGCGATGGCCCAATTAGATGAAATCGTCGTTACTGCGCAGAAACGTGAACAGAGCATTCGTGACGTTCCGATATCTATGGTTGCTTTTCAGGGCGTCGACGTTCTTGATCAGCAAATCACTGGCCTCGAGGATTTGGCGTACACCCTGCCCAATGTTCACATTTCGAAAGACACGATCTCCAACAATATCTACATCCGTGGTGTTGGATCTGGGGTGAGTCCGGGGTTTGAACAAGCGGTCGCCATCTTCGTCGACGGCTCGTACAGGGGCCGCTCTCGTTATACGAACTCGACACTCGTTGATGTGGAACGTGTTGAGGTGTTGCGTGGCCCGCAGACGACCTATTTTGGGAACAATGCAATTGCTGGTGCGTTCAGTGTGACGACCAAAGGGCCGGACCTGGATCAATGGAACGGCTATGGTCAGGCGTCCTATGAATTTGTTGGGGAAGAGCCGGTGGTTGAGGCAGCCATTGGCGGCCCTTTGGTTCAAGATAAATTCGGGATTCGGTTTGCCGGCAGGTACTCCCGGCTTGAAGGTTTCATCGACAATCAGGGCACCGGAGGTGAAGACCCAACTATCGTCGATCGGTTCGGCCGTTTCTCGGCCCTTTGGCAAATCGCCCCCGATTGGTCAGCAAATTTCAAAGCAGAGTACGGCAGGCAAACATCCGATGGGGCCTTCGCTGCGCAATTGTTCAACTGTCCTGCGCCGGGCTTTACGTCTTCCGGATCGTGTACTGCGGCGATTGCAGCGGGCCAAGAGGCCGAGCTTGACTTCAATCGTGTTTCGAACGGTGGCGAGCGGGGGGAAATCGAAGCATCGGAATTCATCCTTAACCTCCAGCGCGACAACAGCAACGGATTTGGGTTTGCCGTTCAAGGCACCCATTCTCGCGGCGACTTTGTTATCTCGGGCGACACAGACCTGACGCTGGATGATCGCGTGACCTTCTCGAATATCGAGGCGAACGAACAGACAACGGTAGAAGTGCGGTTCGAATCGCCCGCGGATTCGAAGCTGCAATACATGGTTGGTGCCTACTATCTGGACAATGAGTTTACGTTTAGCAGCAACTTTAACTTGCTATTCTTGACACCAACTGTGGTTCCGTTCATCGCCGGCGGTTTGTTCTCAGCTGCTGCGCCATTCGCACCTTTTACGGTGGACTCAAACATCACCGCTGAAGAGCAGGCATTTTCGTTTTTCGGATCTGCCACATGGCCGTTTACGGACAAGTTTTCCGCGACGGTCGGTCTGCGGTACATCAACTCCGATAAGTCTGCAATTCAGGACTCGCAGCCTAAGACGACAAACGATCGGTTCGGTTTCTCCACCGATTTCATCACCGATCCGGCAGCGTTGGGCGCAGCTTCTGCTCTCACCCAGACCGCAGCGCAGGTTCAAACTGCTTCGGTGAAAGACGATGACATCTTGCCGTCCGTGGTTCTGAACTATGAGCCCAACGAGAATGCAAATTTCTACTTCAAGTATTCGGATGGTTTTAAGGCCGGGGGTTTCGATCCGCTCGAAAGGTCAGGTGTTCCAGGCCGATTGACCTTTGAGCCCGAAACCGTCCATGCATACGAAGTGGGCATGAAGTCTATCTGGCTGGACAATACTCTGTCGTTAAACATTGCACTGTTTCGATCCGACTATACGGACTTGCAGCAAGCCGTCGTCCAGTTTGCCGGGGGTGGGGCATTTGTTGTTACCCAGAATGTGGGCGGGCTGACGTCTCAGGGAGCTGAGATACAAGTATCCTGGGAAGCGACGGAACATATGACGCTTTCTGCCGATACCGCTTTCCTGGATGCATTTTACAAAGACTACTCAAACGCTGGCTGTACCGTTTTCCAGGAAGCCATTACGCCGGTTGGCTGCGTTCAAGACTTGTCAGGTGTCGCGCCTCCGTTCGCTCCGACTTATGCGGGCACGGTTCGGGCGATTTACGAAAGACCGATCAATGCCGGCCTCGTCTTTTCAGGCGACGTCGCTCTCTCTTTCTCCGATGGTTATAGTTTGGCGCCAGACAACGACCCTGTTGGTAGACAAGGCTCTTGGCAGAAAGTTGACCTGCGGTTGGGTTTGTCGGATGCGGACAACAGGTGGAGCCTCGCCTTTGTCGGTAAGAACCTAGCGAATGAACGGGTCTTTGCAATCGCGAATGACGTGGTGGGGACGGCCGGTTCCTATTTCGCGACGATCGAAAGGGGTCGGTTTCTTGCTCTGCAAGCTCGATACAATTGGAACTAGCTGATACATACCGTTGTATAACGGACAAGACGCTAGGGAGGAGTGCGCAGTGATGGTGCACTCCTTTCTCATTTGTGTTCCGTTAATCAAGAATTGGCGAGTGGTTTGAATGCATGTCAACGACCCTAACTGGCATTCTCGGGTGCAGGCCCCACGTCAGGAATTGTCGTCTCAACCAACTCAGTGGGATGACGAAGCAGATGTCGTGATTATCGGGCTTGGGGGCGCAGGTGTTTGTGCTGCATTGGAAGCATTGCAGTCCGGCGCCAAGGTCATTGCAGTGGATCGTTTTCAAGGGGGAGGGGCGACGCGATTGTCGGGCGGCGTCATCTATAGCGGAGGAGGCACGCGCTATCAAAAGGAGGCCGGAGAAGAAGACACGCCTGAGGAGATGCACGAATATCTGAAACTGGAAGTCGGAGATGCGGTCTCCGATGAAACGCTAAAGCATTTTTGTCAGTCCAGCCGAGAGAATTTGGAATGGCTGGAGAGATATGGCGTTCGCTTCAACTCAACGGTATCGCCGATCAAGACCTCCTACCCAGCCGATGGGCATTACCTATACTACTCCGGAAACGAGGCACAAGCCGAGTATGCAGATCGCGCCAAACCGGCGCGGCGGGGGCATCGTACGTTCGGAAAGGGATTAACGGGTCATCGCCTGTTTGATCCGCTTTATGAGTCGGCGATCAAGATGGGCCTGAAGATCTATTCGTTCAGTGAAGCCACGCGTTTTGTTTTATCCGCAGACGGCACGATCTTGGGCATAGAGTTTCAGCACATCGAAGATGGTGCCAAAGCCGCGAAGGAATTAGAGAAACTATCCCGAAAATTCGCGGAGCCAACAACGTTGATGTTCCCGAAAGTGGCGCGCAAAATCGTTCAAAGAGCCAATGAAATCTCGGACTCACAAGGTACTCGCAAGTCCGTTAAGATCAACAAGGCAGCGGTACTCGCAGCCGGTGGGTTCGTGCACAACCGGGACATGGTTGAACACCATGCGCCGAAATATATTGGTGCCACGCCCCTCGGGAGCATCGGTTGCAACGGATCGGGCATTCGGTTGGGCCAATCGATCGGCGCGAAGACCGATAGGATGAACTATGTTTCCGCTTGGCGCCAATTCAATCCGCCCGCAGCGCTTGCAAGCGGCATCGTGGTAAACGGAAACGGCGACCGTTACGTGGCCGAAGATGTCTACGGCGCGGTTATTGGTTTCCATATGGGGGAATCCCACGATGGCATTTCCTACATCATCTTAGACAAGAAGCTGCGTCGGCAAGCCTTTCGGCAAGCGTTGCCATCATCGGGCACGAACTTTCGCGTGCAAGGGGCGCCCGCGTTGATGGGGATGTTTCGCTCATCGACGAAAGCACGGACTATTCATGACCTTGCAGAGAAGCTGGGAATGGACCCGGAAAGGCTTCAGAAATCGGTCGATTTCTATAACCGGTCATCCGCCGGTTTGGAAGAAACGAAATACCGCAAGCACGACGACTTTGTGAGTACGATTGACGAAGCCCCCTACTATGCCATCGACATTTCACTGGGGAATCAGAAATACATTTGCCCGTCTATTTCACTGGGGGGGCTTGTCGTTGATGAGAAAACCGGGCAAGTGCTGGACGAAGACAGTCAGCCGATTCCCAAACTGTTCGCAGTCGGAAAGAATGCGGTCGGTATTTCTTCCAACCTTTACGTCAGCGGCTTATCGATTGCGGATTGCGTCTATTCCGGACGAATTGCCGGCCGATCGGCAAGTCGGTTATCTTCGCCAAAGCCCGGCGCAAAACACTGTGTCGAGAGGTAAAGTCTAGAGACTGAAGCCACCATCAAGAACGAGCGTTTGCCCCGTCACGTAACTCGCTCTGTTCGATGCGAAGAATACGACGGCGTCGGCCACTTCCTCGGCTGTGCCCAGGCGCTTCAAAGCGGAATTCTGAAACACCGCTTTCATGTATCTTTCGTCGTAGTGTTCCGCGAGGCGTTGAAACAAGCCGGCGTCAATCAAACCCAGAGCGACGGTGTTCGCGCGTACACCAAACCTGCCTTCCTCTTGTGCGATGCCGGTCATCAATGCATCGATGGCCGCTTTCGGCACGACAGATAATACGTCCCGTGTCGGCCATCTTTTGAGTCCGGCCGTACTGATGGCCACGTAAGACCCGGCAGTTTGGCGTAAAAGGGGCAGAGAATAGTGCACTACATTGAAGAAGCCGTTGGCGTCACTGTCGATGACGTTTCTCAGCTCCGTCGGCGTCAATTCGCTGATCCATGGCATCGAAATGCTTGCGCCCGATGCATTGACGATTGTGTGAATTGGGCCGAGATCGGGGATGGTTGTGTCAAAGAATTTCTTGACCTGATTTTCTTGATCTATGGCTAGACGGCACGCGTGGGCCTTTTGGCCGACTTGTTCAATACCATTTTTGACTTGGTCGGCAGCCGCTTGGCTGCTTCGATACGTTAAAATGACGTCGGTTCCGGCTTCCGCAAGTTTCAAGCAAATGGCCTGACCAATGCCGCCGCTGCCGCCAATCACCAGGGCGACGCCTTCTTTACCGTCAAAGTCTCTCGATGCGCTAATAGTCGGTGCCTCCGGACGAAAGATATTCACCCGCAGGAGAAAGTGACGCCGCGCGGGTTTCAGGATGGTTCCGGGATACTGCGTCAGTTCCGCCAGCCTAGATACTCAATTTGGGCTCGCATTCGGTCAACGGCGAGGCCCCTAACGATAAGAAAAGCGACACGATACGGACTGAGCGTAGATGATCACGCGGGAATCGTTGTGAGCACATACGAGTGAATTATGAGTTCGATTGCGTAATAGAATTTGCTTGAATTTCGAGAGGTTTTTGATGGTTTGTTACTTTGTAGGTCAGCTTCGAACGAGTGGCTGGGATTGGTACAAAGAGTATAAGGCCACAACCGAGGAGATTGTCGCCAAGTATGGCGGCAAGTACTTGATCAAGGGTGGGAAAAGCCAACGCCTGGAAGGCGAGAGCGAGTTGCCAAGCGCATTTGTTGTCATAGAGTTTCCGGACGAAATAAGCGCGAAAGGCTTCTATGAAGACCCCGACTACGCCCCAATGATCGAGCTAAGGCAATCCAGTGGCGTCGAGACGGAAAGCGCTATCGTTGAAGGATGGGTAGAGGCGGAGAGCTAGCAATGGCTGAATTGCCCTTAAACGACATTGAGGCTTATGGAAACCGAATCTCTTGACGTTGTTGTGGTTGGATCCGGTGCCGCCGGGTTCTTGGCGGCCATTCGTGCTGCCGATTTGGGCGCAACAGTCGCGATTATTGAGAAAGAAGACGTATACGGAGGGACATCCGCACTTTCCGGCGGTGGTATTTGGATTCCGAACAACCCGGATATATCGACGGCCGGCGTGTCTGACAGCTTCGACGATGCGTTCGCTTATATGCGCTACGTTATCCCCGAAAACCAGGTCAGTGACGAAACCATCAAAACCTACATAGAGTCCGCGCCGGAAATGATCGCCTATATGGAAAAGATAGGCATTAAATACGTTCCCGTTCCAGGATATGCGGACTATTACCCTAGTGCCCCGGGCTGGAAGCCCGGCGGCCGGACGATGGATTGTATGTCCTTCGACAGCCGCTTGCTCGGAGAAGACTTCAAACAACTTCGAGAAACGTTGCGCCAGAATAAAGCGTTCGGGCTAACGAACATGCGCATTAGCGAAGTTGCGGTCATTCAGGCTCAGGCCAAAAACTGGCAACTGCTCGCGTCAAAAATCATGCTCAAATACATGATGGATATCGGAGGGCGTCTTTCCGGCAGCCCGGATCGCCGATTGACCTTAGGGAGCGCATTGGTCGGCGGGTTGCGGTACCAAGCGCGCAAAAGGAAAATTCCCTTGTATCTGAGTACGCGCGTTCGCGAACTCGTCGGCGATCAGCGGAAGATCAGAGGGGTGATCGCTGAAAACGACTTCGGCCAGGTAATAGAGTTTGCGGCGAACAAGGCCGTGATTCTAACTTCAGGCGGTTTTGAGCACAACGAAGAGCTCCGCGAGAAATATTTGCCGGCACCCACACGACCTAGTTGGTCGGCGGGGGCTGCGGGCAATACCGGCGACATGATTATTGCCGGAGAAAAAATCAATGCTGCATTCGGCTTGATGCATGAAGCGTGGTGGGCGCCCACGGTGAAATGGGGAGAACGGACAAACGTTCTATTCTTCGAGAAGGGGAAGCCCAACTTAATGATCGTCAATAAAGACGGCCAACGCTTCATGAACGAATCGATCACCTACAATACGTATGGGGAGAGTATTTACGGAGGGAGAGAAGGTCGCACTCCACAACTCCCCGCCTTCGTCATCTTCGACAGCAATTACCGCAAAAAATTTCCTTTTGGAGAGTTGCTCCAATCATCCATCACGCCGGATTGGATGCGGCCGTCGGCGTTCAAACCCGGCGGTTTGTTGAAGAAAGCAAACTCGCTGAAGGAACTCGCGGAAGAACTGGGTATCGACCCTGTTGGCCTGGAGGCGAGCGCGAAACGATTGAAGGCGTTTTCGCAAAGCGGCGTCGACGAAGACTTTAACCGTGGCGGCGATGATCATGACCGGATGTATGGTGATCCGTCCGTTAAGCCCAACCCCTGCCTTGGTCCGATCGAGAAGCCTCCTTTTTACGGTACACGTTTGTATCCGGGCGACATCGGCACGAAGGGTGGGTTTGTCATCGACAATGACGCACGCGTCCAGGGCAAGTCGGGCGAACCAATAGATAGTCTGTATGCGGCAGGTAACTGTACTGCGTCCATTATGGGCGACAAGTATCCGGGGGCGGGATGTACGCTCGGGCCGGCTTTAACGATGGCCTATCGGGCGGCAAATCACATGATGAGTTCAGGCGCGCGCTGACCGGAACTTAAACTCAGGCAGACAGATAAACTGCAAGGCTGTTGCGATTAGTTGACTATGAGGGAAGCGAGTTTTCGATGATTTCGTCTAAAGACTACAATTTGGGGGAGTATGAGTTTCCGCGGGGATGGTTCATGATTGCGGACCTTGCGGAAATTCAGGACACGCCCCTGGCCTTGCGATTCTTCGGTAAGGACTTAGTTCTGTATCGCGGCAAAGAAAGCGGAAAACTGGTTTTACTCGATGCCCACTGTCCTCACATGGGTGCGCATTTAGCGGGCGGCCGGCAAACATCGATTGTGACGCACAAAGATCAAATAGATGGAGACGCAATTCGGTGTCCGTTCCACGGTTGGCGTTACAATGCCGAAGGTGTCCTTGACGATATTCCGTATTTTGATGGACCGTGTCCTGAGCAAGCGAAGCTGAATTCATACCCGGTGGTAGAAGCGTTGGGCGCTGCCATGATGTGGCACGACCCGGAAGGCGGTGAGCCGAATTTTGACCTTCCGCAATTGGATGAATGGGATGATCGGGCATGGATTGTCGGCGAATATGATCACTTGGGTGTTCTGAATGTTCACCCGCAAGAGATCCTCGACAATATGGCGGATGTAAATCACTTCGGACCAACCCATGGCCTGGCAAACGAATATTTCGAGAACGACTATAAGAAGCACGTCTACATCCAACGCCAAGGCGGTTTCCGCCGGGAGTACAATGCCTACCTGACCACATACACCTTCTATACGGGGCCTGGATTGCTCGTGTCGCGGCAGCGAATTGGAGAGACGCAGGCAATCGAGTTCATTTTCAATACGCCGGTCGATCAGGGCGTGACGAAGGTCTGGCACAACAATATGTGGAAGGCACCAACGAAACAGCCGACGCCAGAAGACTACGAAGCCGCCAAGGCATTTCAGGCGGAAATTTTGGCCGCGTTTTCACAGGACTTCGATATTTGGGCAAGCAAACGACCAGCTTTGACGGTGTTGAGTTTGCCCATTGAAAGAAACTTTGCGCTCGGTCGTGCTTGGCACAAGCAGTTCTACAATCCGAGGGCGCATGAAAGCGAAGTTCATTCCAAGCTCATAGAACGGGTGTTCCCCCAGCACAAAGAGCCGGCGGGAAAAATAGCGGCTGAATACGAAGCGACATTCAAAACGCACGATTAAGCGCGTCGTTTCGATATTCACGACTTTTGACAGTAATGGAAGGGTTGGGAGGAGACATGTTGAAGATGAAATCAGACAGTCACTCTTTGGATGAAGGCCAAATCAATGTGTTTCCGGCTCTTGAGACGGTGGCCGAGCACGCGGACGCAGGTCGAAAAAACCGCTGCGTATCAAAGGAGACAATGGAATCTTTGGAAGCGGCCGGTATCTTCCGCGCAATGGTTCCGAAGGAATATGGCGGTTTGGAAGCGGCACCTGCAGACTTCCTGCGAGCGCAGATAGCGATCTCAGAAGTCGATATGAGTAGTGGATGGATCGCCGGTGTTGTCGGCGTACACCCGTACCAAATCTCTTTGATGAGCGATGATGCCGTAAATGATGTGTATGGGGATAACCCGAATGCGCGTGTGTCAAGTTCCTACAATCCTGTTGGTGCAAAGGCGGAACGGGTTGACGGCGGCATAAATCTGAGTGGGCGCTGGGGGTGGAGTTCGGGCAGCCCCCATTGCGATTGGGTGTTGTTGGGGGCGATCGTCGATAAGCAGCCATTTATCCACACCTTGCTCGTGCCGAGAAAAGACTATGAAATCGAAGACACATGGCAGGTTCTTGGTCTTCAAGCGACGGCGTCGAACGACATCGTGATCGAAAAACCAGTGTTCGTCCCGGATCATCGTATTCACAGCGCAATGGATGGTTTCAACTGTGTCAACAATCGGGACAGCCGACTATACAGCCTCCCATGGGCGCAGTTCTTCGCAAGTTGTGTCGCAGCGCCGGGAATTGGCGCGGCAAAACATGCGTTGAGATTGTTCGTTGAGAAAGCAGCGTCCAGCAGCACAGATCCGACCAAGCTTGGTACGGATCCCGATATTACGCGGCGCATTGGCGATACTGCGCATGCCATCGATATTGCGGAAACGATGCTCTACGAAAATCACGCCAAGATGCGGAGCGTGGTCATGAATGGTGGAGAAATTCCGCTCATCGATCGAGCGAAGTATCGCTATCAGACCGGCTCCATTTTGACCGAGATGATACGTGTCGTGGACCAATTGTTTGACGTCGCAGGCGGCAGAAGTGTGTTCCTTGGCGCCGAAATCCAGAATGTTTGGCAGGATATACATACGGCGCGCGCGCATGTGGCGAACAATCCCGTTCCCCTCCTGCGAAATTGGGGACGCATGTTGCTTGGTGCTGAAACCCAAGACACGTTCATTTAATACAGTACAGGGAGGAAAGTCTCATGACGGCGCCGCCAAAAGGAAATTCCGTTACTGTTGGGCAATTTGACATACACTACCTCCGATTTGGCGAGGGCGATCCGGTTGTTTTTCTTCACGGCAGCGGTCCCGGCGCCAGCGGATACAGCAATTTCAAGCACAATATCGAGTCTATTGTCAGTGGGGGGCGGGAAGTCATTCTTATCGACATGATTGGCTTTGGCTATTCCAGCAAACCGACCGACATCGACTATACGACAGAATTGTTTGGCGAGACGGTCGTTTCGGCTTTGCAGAAAATCGGCATTCAAAAGTTTGATCTGATCGGGAATTCGTTAGGCGGAGCAGTTGCAATACAAATCGCATTGTCAAATCCGGAAATCGTAAAGTCTTTAATTATGATGGCACCGGGCGGCATTGAGGAAATGGATGTGTATCAATCGATGCCGGGCATTGCCAAAATGAGGAAACTCTATATGGGCGAAGAAATCGGTCGCGATGCCCTAGGCCGGTTGCTTCGGATGTTGGTTCACAAAACGGCCGTGGTTAATGATGAGCTGATCGACGAAAGATTCGCCATTTTTGAAGAACAACCGCCAGAAGTCGTTACCCGATTGGTCGCCCGGAATATGGAACAGGAGCTGAAGAACATACAGTGCCCGATACTAGGTTTCTGGGGTCAGAAAGATGAGTTCACGCCGGTTACGGGCGCGAAAAAGTTTCTCGACCAGTGCCCGAACTCTAGATTTACGCTCATTGCAGACTGCGGTCACTGGGTGATGGTGGAACATGCGGATCTGTTTAACTCTCAAGTGGACTATTTTTTGAACAACGGCTGATCCGAACATCCAATAAGTAGCGCGCGCTCAAGAAAAACGGTCAACGGAGGCTTACGTCTGAATCTCGAAACCGAGTGGCCCCGTCACCTGCGAGCGTAACAGAGTCAAACGAAGTGGAAAGAAGCAATCATGGTCGCATCAAGGCTGGGTTATATCGTTCTGGGCGTGGAAGAGCCGTCCAAGTGGGAAACATTCGGTTCCGAAACTCTGGGCATGATGGCCAACACCGATGACTCAGGCAACGTTTGTTTGAAAATGGATGACCATCCATTTCGTGTGTTGGTATGTAAAAGCGATCACGATGGCTTACTGTATTCCGGCTGGGAAATAGATGATCTCGATACCTACGAAGAAATCCGTAGCAAATTGATCGAAGCTGGATTTGATGCCCAAACGGGAAGCGATGCCGAAGCAGGTACAAGATGTGTGTCGAGGTTTTTTAGGTCGACCGATCCGTCCGGGAATAATTTCGAGGTCTACTTCAAACGGACCAATGTGGGAGAGCCATTCGTATCACCAACCGATGTTACCGAGTTTGTCACCGGCGATATGGGGCTGGGGCATGTGGTTATACCGGCGCCGAATCTGGATGAAACGCGCGGCTTTTACGAAAGCATGTTGGGCCTCCAGCTGAGCGACGATTTATCGATGGCAGGGGGTGGAAACGGGCAGCCGGATGTCAGGATTTATTTTTTTCATGCTGATAATCCGAGGCATCACAGCCTGGCCCTGTTTAATCAACCGGTGCCTACAAAAATCGTCCACTTCATGTTGGAAGTGACTAATCTCGATGAAGTCGGAAAGTGTTTGGACCGGGTAAACGCCAAGGAGATTCCTCTCATGGCGTCATTGGGACGGCACTGCAACGATAATATGGTGTCCTTTTATGTTTATGGACCCGGACATATCCCGGTTGAGTTCGGCTATGACGGCCGAAGACTTGATCTGTCGACCTTTAAACCTACCGTGAGCACGGTGGGGGATCACTGGGGACATGACTATCAGATGTAACGACTCATCTTCTTAGGTCCAGTCTCGAACATTGGTCGTGTTCGACGGAGAAGAAGGCGTGCGTGCAAAGTGACGTGGAGAAGCATGCGAGCATAATGCGAATATTCCTGAGCGGGTGAGACACCTATTTTTGCTTAGGGCTGGACACAGATTTGCTTGATGAGGGCCAAATTGTGTTTCGACCATTGAAAAATCCTCCCACTACCGGGCTAGCTCTCTTGGAGAGTTAGTCCCCTTTTTTATGTTTCCAGGTAAAGCATGCCCTCGGGTTTGACCGGATGGGTGGAATCCGGTTCACCGCCCAAAATTTATTGGCGGAAACGCCTCTAGCGAAGCAAAGCGACGCCGGACACCACTTCTAAAGGATTGCAGCTCGACCCGGCAGACATGTAAGAGCCGATTTTCATAGAGGTTAAGCAATGGATGCAGGGGTCGACGTGATTGTGTGCGGCTCGGGTGCGGCGGGGCTTTTTGCCGCCCTAAGAGCTAGCGATTTGGGCCTGCGTGTGCTCGTCATTGAAAAAACCTCACGCTACGGAGGAACGTCGGCGACTTCGGGGGGTGGGGTTTGGATTCCCAATCATGGAGGCGGCTCGCATGCTGATAGTAGAGAGGCGGCACTCCAATACCTTGATTACGTAAGTGATGATGGTCGACTTGAGAAGTTGCAGGCCTATGTAGACGCTGGGCCGGAAGCGCTGAAGTACGCAAATTCTCTGGGGGTAGGATTCGAATCGGCTCCGGGATTTCCGGACTATTATTCGGGCGCGCCCGGTGCAACGACCGAGCGCTCACTTTTCCCCATGGAAATGGATGGCGCAGATCTGGGTGAAGAGTTCTATCGGCTGAGAGACGCTCCATCAGCGTTCAAACTTTTCAATAAGTATGCGCTGAATCTGGAGCAATCATTTGCGTTATCCGCGCGGCCCTTTGGATGGCAATGGGTTGCCGCGAAAGTGATCGCAAACTATTGGATGGACCTTTCGTGGCGAAGAAAAACGTCCACGGATCGTCGGTTGACGCAGGGTCGTGCCCTTGTGGGTCGTCTTAGAAAGGCAATGCTGGAGCGCAGAATTTGCCTACGCCTCAACACAGGGGTTACGAAGCTGCTTGAAAGGAAGGGACAGGTATGTGGCGTGGAAGTAGAGGCGATGGGGCAGAGATCGCAGATCGAAGCGCACTCCGCAGTTGCCTTGGCAACCGGCGGGTTTGAACAGAGCCAAGTATTGCGCGACAAATACATGCCGGTTCCGACCAACAGTGCCTGGAGTTTGACGCCGAAGGCCGCGAATGCGGGGGATGCGCTCCTAGCAGGGTTAGAGATTGGGGCAGATACCGAGTTTCTGGAGCATGCCTGGTGGGCACCGAGTATGCGGTTGCCGTCGCGTTCGATCCCGAATGTGGACGAGACGCATCCGATGTTTTTCGACTATTACCATCCGCATAGTTTGTGTGTGAATCGACTCGGACGGCGGTTCGTCAACGAGAGTTGCCCGTATGACCAGTTCGGACAAGCGATGATTTCGGACCACAAAAAGACCGGCTCAAATGTACCTTGTTGGCTTATTTTCGACAGCAACTTCCGTAAAAAGTATGCGTGCGGCGCTATTTTACCGAGTTTTGTGATGTCTGATGACAGTTTACCGTTGGAGTGGTGGGACAGCTATATATTTCGTGGGCGGAGTATTGAGGAGCTGGCCGGAAAGATCAGAGTTGATCGAGATCAGTTGTCCAAAACCGTCACGATGTTTAATGAGCATGCGACGAGCGGAAACGACCCCGACTTCGGAAGGGGGACAAATGGATTTGACGTGCACTTTGGAGACCCGGAAGTGAAGCCGAACCCGTGCTTGGGCCGTGTTTCTGACGCGCCGTTCTACGCGGTGCAGATCGACTTGGGAGATCTTGGGACCAAGGGGGGGCTGAAAACCGACAGGCATGCCCGGGTGTTGAGCAAAGATGGGATTGCCATTGAGGGGCTTTATGCCGTCGGGAATTGCTCCGGGTCGCCGTTTGGTAACTGCTATCCGGGTGGGGGCGGTACTCTAGGCCCAGCGATAGTTTTTTCCTACCTTGCTGCTAACCATATTGCAGAGCGCGCGCGGCTCAATCGTTAAGCCGCGACGTGGTCTCTTTTAGGGTTTCTGTCGAGGCCTCGTTTTCACCGGACTCTGCCTGCTCCAACTTTCCTTTGGGAAACGTCATGTAAGACACAAACAGACGGACCATTTCGTCGATGAATTGATCCCTCGTCATATTTGTCGGGTTCTCCCTGACGAAATTTTCTATGTTGTTCATGGTGGCCACAGTGATCACGTGCAGGGCGACTTTCAAGTGGGACGCGGTCAAGTCTTGTTGGTGCTGTTCCAGGAAAGAAACATTTGTGTAGTGCATGAATTTTTCCAGAGCGAGCCGCGCTAAATGTTTGTCTTCGCTAACGACTTTTTCTGGGAGGACGTAAAGAACAAACTCGTTCTCTTCGAAAATCTCGAGGAGCGTGAGGTTTATTTTCCGACTGGCTTCCTCAAGAGGGGCTTCCATCATCTCGTGCAGCACCTGCCGCGCTTTGACGGCCGCCTCGGAGATCGTCTTTTCGATCAATGATGTGGCAATTGCTTCCTTGTCCGGAAAATATTGATACAACGAGCCAATGCTAACGCCTGCAACTTCTGCGATACGATTGGTGTTTGCTCGCTCGTAGCCCTCCGTTAACATTATTTTCTCGGCTGCTTCTAAGATCGAATCCGCAGTTACTTTTGCACGCTGTTGCACAGGCTTTTTGCGCCGCATTTTACCATTTTTCCTCCCTTCTCTGCATTATCATGCTGCAAAATAGCAAAAAAGTCCATCGAGGAAATAGGTGTCTGCCGTGCGCCGGCGGGTAGCCTGCGAAGCTGGGTAACCCACAGTTCCCTTTGTTTTTCCATGCGGCCGGTCGGGCGAATGAACTTTGGTTAGACGACCGCGTTCCTTGTGAGTATCCGACAAGGAATAGGTGAGGGCTCACCGAATGTCGTGTGTCTTTCTAGCGTAGCAATTTCATCCGATTGCAGATGTTATTTCTCTGTATTGCGGAGGACCCACCCAAAATTGGCATGGCAAGAACGTCACGTACCAAGCGTTCCATGTTGAAGTCTCGAACGTATCCATAGGCACCCAGAATTTCTTGGCATTTCAACACGATATCTTTCGCGGTTTCGGTGACGAACAGCTTGGTCATCGACGTTTCGACCGAAGCATCGGCGTTTTGGTCCAAAAGAGCGGCGGCGTGATACGTCATGAGCCTGCAGGCATGAAGTTTGGTTTGAGCGTCGGCAAGGACATGCCGCACTGATTGGAAGCTGCAAATCGGCTTGCCGAATTGAACTCTTTCTTGGGAGTAATCCCAGGCCTCCTTTACCGCAGCGTTGGCAATACCAAGCGCCATGCCGGCTACTTCGATTTTCTCAATGTCCAAGCCCGGCCCTACAAGCATTGGCCAGGCGTTGTTCCACCCCTCGTCACCCCCAACAAGATTGTCAATCGGTACTTCGACGTCATCAAACGAAACGTCATAGGTTCCCCCGCCCTTGAGGCCCAGGGTCTGTTGCGGCGCAAGGGACACGCCTGAGCTGTTTGGCGGTATCAACACTATCGACAGGTTTTTGTATCTGTCCTCTTCCGGGCCGGTGCGGACGAGCGTGTAGATGTAGTCTGAATGGGCCGCACCGGAGCAGAAGCGTTTGCTGCCATTGACCACGATGGTCTCACCGTCGCGTTTTGCTGTCGTCCGTACACTGGCTAAATCTGCTCCGACATCGGGTTCGCTAAACCCATAGGCAAATATCAGTCCCTCGTTGGCAACTCTCGGCAAAAGTTCCTCTTTTTGGCGGGGACTGCCAACTTCCGAAATATTGAGGCCGGCATAGCATGCGGACTGAATGTACATCCCGCCAACGGAAAGACTTCGGCCACAGAGTTCTTCGATAACGGTAATCGTCGACTGCAGATCCCGTCCCGCGCCGCCATGTTTTTCATCGACGGTCAAGCCCATCAATCCAAGCTCAACAAGCTTTTGGTGCACATCTCTTGGGAAGTGACACTCCAGATCCCATTTGTCTACGAGGTCACATGGCATCTCCTTTTCGATGAAACGCGTGAGCGTGTCCCGTAGCATTCTTGTGTGTTCCGCATCGCGGTG
>JANQMY010000115.1 GCA_028279895.1 Alphaproteobacteria bacterium
ATCGATCTAGGGTGCGTTTCGTGCCATCAGGGCCCACTGCTGGGGGGCAACCTGTTTCAGAAGCTCGGCGTATTTAAGGACTTTTCACACAACGAACAGCGCGAAACACGTTTCAAGGTTCCCTCGTTGCGAAACGTTGCCGTAACGGCCCCGTATTTTCACGACGGATCGACGGAAACGCTGACGGGCGCCATTCGAATCATGAGTGAGTTCCAACTCGGTCACAGTATTTCCGATCAGGAAGTCCAAGACTTGAACGAGTTTCTGGAAACGCTCACGAGCCGAAAGCTCATGGTAGGCCGCAATGTCGCGGCGGGCAGGCTTGAACAATGAATTTTCGCCTACTCGCCCTTGTGCCGATCGTCACAATCGGTCTGACCTTTGCCAGCTGGTCGCTGTTGAAGACCACAGTGGTCGACAATTCAACGCAAGCCCAGTTGGAGCGCATTCACCGCGACGCCGCGATCAAAGAATCTGAAATTCGAAAAGAACTTTTCGACCTTAAGACAGGAAGATCATGGAACTTCGCCCGCCTGACGCAGTTGCAAAAGGAACTCGAAGTTCTCATGGACGAACTTCATACAAGCCTAGCGTCGTATGATCCGAACTTTGTTCGGCAGACGGATGAAAGCTTGATTTCAGCAAAGAGGAATATCGAAAGCTTCAAATCAAGCATCGCCATCGAGCGGAATAGCCGTGCCTATCTGGAAAAGACCATCGAAAAAAGGCTCGCTCAACTCGGCCGGTCAACCGAAAATAGCCAAACCGTCAGTCTCTTCCGGCTGTACAAATTGTCCGAAAACTCTCGTTTCCGACCGTCGGACGACTCGGCACAGGCCAACTTTTACGAACAAGACTTGGAAAGCCTTGTCGCAGAAATTAGAAACACCGAAGAGAAGCAGCGGTTCGAACGGCATTTCAGGCTGTTGAGGTCAACACAGCCCGACATCGACACGTCATTTCGGACCATCGGCAGCTCATTTGCCGCGTCGCTCTTGCCCGCAGAAAAGGTCATCGAGTCGCTTCGATTGGCAACGGAGCAGAATGCAAGCACATCCAGGGACACCGCGTTCGGCCTATTGGTTCTTTCAATCATTCTGGTCCTAGTGGTGACCGGTCTTCTTTCGCGGGTTGCAAAACACGCGTATGAAAAAGAGAACATGAATGAAGAACTTCAGCGGCGCGTCGAAGAAACGACATACGAGCTGAAACTGAAAACGGATGAAGCCATTTCCGCGAACAGACTGAAGTCCGAGTTTCTCGCGAATATGAGCCACGAAATTCGAACGCCGCTGAATGGGATCTTAGGCCTTGCTCAGCTTCTTCAGCGTACGGACCTTACGGATAAACAGAAGCGGCATGTGGCGACCATCAGAACATCGGGCGACTCGCTTCTTGCGGTTATCAATGACATTCTCGACATTTCCAAAATCGAAGCCGGATTGATGGAGCTAGAGAACGAGAATCTGGATATCGCGGAGCTGGTCAAACAGGTGGAAGAAACCGTTTCCGGTATCGCGTCACAGAAGAATATCGGCACGTCCTCAACATGCACGTTACCCGACGGCTCGGTCTTCTTAGGAGATGAAAAGAAAATCAGGCAAGTCCTGATCAACCTTGCTGGGAATGCCGTTAAATTCACCGATCAGGGCGAGGTTAGCCTCTCGGTTTCGGAGACGAATGACGGCGCTTTGAAATTTGCCGTGACCGACACCGGTCCGGGCATCCCGGAAGACCAGATCGGAAAAATCTTCGGCCGTTTCACTCAGGCGGATTCTTCCGCCACACGCAAACATGGCGGCACGGGGCTGGGCCTGGCCATTTCAAAAGACTTCGTAAACTTGATGGGCGGTGACATTGGCGTTGAAAGCGAATCCGGAAAAGGATCGACGTTCTGGTTCACGCTACCGCTCGAAAACGTCCGCGACCAGAACTCGGAGCGCACGCGGCACGGTGCGCCGGGGTCTTCGGGTCGAGATTTCATCTCTTCCGAAGCACACAAATTACCCGGCATGAGAATCCTCATCGCCGAAGACAATGAGGTCAATCGGGAAATGTTGCTGGAAGCGCTCCAATACATCGAAGACGCACAAACCGTCGTCGTCGATAACGGCGCGGAAGCGATCCGAAAACTGGACGAAGAAGAATTCGATCTGGTCCTGATGGACATCAACATGCCGGTGATGACCGGGGACGAAGCCACGAGAAGAATCCGCAGTTCAACAAAACCTTACCGAGGTATTCCGATCGTCGTGCTGACCGCGAACGCGATGACGGGGCAACGTGAGGAATATCTCAACATGGGGGCCAATGCGTATCTGGCGAAGCCGATCAATATCGATCGCCTCATTTCCACAGTGGAGCAGTTCCTCAACAAATCAGGGGTAAGCAATGTGGCTTGACGGGTGAGGCCTTGAGAGCACGCCGCCTCTCGAGAGAAATTGGCTACCCCGTTAATAGTTCAATAAAATCAATGGCTTAGAGGGTGAGTGGCGCTCCCTAGGGGAATCGAACCCCTCTTTCCAGATTGAAAATCTGGCGTCCTAACCGATAGACGAAGGGAGCGCAGGCCAGCCGGGCTTATAAGGATCTTGGGCGCTTCTGACAAGCCCCCTACCCGCATGCGAAGCCCGGTTCATATCGTATTCTCCGCCGTTGCGCAAAGCATTTCAGCCCTTTCCGGCGCTAATCCGGCGGTGCGGCCGGCGCCGCATCATCGATCTGGAACTGGACCCGGCCATTCCCCGCCCAATCGTCCCAGCGAAGCTTGCCGGCCACATGCAGGGGCTGGCGATCGGCCGCGAGCAGCGCCGCTCCCATAGCGTTGTCGCGTGCACGGAAAGCGATGGCTTTCAGACGATTCCCCTCAAGGTCCGAGAGCGTGCACCGCACATGATTTTCGCCCACCACGTCGGCAAACGCGATCTGGGCTGACGGGATCACGAGCGTCGGCTCCGCATTACCAGCGCCGAACGGCCCGGCGCGTTCCAGGACCGACATCAGGTCGCCTTGCGCCCCAGCCACAGAGACCGGACCATCGATTTTGCGCCGATGCTGGCCACCCACCGCACGCACAGGCTTCTCCAGGCGCTCGGCGAGAAAGACGGTCAATGCCTCCAGCCGTTCCGCCGCCACGGTGAGACCGGCCGCCATGGCATGTCCGCCCCCATTTATCAGCAGACCCGCCTGATGCGCGGCGATCACGGCGCTGCCCAAATCGACCCCGGGAATCGACCGGCCCGAGCCCTTGCCGATACCATTGTCGCACCCGATCACGATAGCCGGCACACCGAAGCGGTCCTTCAAGCGGCTCGCCACGATCCCCACCACGCCCGCATGCCAGCCGTCGGACGCCACCACCACACACGGCACACCGTCCGGCAGGGCAGACGCCTGCTCCAACGCCTGCTCAAGAACCAGCGCCTCGATGGTGCGGCGCTCCTGATTGTAGCGGTCAAGCCGTTCGGCCAAAGCGCGGGCTTCCGATGCATCATCGGTTGCCAACAAGGTCGCCCCGGCGGATGCCTCGCCCACCCGGCCGCCGGCGTTGACCCGCGGGCCCAATACGAAGCCCACATGGTACGGACCCGGATCGGTTTTAAGCGACGCGACGTCCGCTAGGGCGCGCAGCCCGGCATTGCGCTGGCGGGACATCACTTTGAGGCCCTGCGCGGTGAGCACACGATTGACGCCCGTCAGCGGCACCACATCGCAAATGGTACCCAGTGCCACCAGATCGAGCCACTGCAGCAGATTGGGTTCGTCCACACCGTGTTGCGCAAACCAGTTCGCCGACCGCAGCCCACGATTGAGCGCCACCAAAAACATGAACACAACGCCCACGGCGGCAAGCACACCCAGCGGGCTGTCATCGTCCAAGCGGTTGGGATTGATCACGCCCAAACCCGGTGGCAGCGCAGGTTCCGCCTGGTGATGGTCAAGCACGATGACGTCGAGCCCGGCTTCCTTGGCAACCGTCAACGGCTCGAAAGCCAGCGTGCCGCAATCTACCGTAACAACCAAATCGACACCGGCGTCTTTAAGCGCCAGCAATGCGGGCCCATTGGGACCATAACCTTCTTTGAGCCGGTCCGGCACATAGACCGTGAGGTCGCGGCCAATCGCCCTAAAGTATCGCACCAACAACGCAGAAGACGTGGCGCCATCCACATCATAATCGCCAAAAACGGCGACACGCCCGCCATTCGTCAGAACACGGATGACCTGTTCAACGCAGACATCCATATCTTTCATCACAGACGGGTCCGGAAGACCGTTTTTCAAACTGGGATTGAGGAACGTGTCAACAGCCTCCGGGGCCACCCCGCGTCCGGCCAGAATACGTGCCAATATCTCCGGCACCTGGCAGCGTTGCGCAATTTCCAAGGCCCGCCGGCCGTCCTCCAGACGCGACACCCACCTGGACCCGCCCAGAGAGTGCTCTACGCCCAGCACACAGGCGCCGTCAGTCATTTCCCTCGTTTCAGGCGCCGGCTGCGTCATCCGTCGGGGCGCACATGGCGCGCGCGGATCCAGCGCACGGTCCCGGTGCGGGAGCGCATGACCACCGAATGGGTTTCAACGGTACCCCGCCCCCATTTGATACCGTCAAGAATGCTGCCATCGGTCACGCCGGTAGCGGCAAAAATCACGTCGCCTTGGGCCAGCTCGGTCATGGTGTATTTCTTGCTGAGGTCTTGGATACCGGCCCGCTGTGCCCGGCTGCGTTCATCATCATTGGCGAACACCAACCGCGCTTGCATCTGGCCGCCAATGCAGCGCAGCGCGGCCGCCGCCAACACGCCTTCCGGCGCGCCGCCCGTTCCCATATAGATGTCGATGCCCGTCGACGGATCGGTTGTGTGAATGATCCCTGCAATATCGCCATCCGGAATGAGCCGAATGCCGGCGCCGACCGCCCGCACTTTAGAAATCAGCTCGGCGTGACGCGGCCGATCGAGGATACAAGCCGTAATCTGATTGACGGGAACACCTTTTGCCTCCGCCAACGCTTTGATGTTATCCGCCGGATCGTTGTCCAGATCCACAACACCGTCGGGATAACCACCGCCAACGGCGATCTTTTGCATGTATACGTCTGGCGCATGCAGCAGGCTGCCGCCTTCGGCCGTAGCCACCACGGCCAGCGCGTCTTGCATGGCCTTTGCGGTCAGGGTAGTGCCTTCCAGCGGATCGAGTGCAATATCCACTTTCGGACCGCCGCCGGCGCCGACTTGTTCGCCGATATAAAGCATCGGCGCTTCATCGCGCTCACCTTCGCCGATTACCACCGTACCGTCGAATTCGATCGTGTTCAGCGCCTTGCGCATGGCGTCCACCGCCGCTTGGTCGGCCGCTTTCTCATCACCCCGTCCCACAAGGCGCGATGCGGCAATTGCCGCAGCTTCGGTGACCCGTGCCATCTCCATCGATAGCACCCGGTCCAGTCTGGACTTGCTGTCCGACATATCGTCCCCTTTTCCTTCCGTCATCCTGTCCCACCCGTCGCATGCCGCGCCGGGCCGTTCTACCTCTAAAGTTCCATTACCCGAATTCGGCAGCTCGGCTGCATAACGTCGTCCAACGCTTCGATCCCCGCCAAGGCATCGGCGATGGCCTTCTCCGACGATTGGTGTGTCATGAGCACCACAACGACAGCACCATCGGCTTCCGTGCCTTTTTGCAGAATGCTCTCGATCGACACATCCCGGTCGGCCAATATGCGCGAAATCTGTGCAATCACGCCAGGCCGATCCTTGACCGACAACCGCAAATAAAACTTGCCGCGCCGGGCATCGAAATCCCCTTGGCGATAGGGCTGCAACTTAGCCACAGGCGTCAGGAAAACCGGTTGGGCCTGACCGCGCGCCACATCTGCAATGTCGGCCACGATGGCCGATGCCGTCGGCCCTTCGCCGGCGCCGCGCCCTTCATATACGGTCCGCCCCACCGCATCGCCTTCGACGACAACTGCATTGTACACACCATCGATATCGGCCATGGGCGTTTCAGCCGGGACGAAGGTGGGGTGTACGAATTGAAGCAGACCGCCTTCCCCTTCCTCGGCGATCGCCAGCAGCTTGATGCGGTAACCGAATTCCGCCGCATACTGAAAGTCCAGCGGTGAAATCTGTTCGATTCCTTCGCAACGCACCGCATCGAAGGCCACTTCGGCACCGAAAGCGATCGACGTTAGAATGCTCAGTTTATGGGCCGCATCCGTGCCATCGATATCGAAGGTCGGATCGGCCTCCGCATAGCCCAATGCCTGGGCTTCGGACAACACATCTTCGAACGGCCGCTTGGTTTCTTCCATCGTGGTGAGGATGTAATTGCTGGTCCCATTTAAAATGCCGATGATGCGTGACACTTTATTGGCAACCAGCCCCTCGCGCAGCGATTTGATGATGGGAATGCCACCGGCAACCGCCGCTTCATATGCCAACGTTAGGGATTTTTCTTCCGCCCGCCGGGCAAGCTCGACGCCATGGGTGGCAATCAGCGCTTTGTTTGCGGTCACCACGTGCTTGCCATGATCCAGTGCGTCGCGCACCAGATCATAGGCATCGCCATCGGCACCGCCGATCATCTCCACCACCACATCGAGATCCGGATCGCGGGCCATCGCATGAACGCTGTCCGCCCACCGCACATCGCTGAGATCGACACCGCGATCCTTGCTTTTATCGCGTGCCGACACCGCCACCACTTCCAGCGGACGGCCGCACCGGTCACGCAACATATCGGCCTGCCCAGCCAGGATTTTGTAAGTGCCAATCCCAACCGTGCCCAAGCCCGCCAGTCCGATGCGAAGTGATGTTGTCAAGAATGGGCCGCCTTCTGAGACATTACCGGTTCACAGTCCTCGGCGCTGTTTCCCTGATCCACGGCGTTTAAGAACTTGCGTACATTGCGGGCGGCCTGGCGCGTGCGTTGTTCGTTCTCCACGAGGCCGATACGCACATAGCCCTCGCCATATTCGCCGAACCCGACGCCTGGCGATACGGCCACCTTTGCTTCCGTCAGCAACAATTTTGAAAACTCCATCGATCCGATGTTCCTAAAACGCTCGGGGATGGGAGCCCAGGCAAACATGGTGGCCGGCGGCGACGGGATCTCCCAGCCCGCCCGGCCCATGCTTTCGACCAAGGCGTCACGCCGTCCCTTGTAGATCGCTCGGATCTCATCGATACATGATTCGGGACCATTGAGCGCTGCCGCAGCCGCCACCTGGATCGGCGTGAAGGCGCCATAATCCAAATAGGACTTGATGCGGGTGAGCGCGTGAATAAGTCGTTCGTTGCCCGCCGCAAACCCCATACGCCACCCGGGCATCGCATAGGTCTTACTCAAGGATTGAAACTCCACCGCCAGGTCTTTCGCGCCGGGCACCTGCAGGATGGACGGCGGTGGATCGTTTTCGTCGAAATAGATTTCCGCATAGGCAAGATCCGACAGGACGAACATGTCGTGCTTACGGGCGAAGCGCACCGCTTCCTTATAGAAATCCAGATCGACCACCTGTGCGGTGGGATTGGAGGGATAGTTCAAGACGAACGCCAAAGGCGGCGGCACGCTGTGGCGTACCGCTTTGTCCAGCGCAACGAAGAAATCGTCGTCCACGGGACCGGCCTTGACCGGCAAGTGCCGGATCGCCGCCCCAGCGATGATGAAGCCATAGGCATGAATGGGATAGGACGGGTTTGGCACAATGACCACATCGCCCGGCGTAGTGATGGCTTGGGCCAGATTGGCAAACCCTTCCTTTGACCCCAGCGTGGCCACAACCTCGGTCTCAGGATCGATCCGCACACCGAACCGCCGGTCATAATAGGCCGCCATTGCGCGCCGCAGACCCGGAATGCCGCGAGACGCGGAATACCGGTTGGTCCGCGGCTTGTGCACCGTCTCCACCAGCTTGTCGACGATATGCTTCGGTGTCGGCATATCCGGATTGCCCATGCCGAAATCGATGATGTCTTCCCCGGCCGCGCGCGCTTTTGCCTTCAAACGGTTGACTTCCTCAAACACGTAAGGCGGCAGGCGCTTAATCCGGTGAAACTCTTCAGTGGTCATGGGAACAGATTCTCAGTTCTTGAGCGGCAGGCCTCTGGACATAACGCCAGATCCGTCTGCCGCCCTGTTCGCGATGCGAGGGAGGCCTTATAGCCCCGAATCCGGCCTCTGCCCAGAAATAGTATGAAAAAGCGTAGTGCCAAAATCCGGCTAAATAATGAATGAAATGGGGCCATCTGCCGAGCCCAGGCGCGACCGTAGACAGGGACCAAAAGTTAACGGGAGATGGGCGCATGGGGTAGATCCAAATTTTTACCGGAACCCCGCCGGCCCGCCGTCCTTCCGGCTTTTTCCTGGGCGCTATTCCCTCGAATTGATGGCCCGAACGGGAATATCGCTTGGTTTTGCAATGCTCGAAGCGGATAGAGAGCCGGAGCTGATTTTGCGCCGCATTTACGGGATCCATGGGGCATTCCTTATTCGGTTCACCCCCGCCAAGGCCGGTTACGCCGCCCCTCCCTCACAGACCGGCCGGTCGCCTTTTCTTCAAGAAATATAATACCTTGGAAGAGCCTTCTAAAGAAGCCTTTGCGTTCTTGGTCCCCTTGCTCCCCCTCGCCGGAGGTAGCGTCAGCGCCGTCCGCGTTGATCGGCCTTGCCGATGCGCCCAAATCCCCACAGCATCTCATTCAGCGGTAGGCAAATCCATCGGCGGACGCTAGCATGCTCGCGGGAGAAATCAACGCACACCGGAAACGCTGTAAAGTTGTGCCACTGGTCATGGCGGGGTGACAAAAAAACATGATGGATACAAGAACAGAACCAGCTGGGCCATCGGAGAAGAT
>JANQMY010000138.1 GCA_028279895.1 Alphaproteobacteria bacterium
CTTCCCGGCGGCGCTCCAACTCTTCGGAAATGCCGTCCACGGTTCCGAACAAAGCATGGGGGTGGCGCAACATCTCGTCGGCGGACAAACCGAACATGCCCCCGAATTGTTCGGCGACCGCAGGCGCCGCATCGGTTACGACGGTGAAGTAGGCGCCAATCTCAAGCTCGACATCCTTGAAGCGATCGCCGGCCCCTTCCTCGATCCACGTAATCTTTTGCTTGGTTTCCGCGTGGGTCGAATTGCCGACGCCATCCTGACCGATGGCACCGGCACGGTTATTGAAATTGATGCTGACGATGTCTGCTTCGCGCCCCGCCAGTTTCAACACTTTGGGGGCGCCACCGCCGATCATCAGGGGCACACCTGACGCGTTGGCCGGCTTCGGCACCGCTTCGTAATCCTTCACCTGAACGTAATCGCCTTGGACGTTGAGCTGACCGCCGCCCATGGCCTGTTTGGTCAGCGCAATGGTTTCCTCCAGCCGCTTGATACGTTTGCCGGGACTGTCGAATTCGATGCCCATGGCCTCGTATTCTGAGGTAATCCAGCCCGCGCCCAGGCCAAGTTCCAGCCGGCCGTCGGACAGAAAGTCGAGGGTCATGGCTTCCTTCACAAGAACCGGCGCCGGCCGATACCCCGTGCAAAACACGCGGCAACCGATTTTTATGGTGCTGGTCGCTTCCGCCGCCATGGCCATGGCGGGCACGGCCGCCACATCCTGGACCGGATGGGCCGCCTTCTCCAAGGCAGGTCCGGGGCCCAAATAGTGATCGGCCAAATGGAAAGCGGAGTAGCCCAGACTTTCGGCTTTGCGCACCGTGTCGCGCCAGGCGGCGGCGGACGTGGTGTTGAAACATTGGACCGAAAAACGAAACGGCTTTTTCTCTGCCATGGGGCGCCTCTCAAATTATCCGTGTTGTGTGTTTTATCCATTTAACCGCGACAGCCGCCGCGCATCAATGCGCGAACGACACTTTGCATGCTCGCCGTAACCCGTGAGACTTTTCACGGATTATTTTCTGGCGCAGTGCGGATCAACGCGCGACAATCCTAAAAAATAAGATTGGAGGAACAGGTGCCCTATCCTTTATCCCTGGCAGCCGGGAACGTTCAGGAGTTCGATCCGGCCGACATGGTATCGGCTGCCCAGACCGCGGGTTTCGACATGACCGGCCTTTGGATCGACATGGAAAAATGGACCGCCGCCACCACGCGTGAAGTAAAGTCCCGCCTGGCCGACGGCCAGGTGTCCGTACTGGATGTAGAAGTCGTCTGGATTCAACCCGGCGAACCGGACCCCGCCCATCAAGCCGCCATTGAGATTGGCGGCGATGTGGGCGCTCAATTCGTCCTTATCGTCAGCAGCGACCCCGACCGCAGCGCCACGAAGAAAAAGTTCGAACTGTTATGTGAGCATGCAGCAAAGGCCGGACTCACGGCCGTGCTGGAATTCCTTCCGATCACGGAGATTAAGTCTCTGGACGATGCCTTAGACGTGATCACGGATGTCGCCCACCCCTCCAGCGGTATTTTGGTCGACACACTGCATTTGATCCGGTCCGGCGGCAGTGCGGAGGCGCTGTCCAAGGCCGATCCGTCCCTGTTTCCCTATTGTCAGATCGCCGACGCGGTGGCCACGCTGCCCGAAATGACTCATGAGGCTATTTTGGCCGAGGCTGTGGATGGCCGGTTCTTGCCCGGAGAGGGGGCGCTTCCCTTGCGCGATATGATGGCGGCCTTACCGCGCGACATTCCTGTAAGCCCGGAAATTCGGTCACTGGCGCTGCGTGAGCAATATCCTGACATTACCGACCGGGCGAACGCTATCTTCAGGGCGAGCCGGCCCTTCTTGGACTCGCTTTAGACGCGTCGATCCCCGGAGCATTTCTTGACCGATAAACCTACGCCCCCACCGCCGGGCCCGGTGCCGGACCAACCTGCATCACCGCCATCCGAGACAGCACCACAAGCAAGTGCCACGGCAACGGTCACAGTGACGATGCCGGCTTCGCCGGCCGAACGTTCACAATTCTCTCGTGGCGAGCTTTCCTGGGCCCTGTTCGAATGGGCGCGCAACCCCTACGTCATTCTGATCACCATCTACATTTTTGCCCCCTACTTCACCAATACGGTGGTCGGCGATCCGGTAAAGGGGCAGTCGATTTGGGGATACACCAACGGCATTGCCGGGTTTTTCATCGCGGCCTTTGCGCCTTTGATCGGCGCCATCGCCGATAAAGCCGGAAGCCGCAAACCCTGGATCGCCGTGTTTGTGGCCATCATGGCGCCCAGCATTTTCTTGTTGTGGTGGGCGCTGCCGGGCGCGGATGGCGGGCTTTCAATCTGGACCATTGCCGCCCTCATCATCGTCGTTGCCATTGCCTTCGAGTACTCGTCCGTATTTCACAATTCGATGCTGCCGCACATCACCACCTCGGCCAAGCTGGGCGGATTGTCAGGCCTGGGCCTTGCGGCGGGCAATGCAGGCTCTCTCCTGATCCTGATTTTCATGCTGTTCTATCTTGCCCTGCCCGGCCAGATCGATTGGGCCTTCCTGCCGGAACGGCCTTTGCTCGGTCTCGACCAGGAAAGCTATCAGCATGCGCGCATTTCCGGCCCGATCGTGGCGGTGTGGCTGGTTCTCTTCTCCCTGCCGCTCTTCCTCTACACGCCGGACGCGCCACGCAATCCGCAACCCATGAGGACACTTGTCATTCAGGGATTGGAGACCCTTTACGCCACCCTGCGCAAGCTTCCCCAATACCGCAATGTCGCCACCTATTTGTTGGCCCGCATGTTCTACAACGATGGCAAGACGGCGATCCTCATCTTCGGCGGCATCTATGCCGTGGGCATTTTCGGCTGGGATGAAGTCCGTATGCTGATTTACGGCATCGTGCTCAGCGTGTTTGCCGTGCTGGGCGGTTTTGTCGGCGGCTGGCTGGACAATACGGTGGGCTCGAAACGGGCGATCCTTATCTCGATCGGCACGACGACGCTCGGCGTGATCGCCACCGTCTCGACCACGCCCACCCAGATCCTGTTTGTTATCCCGTACGATCCCGCCACCGCGCCGCCGGTGTGGTCGTTCCCCTATTTCAACACCTGGCCGGAGATCATATTCTTGGGCATGATGACCACCCTGGCGGTCGCGATCACGGCCGCCTATGCCAATAGCCGCACGATGATGGCGCGCCTGGCACCGCCCAGCATGGCGACCGAGTTTTTCGGCCTGTATGCCCTGTCGGGCACGGCCACCGCCTTCCTGGCGCCCGCCACGGTCGGTTTCTTTACCGATTGGTTTCAAAGCCAGCGCGCGGGCTATGCCTCGATCCTGCTGCTGCTTTTGCTCGGTCTAGGGCTGATGTTCTTCGTCAAACAGGAACAAGCGAAGGCATTACACTAAAGCGTTTCCAGGTGAAGTGGAATCCGGTTCACCGTCCGGAAACGCGCAAAACAAAGCGTCTGGAGCCGTTTTATGTCTCAATCAAAACCAAAACGGCTTTAGAGCTGCTTGGCAGCGACGCTCACTCGGCCGCAAGGTGGGTGTCGGCGCCTTTTGGTCTTGGCCGCGCGCCGCGTACCAGCCGCCCCTGAAGCGGCGCATCGGTCGGCTCGCCGTTCCGGATCGCCACCACCCCATTGACCAAGGTGGCCGTATAGCCGTCGGCTTTCTGGATAAGACGTTTGCCGCCCGCAGGCAGATCATAGACGATTTCCGGTGCATGCAAGGTCAGACGGTCGAAATCGATTACATTGACGTCGGCCCGCATACCGGGCGCCAAGACTCCGCGATCGTTCAATCCCAGCAGTTCGGCGCTATCTTTCGTCTGCTTACGGATCAGCCACTCCAGCGGCAGCTTCGTGCCGCGGGACCGGTCCCGTGCCCAATGCACCAGCAAAGTCGACGGAAAGCTGGCATCGCACAAGACTCCGCAATGAGCCCCACCGTCGCTCAATCCGAAGGTTGTGTGCGGATGGGTCATCATGTGGCGGAGATCTTCCAGATCGCCATGTTGATAATTCATCAGGGGGAAGAAGATAAAGCCCTTGCCGCCGTCTTTGACCAGCAGGTCCAAGATGACCTCGCGCGGGTCGCGCCCTTCGCGTTCGGCGATGGCGGCCACACTGTCCTTCGGGTCCGGCTCATAGTTGGGCGGATTGCCCATTTCGAACATCTTGTGAAACCCGGTCATCAAGAATGTCACGATGCTGTCGGGGTCATAAGTCACCTCTTCCGCCAGCAGGCGCGCGCGGAACTCAGGATCCTTCAACGCTTCGACTTTTTGTTCGAGGGGCAGATGGAAAATCTCGCGATAGGTTGTGTAGAAGGTGAATGGGCACAGCGTTGTGGTCAGGCCTTGCAGCACGCAGGTCGGCCGCGGCGGCACTTGCCCTTTCATGGGCAGGCCGCTTTCCGCCGCCTTCGTAATGCCGTCCAACACTTTGAGCCAAATGTCCGGGTGGCGATCATCCTGCTCGATGGTCATGGACAAAGGCCGCCCCGACACTTCCGCCATGCCGCGGATCATGTCGAATTCGGGTTCGAAATCCCAGAAATCAGCGATGAGTTGGATCACGCCCTTATCCGTTTCGCCCATGGCCTTGGCGATCGTGTGCAGCTCCTGCTGTTCTGCCTTGAAGGTGGGCGTATGGTTGCCGTCCTTGTCCCGGTGCTTTTCGGTACGGGAGGTTGAAAAACCAAGCGCTCCGGCCTCCAGCGCTTCTTTAACCAACAGTCCCATCCGCTTCGCTTCTTCGAGGGTTGCCGGTTCCAGATCCGCCGCGCGGTCGCCCATCACATAGCCCCGCAGCGCACCGTGCGGCACTTGAAGACCCACATCGATCGCCAACGGAGATGCTTCCACCGCATCCATGAATTCCGGGAAACTCTCCCAGTTCCACTTGATGCCCTCGGCCAGCGCCGTTCCCGGAATGTCTTCCACCCCTTCCATCAAACCGATCAGCCATTGATGGCGTTCCGGCGCGCACGGTGCGAAGCCCACACCGCAATTGCCCATTACCACGGTGGTCACGCCGTGAAAGGTGGACGGCTGAAGATATGGGTCCCACGTGACTTGACCGTCATAGTGGGTATGCACGTCCACGAACCCCGGTGTGACGATCTGCCCCTCGGCATCGATTTCTTCGCGTCCTCGATCGGTGACCTTGCCGACCGCGGAGATCTTCCCGCCGTCGATGGCCACATCGGCACGGCGCCCCGGCGTGCCGGTCCCGTCGAACACCAAGCCGTTGCGAATGACGATGTCGTGCATGAGGGCTCTCCCTATCTTGCGGTGTTTTCTCCAGTTTACGAGATCTTTTGGCGGAATTCCAACGATCCCCGACCGCCCACAACTTGTCACAATCCGTTGAACAGGCCCTCGCTGAATTGACATGCCGCCCGCGGCCCCTAATGTCTGGCTCCTTAGTCGGCGGTAAGGGCTCATAATATGGATAAGAGTGTCGAAGCGTGGGAGAAATCCCGGCTTCACCCAAAAAAGTTTGCCGATCCCCGGCTTACGGCAGACGGATCACAGCGCGCCGCGGTCTCGCTGAAAAAGCTCGACACCTTGTGGTTCAACACAGGCTCGCTGTGCAACATCACCTGCGCCAATTGTTACATCGAATCGAGCCCCACAAACGACCGCCTGGTCTATCTGACCACGTCGGATGTGCGCAGCTATCTCGACGAAATCGACGGCTCGAGCTGGACCGTCTCCGAAATCGGCTTCACCGGAGGCGAACCTTTCATGAATCCCGATTTCTTGGACATGCTGAAAGACTGCCTCGGCCGCGGCTATCGGGTCTTGGTGCTGACCAATGCCATGCAGCCCATGATGCGTCCCCGCGTGAAGGACGGTCTCATCGCTCTTCACGCCGAGTACGGCGACAGATTGGTGATGCGGGTAAGCCTAGACCACTACACACAAGAGCTTCACGAACAAGAACGCGGGCGCGGCACCTGGCACAAGGCGCTTGAGGGTTTGCGTTGGTTATCGCAAAACGGCTTTGCACTGAACATTGCCGGCCGCACTTTGTCGGGCGAAAGCGAGGAAAAAGAACGTCAGGGATATGCGGGCCTATTCGAAGCCAACGCGCTGGCCATCAGCGCCGACGATCCCGCGGCGCTTGTTCTGTTTCCTGAAATGGATGAAGCCGCAGACGTGCCGGAGATCACCATCGACTGCTGGGGCATTCTTGGTGTGGCGCCGGAAAGTGTCATGTGTTCGAACAGCCGGATGATCGTGAAACGCAAAGGGGAAGACGACCCGGTTGTCCTGCCCTGCACCTTGCTGCCCTATGACCGCCAGTTCGAATTAGGACGTACACTGACAGGCGCCGCAAAAACCGTCCATTTGAACCACCCCCATTGCGCCAAGTTTTGTGTGTTGGGCGGCGCTAGCTGCAGCGTAGCGTCTTAGCCCCTTACTGGCGGAAGTGTTTGGATAGTTTGAGCCCTTGCGCCTGGTAATGGGAGCCGATGCGGTCGCCGTAAATCTGCACCGGCTCGCCCATGAGCGGCTCGTAAACCAGATGCCCGATGATCTGCCCATGTTCCAAAATAAACGGCACGTCGTGACTGCGCACTTCGAGCACCGCGCGCGAACGGGCGCCGTGGCCGAAGCCGGGGTCAAAGAAGCCCGCATAGTGAACGCGGAATTCGCCCACCAGAGGGTTGTAGGGCACCATCTCTGCCGCGTGGCTGGGTGGCACATGGACCGCCTCACGCGAGGCTAGAATGTAGAACTCATCAGGGTCCAGAATGAGATTGCCCGCATCGCTGGCCGCCAGCGGTTCCCAATAGTCGGCGAGCGCGTAAGCGCCGATCTTTTCCACATCGATAAGGCCCGCATGCCGTTTGGCGCGGTAACCGATCAGACCGGCCGCCGCCTCACCCTTCAGATCCACGGACAAAGCGAGCCCATTGTCGATGACCGCCGGCATATCCACCAGCTTCTCTTTCGCGTGCAACCGTTCCAAGGCGGCATCCGAGTGGCTTGGCGAACCCCGGCGAAACCGGATCTGATTGAGGCAAACACCCGGCCGCACCAAAACGCTAAATGTCCGTGGAGAGATCTCCGCGAACAACGGCCCCCTATAGCCCGCGGGCACTTGATCGAATTCCGCCGCGCCATCGGTGATCAAGCGGGTGAAAACATCGATCCGCCCGGTCGAACTTTTGGGATTGGCCGCCGCCGACACCCGTTCCGGCAGGGATAGCCCTTCTTGCAACGGAACAAGGTAAACGCACCCGGTCTCCAGCACCGCGCCTTTTGCAAGGTCGATTTCATGGAGGCTGAGACTGTTGAGTTTATCGGTAACCGACGTCCCTTTGCCGGGCAGGAAACTTGCCCGAACGCGATACGCCACATTCCCTAACCGCAGATCGAGGCTGGCCGGCTGGACCTGGCTATCCGAAATCTCCGCGTCCACGCCGATATGCCCCTCGCGGATAAGGGTGCGAATGGCATGCGACGGCAAAATGCCGGTGGTCGGCGCCACCGGGGACGTGGCGGTAGAGGATGGGGCGGCCGCAAGGCTTGAAGACTGTACGGTCATGGGTCTACCCCGGCTGTCGGGGCTCCTTAACAAAGGTGTTTACCAAGAGGGTCATGCGGTGACTCGGCACGCTAAGTCAATTCACCCGGCCGCGCATCCACAGAGTTTTCCACAAACCCAACGCTTACGGCTTTGCGAAAGGCCCCCGAAACTGCGGTTTTGTAGTAGAAAGCTAAATCCATCCCTCCGTTTTCCCCTAAACACTCCACAGTTGACCTTTGGCAGCGGACTGCCTACAACATCGCGACGTGGTGATTTGTGCCGACCGGCTTGCGGCCACGTAAAACAACTCGCTAAAAGGTCGCGGCGGAACCCCGACCTTTCTAGGCCGGGGATTTTTTTTGGGGTTCCGCGAGCACAAGGACAGGCCATGCCAAAACAAACCGACGGCCAACAATGGCGCCCCAGAACGCGCGCCGTGCGCAGCGGGCTCAACCGGTCCCAGTTCCAGGAAACCTCTGAAGCTCTATTCGTGACGTCAGGCTATGCCTATGACAGCGCCGAACAAGCCGAAAGGCGTTTCCGGGACGAGGAAGCGGGCTTCATCTATAGCCGCTTCGGCAACCCCACCGTGGCGATGTTCGAAGAACGCATGGCCGCGCTGGAAGGAGCCCCGGCGGCACGGGCGACAGCCACCGGCATGGCCGCTGTCACCGCCACCATGCTTTGTTACCTGAACGCCGGCGACCATGTGGTGTCTGCCAAAGCGCTTTTCGGCAGTTGCCGGTTTATCATCGACAATGTGCTGCCGCGCTATGGCGTTGAGACCACACTGGTGGACGGCCCGGATCTTGACGCGTGGCAGAAGGCCGTTCGGCCAAACACGAAAGCTTTGTTTTTGGAAACGCCCGCCAATCCGACATTGGAGATTATCGACCTCAAAGCGGTCGCCGATATTGCTCACAATGCCGGTGCCAAACTGATTGTCGACAATGTGTTTGCTACGCCCATTTTGCAGCGCCCCCGGGAATTCGGCGCCGACGTGACCGTTTATTCGGCGACAAAACACATTGACGGCCAGGGCCGCTGTTTGGGCGGCGTTATTCTGTGCGACGAAGATTTCCTGTCTGATTATTTGCACACCTTTTTGCGCAACACCGGCCCGGCGCTCAGCCCGTTCAATGCCTGGGTCCTCGTGAAATCTTTGGAGACCCTCGATCTACGTGTCCGCGCCCATTGCCAAGCCGCAGCACAGGTGGCCGATTTTCTGTCCGCCCAGCCACAGATCGGCAACGTGGTGTATCCCCATAGAGAGGATCATCCGCAGTACCAATTGGCCAAAGCACAAATGGAGCTGGGTGGAAATGTGGTCACTTTTGAGGTTAACGGCGGCAAAGAGGCAGCGTTCCGGTTCGAGAACGCGCTCGGGTTGATCGATATCTCCAACAATTTGGGCGATGCGAAAAGCCTGATCACACATCCTGCAACAACCACACATTCACGGTTAAGCGCCGATGCGCGGGCGGAATTGGGCATTACCGACAGCATGGTGCGTCTTTCCGTAGGTCTTGAAGATCCAGAGGACATCTGCACCGACTTGGCTGCCGCCTTGTCCGCCATCTGATGAATTTACGAGCACTCCGTAACCATAATTTTTGCCGAAATAAACTATAGGCAAAAAAACTGGTGCAAATTCCCGCTTGGGACGCACGAACCTCTGGACATCGGGGGAAATACTACGGATATTCAAAGTCCCCCGACGAAAAGCGATAAAGAATATGATAAGAGTGAAATGCAAGGCCTGGCCTTGCATGGGGTGATGACCATGTACGATGGAACCACGCGGAACATCAAAGTCTCTGTGGAACCCAGCTTCCTGGACGACCAATCCATGCCACATGAAAATCTGTTTGTATGGGTGTATCACATCGAAATTCAGAACGACGGGGACGAGGTCGTCCAACTGCGCAGCCGCTATTGGCACATTACGGATTCGCAGGGCCGTGTTCAGGAAGTACACGGCGAGGGTGTGGTCGGCGAACAGCCGGTTTTGCAACCCGGCGAAGCATTCCGTTATACGAGCGGCGTCCATTTGATGGCCGGCTCCGGCATGATGGCCGGCAGCTATGGAATGGAAACGAGCCTCGGCGAAACCTTTGATGTGACAATTCCGCCCTTTTCTCTGGACAGCCCCCACGAAAATCAGCTCATCCAATAAAAATTGCCGTTTTTGACGCTACTTGACCGTAGGTAAGGTGAACCTCATCTGATAAGGCCATTGACGGGCGTGCCAAGAGGCGCCATTTGGTGGCTTTGCGGACCTGTGATCCAAGCCAGCGCACCCCGCGTAATAGCTTTGTCCGTTCAAAACGGCGTGAGCCGAACAAGAAAATCAGGAGAAGCCGCTGATGAGCGCTGTCGATACCGCCGCCCACCAAGACTTTGAAGACCGCCCGACACGTGAAGAAGCGGAAGATGCGATCAGAACGCTGTTGAAATGGGCCGGTGACGACCCCGACCGAGAAGGCCTGCTGGACACGCCGAAACGCGTTGCAAAGGCCTATCGCGACTGGTTTAGCGGCTATGAACAGGACCCGGTAGAGTATTTGGCCCGCACCTTCGAGGAGGTTGAGGGTTATGACGAAATGATCGTCCTCAAAGATATCCGCTTTGAATCCCATTGCGAACACCACTTGGCCCCGATCATCGGCAAAGCGCATGTGGCCTATCTGCCCACAAACAAAGTGGTCGGCATTTCTAAGCTGGCGCGCGTGGTGGAGGTTTTCGCCCGGCGTTTGCAAGTCCAGGAAAAAATGACGGCGCAGATTGCGAATTCGATCCAGGACGTGCTTGAGCCTCAGGGCGTTGCGGTCGTGATCGAGGCGTCCCACCAATGCATGACGACCCGTGGCGTCCACAAACCGGGCGTTACCATGGTCACCAGCACCATGCTGGGCTCCTTCCGCCGCGACCCGATGACACGGCGCGAATTGCTCACCATTATCGGCAATCCGACCAGCACGATGGAAGGTTGATCCTCCACTCTTTCGAACTCTTGACGGAATCAACGCACCTCAGTAGCCATTAGGGACGTTTCAAAGACGGACGGTCCCTTTTAGATCGGCGTCGATGAGGCGACTGCTCACCGACCGTGGTGCCGAATTGTTCGACCTCCGCCCAATTCTTCTTGTCGCCGGACTTTTGTTGACCACTCTCGGGGCGGCCATGTTCATCCCGGCCCTGACAGACATTGTTGCCGACAACGACGATTGGCGGGTGTTCATGGGCAGCGCGCTGCTGACGCTGTTCATCGGCGGCAGCCTGACCCTGGTGAATTGGGGACATGCGGGCAAGCTCAGTCTGCAACAAGCCTTCGTCATGACAATCTTTTCATGGATCGCACTGGCCGCGTTCGCCGCAATGCCGTTGGCCTTATCGCAGCTCAATATGTCCTATACGGATGCTTTCTTTGAAAGCATGTCGGGCCTTACCACCACAGGCTCCACCGTCATTGTCGGGCTGGACGACGCACCTCCCGGCATTCTGTTATGGCGGGCGCTGTTGCAGTGGCTAGGCGGCGTGGGCATTGTGGTGATGGCCGTGGCCATGCTGCCCATGCTGCAGATCGGCGGCATGCAGCTCTTTAAAGTGGAGGCCTTCGACACCCCGGAAAAAGTGTTGCCCAGCGCCGCCCGCTTCGCCTTCTCGATTACCATCATTTATGTTGTCCTGACGATCATCTGTACGATCTGCTTGCGGCTTGCGGGCATGAATTGGTTCGACGGCGTGGCCCACGCCATGACGACCATCGCGACCGGCGGGTTTTCCACCAAGGATGCGTCCATCGGCGGCTTCGACAGTGCACTGATCGATTACATCGTTGTGGTCTTCATGCTGGTGGGATCATTGCCATTCGCCCTGTATCTGCAAACGGTACAAGGCAAAACGGGGGTGATTTGGCGCGACCCGCAAGTACGCCTGTTCCTCAGCGCGGTGGTGTTCTTGGTCGCAATGATGACCAGCTACCAACTCTACGCCAATGTAAACGAAGGCTGGGACGCGTTGCGTTATTCGGCGTTCAATCTAGTGTCCGTGATGACCGGCACCGGATACTCCTCGCAGAATTACAGTGCCTGGGGGCCCTTCGCCGTCGTCGCGTTGTTTTGGATCATGTTCATTGGCGGTTGCGCCGGGTCGACATCCTGCGGCATCAAGATCTTCCGCTTTCATGTCTTGTGGGCCGCCATGTCGGCCCATGTCAGGCGCACGGTCTACCCCCATGGTGTCTTTACCCCGCGTTATGGCGGGCGTCCCATCGACCAAGCGGTGATCACGTCGGTCATGAGTTTCTTTTTTCTCTTCTTTGCCAGTATATTTGTACTTGCGATCGCGTTGAGCTTTACCGGTCTCGACTACATTACCGCGCTGTCGGCCGCTGCAACCTCGATTGCCAATGTGGGGCCCGGGCTCGGCAATATGGTGGGGCCGGCAGGGACATTCACCGACTTGTCCGATCCGGCCAAATGGCTCATGTCGGCCGGAATGTTACTGGGGCGGCTGGAGCTCTTCACGGTACTGATCATATTCACTCCAGGTTTCTGGCGCATGTAGGCAGGCACGATCATGACAGTTCAGTTCAACACAACACGCGATCTGCTCGCCAAATTGATCGCCTTCGATACCACGTCCCGCAACAGCAATCTGGCTCTGATCGATTTTGTGCGCGACTATCTGTCCGAACACGGGGTGGATTCGCTTTTGATCCACAACGAGGACGGTAAGAAGGCCAACCTTTATGCGACTCTCGGCCCCGACAAAGCGGGCGGAATCGTGCTGTCAGGTCATACGGATGTGGTGCCGGTTGACGGTCAGCAATGGCGTACGGATCCGTTCACCATGATCGAGCGGGACGGAAAACTATTCGGCCGTGGCACGGCAGACATGAAAGGCTTTCTTGCCCTCGCGCTCGCTTATGTCCCCACGCTGCTGGCAAAACCGATGCGCCGCCCCATCCACCTCGCGTTCTCTTACGACGAAGAAGTAGGGTGCGTGGGTGTGGGGTCCATGATCGACCGGATCGTGAAGGACCTGCCGAAGCCCGACGTGGTCATCGTGGGGGAACCGACCGATATGAAGGTGGTGAACCGTCACAAGGGCATTCGGACATTCGTCACCCATATCACCGGTCAGGAAGCGCATTCCAGCAAACAGAATTTGGGCGCAAACGCCATCAGCGCGGCAGGCACGCTGATCCACGAGCTCTCCCAGATCGCCGGGCGGATGCAGGCCCCCGCGCGGCAGGACCCTGCCTTTGACCCGCCCCACACAACACTTAATGTGGGCATGATTACGGGCGGCAGCGCCGTCAACATCATCGCCAAGGACTGCAAATTTGCCTGGGAATACCGGTGCCTTCCCGGAACCGACGAGGACGAAATCATTCGGGAATTCGAGGCCTTTTCCGAAGATGTTGTGTTGCCTCGGTTGCGCAAAACGGCACCGGATGCGGCGATCCGCACAAACACGAAATCGATCTGCCCCGGTCTGAACGTAACCGAAGGGTCGCCGGCGGAAACCCTGGTCTTGGCGCTGGCCGCCCAGAACGATACGCAGGCGGTGTCGTTCACGACCGAGGCTGGGTTATTCGACAATGCCGGCATGGCAGCCGTGGTGTGCGGCCCGGGCAGCATCGACCAGGCCCATAAACCCGATGAGTTCATCGAAATCGAACAGCTACAGCAAGCCCACAGATTTATGGACCGGCTGTGCGATCACATTCACGGCTGACTGTTGCCGTATCCCGACAACCGGACTTCTGTTACGGCGCAAAAATCTCTGCCAGCCGATTTTGGAGCTGTTCATCGAGGCGCTGCCCCAAGACTTCAAGCATCTTGAAATAGGCCGTATCCACTTCGGCAAGCGTCATGCCTTCGAGCAAGACGGTGGTCGATTCCGTCCGGACCGAAATCGTTCCCTTACGGACTTCCTGCTTCCAGGGCACTTCGTAATCGAGCATCACGTCAAGCGTGGCAACCAACTCCCTCGACTGTTCTTTGTAAATTAGATCCCTAAGCCCCCCTTTGGTCGGCAATTCTTTTTCGATCACACCTGCATTCTCGATGCGAAACGTGAAAGTGCCTCTGGGGCCGCCTTCTTCCAAGCGCGCCCGGGCCCAAGACCGCGCAACCTGAGTGGGCACCACGCGGAATTCATGTTCCACATGGGGCGCGCGCAGGGGCGGTTTGTAATTGTTGACGATGCTGACCGAGGCAACGGGAACCCCAATGGGCGGTCGATCATCAAAGGAAAAAGCGGGTACTGGCGGCGGCTCGACACGTGGCGAACAGGCCGTAATTAGGATCAAAACAGCCGCTAACAGGGAATATCGCATCGAGTCTCTTTGCTCAAAGTGATTCGCGTATGGTCCCCCAGACCTATCGCGGCCGGGACTTCCAAGCAAGCGGACAAAAGGTAAGACTTTGTATCAGAGTTCCGCCGGATCGAATGTGTATTCCGTTTTACAGAATTCACACGTGACACGGATGACACCGTCTTCCACCGCCATGTCGTCCAGCTCGGCTTTATCATAATTCTTCAGCACATTTTCGACGCGCTGCCGTTCACACCGGCAACCGGACTGTATCGGCACGGCCGCAAACACCCGCACCCCGTCTTCATGGAACAGGCTGTACAAAAGGTTTTGCGGCAACAAGGTGGGGTCGGTCAGTTCATCGGCGCTGACGGTGTCGAGCAAGAAGCCCGCACGGCGCCATTGGTCCTCGATTTCTTCGCGCTCCTTTTTTGTGAGCCGCCGTTCATCGCCGCCGGCATCCGGCAGGTTCTGCACCATAATCCCGCCGGAGCGCCACACGGACTCAAACGGTTCACCTTTCCCAAGCGGCTGGAACAAATTGGCCACGCTGAGCATCAGTGAAGTTTCGATCTGTTCCGATTGCCGAAAATACTGATGCGCGCAGTCGGCCATGGTCTGACCATTGAGTTCCACAACACCTTGATACCGCTCTGTGTCGGCCCCTTGATCCACGGTCAGCGCCAAATGGCCCTTGCCCAGCAGGTTCTCTGTCGAACCGGCTGCCCGTTCCAAGGCATCTTCGTCGAAAGCTGCATAGCCCCGAACGATACCCGGCGTGAAATAGTCGGCGACCAACATGCGCACGGCGCCATCGCTGCGTGTTTGAAGGGAAAACGTGCCCTCGAATTTGAGCGACGATCCAAGCATCGCGACCAGGGTGATCGCTTCACCGAGCAAGCGCGACACCGCTTCCGGATAAGCATGGATGCTCAACACGTCGTCGACGGCCGTCCCCAATCGTACAAAGCGGCCTCTGATCTCCGCATTTTCGATTTTGAACGGCACAACCACATCATCGGTCGGGCCGTCGCGCAGCAGATCGATCGCGGATTTTTCGGACATTTATGACAAACACCAGGACAGCACACCTTTTTGGGCATGCAGGCGGTTCTCGGCGGCGTCCCAAACCACCGATTGCGGCCCGTCGATAACAGAGGCCGAAACCTCTTCGCCGCGATGGGCGGGCAAGCAATGGGTAAAAATCGCATCCTTCTTCGCAAAGGACATGAGCCGGTCGTCGACTCGGTATGGCGCCAACAGATTGTGCCGGGTCTCCCGTTGGGTATCGCCCATGGACACCCATGTATCGGTCACAACGCAATCGGCATTCTTGACGGCCAATTCCGGGTCGTCGGTTACCATGACGCGTGCCTTCTCGTTGGCGATCCAGGTCATCAACGCCTCAGGCGGCCGCAAGCTTTCCGGACAGGCCAAACGAAACTCAAAATCGAAGCGGGCCGCCGCTTCCGCCCATGAGGAGGCCACATTGTTGCCGTCGCCGGACCAGGCCACCACTTTGTTTTTGATGGGGCCGCGATGCTCCTCAAAGGTCATGACATCGGCCATGAGCTGACACGGGTGCGATCTGTCCGTCAGTCCATTGATCACCGGCACGGTTGCATGCTCGGCCAGTTCGAGCAGCTTTTCATGGGACGTGGTACGCAACATGATGGCGTCCACATAACGGGACAACACGCGCGCGGTATCCGCAATGGTCTCGCCACGGCCCAGTTGCATTTCACTGCCATTTAGCAGCACGGTTTGACCGCCGAGCTGACGCATGGCCACATCGAACGAGACACGGGTACGCGTCGACGGCTTCTCAAAAATCATCGCCAGCAATTTGCCGGTCAACGGTTGATCGTCATCCGGTTCCGCCTGGCCTTTGCCCTGCCGGGCATCTTTCACCTTTCGCGAATGATTGATGATCCCGCGCAAGGTGTCCGTATCGAGGACGCCGATATCCAAGAAGTGCCGCACGTCGGAAGACATCATGCCGCCCCCTTGGTTTGTTTCTCACGCAACGCGGCACAGGCCGCTTCGATTTTGGCCATTGCGTCGTCAATGTGGTCGGGCGTAACCGTAAGCGGCGGCAAGAGCCGAACCACATTTTCCCCCGCGCCCACGGTCAGCAAATGCTGGTCCATCAGCGCTGCCCCGACATCCGTATTGGGCACCCGGCACTTCAGCCCGAGCATCAGGCCTTCGCCGCGCAGTTCCTCGAAGATGTCTCCGTTTTCGTCCACAAGGCGGGCCATCCGTTGGCGGAGTAATTTGGCCATCTCAAGCACATGATCCAAGAAACCATCTGCCGTCATCTCGTCGAGCACCGCATTGCCGACCGCCATGGCCAGCGGGTTGCCGCCAAACGTGGAACCGTGCGTGCCAGCAACCATGCCGGCAGCAGCCCGTTCCGTCGCCAGGCAGGCCCCCAGGGGAAATCCCCCGCCGATCGCCTTGGCAACCGCCATAATATCGGGTTCGATACCGGACCATTCGTGAGCGAACAATTTACCGGTTCGCCCCATGCCGCACTGGATTTCGTCGAGCACAAGGAGCAATCCGCGGTCGTCGCAGATCTTGCGCAACCCGCGCAGAAACGCTGCATCGGCCACCCGAATACCGCCTTCCCCCTGCACCGGTTCGATGAGAATGCCGGCGGTTTCGTCGGTGATGGCTTTTTCCACCGCTTTCAAATCGCCCAAGGGGATTTGGTCAAAGCCTTCCGCCTTCGGACCAAATCCTTCCAGATATTTGTCCTGGCCACCCGCGGCGATGGTCGCAAGGGTCCGGCCATGGAACGCGCCTTCGAACGTGATCAGCCTGAACTTTTCGGGATGTCCCTGCGAGGCATGAAATTTGCGGGCCATCTTAATGGCGCACTCGACCGCCTCCGCGCCCGAATTGTTGAAAAACACCGTATCCGCAAATGTCAGCGCCGTCAGTCGCTGGGCCAGTTTCTCCTGACCCGGAATATTGTAGAGGTTCGACGTATGCCACAGCTTACCGGCCTGTTCCGTCAATGCACGAACAAGCGCCGGATGCGCATGACCGAGACTGTTGACGGCCACGCCGGCGCCAAAGTCCAGGTATTTCTCGCCTTGTTCCGTATAAAGGAACGGCCCTTCGCCGCGATCAAAGGCGATAGGCGCCCTCGCATAGGTCGGCATTACTGGTGTAATCACGGTTTTACTCCCGATCCCCGGCGGCGATTTCGTCAGGCACATGGTGCACCGATGCCGAAGCCGGGCATGATCAAAGAAGCGTCGGAGTATGGTGGTTTGGACTACCGCTTGTCAACGCAGATCCGGCGGCAAATGGGCGTTAAGCCTTTAATTTATAGCCTTTTTTGAAGATTTGATGACTGACGATCCAGAGCAGGACGATCAGTGCGCTTATGAGCGTTATCCCGGTCGTCAGGTCGCCGCTCGCCGTGCCGATGAAGCCATATCGAAACCCGTCAATTAGGTAGAAAAACGGATTCCACTGACTGATCTCGTACCAAGGTTCCGGCAGCCGGTCGACCGCATAAAACGTGCCTGACAGGAACGCCAGCGGCGTAATGATGAAATTCGTCACAAAGGCCATATGGTCGAATTTTTCCGCCCAAACGCCCGCAATCACCCCTAACAGCGACAGCAACAAGGAGGCCGCAATGACGTAGAACAATACCGCCCAAAGATGCGTAATCTGCAGGCTGGCAAAGGGCATCATGACAAGTGCCGTGCCGATGGCAACCACGATCCCACGGGTCACGCCCCCCATCACGAAGGCAAACGTCAACTCGCCCGGAGACAGCGGCGGCATAAGAAAATCCACCACATTTCCCTGCACCTTCGACACCAGAAGCGACGACGACGTGTTCATAAAGGCGTTCTGCAGGACCGCCATCATGATCAGGCCCGGCGCCAAAAACACTTCAAACGGCACGTCGCCCGAAATGCGCCGTGTACCGCCCAACGCCACCGTGAATATCACCAGAAAAAGCAGTGTGGTGACGACCGGGGCCAAAACCGTCTGGGTGATGACTTTCAAAAAGCGTTGGACCTCTTTCTGATAGAGGGTCCAAACACCCAGCCAGTTGAATCTGCCAAAGCGCCGGCTGCCCGCCGACGGAAAATGATCGACCGCCATAAGTCCGTTTCCCATGTGGGGCCTTTCCCACAGCCCCGTGCCACGTTGACCGTTCTGAATAGGACAGGCGCCAAGTGAGAACAAGGCGCGAATCCGCCCTTACGCAGTTGCACAAAAAACGCAAGCGAAAAAGAACATATTGTGTATCTTGACAGCCGAGCCACGATATGTAGTTTCAGAAGCGCGTTAAGACTTTCTTAAGGTTAACTCTCTTTAATTTTTTCCTAACAGCGGGGCTCCAGGTTTCGACGATGGGGACGCCGAGAACTGGCGGAAAAGTGCGGTTTAGGCAACACGCGAGGTAATTGCCATGTCTTGGACGGATGAGCGAGTGGAGATGCTGAAGAAACTGTGGGCCGAAGGCCTCAGCGCCAGCCAAATTGCTCGCACGATGGGTGGTGTAACGCGGAACGCAGTAATCGGTAAGGTACATCGGCTTGGACTTTCTGGACGCGCAGCCACCACACGCTCCGAACGTCCCCGTTACACATCGCATGCCCGTCCACGGCCAAGCCGGCCCGCCCTTCCGGAACCGGTTGTTGTGGACGAGCCGGAACCCGCGCCCGGCGAATTTTCCACTGTTCTTTCGCTTAATGATCGCATCTGCAAATGGCCGATCGGCAATCCGGGCGAGCCGGGGTTCCGTTTTTGCGGCCACAAGGCGGTGGACGGCACCCCCTATTGTGCGGATCACGCCCGCAAGGCCTATCAACCATCTCAACCGAAACGGGATCGTGCTAACCGTTTAGGGGCCGCCTAACAAGGCCTCACCTCATCCACTTGCACGCATGACTGAGCTTTCCTGGCCCCGCCGCAGCCATCCGGTGGGGCCTTTTTTATGCGCTGCTTAAGGGGGCTTACCCCAGAGAGTCGTTGAGGGCGTAACCGGCGGACCGGACGGTGCGAATAGGATCGCCCTGGCCGGTGACGTTCAAAGCCTTGCGCAGACGTCCGATATGAACGTCGACCGTGCGGGCCTCCACATAGACATCGGAGCCCCACACCGCATCCAGCAATTGTTCCCGGCTGTAGACCCGCCCCGGAAACTGCATCAAGTGATCCAAAAGGCGATATTCGGTAGGCCCTAAATGGATGTCGCGGCCCGCGCGCCGCACCCGGTGCGCGGTTCGATCAACGGCAATATCGCCAAAGGTCACTAAATCTTCCACAAGCGCCGGGCGAATACGGCGCATCACGGCGCGGACTCTGGCTAGCAGTTCATTCACGCTAAATGGTTTGGACACATAGTCGTCCGCGCCCGTATCGAGGCCCCGAATCCGGTCGGCTTCCTCACCACGGGCCGTTAGCATGATGATCGGCACATTACGGGTTTCCGGCAGGCTGCGCAGTTGGCGGCATACTTCGATGCCGGAAATTTGCGGCAGCATCCAATCCAGCAGCACCAAATCGGGCTGTTTTTCCGAGGCCAACATCATGGCCTCTTCCCCATCATTGGCTTCCGTGACCTCGTATCCCTCTTTCTCCAGATTGTATCGAAGAAGGGTCACGATCTCTTTTTCGTCTTCGACGACGAGTACACTCGGTGCTTTCGAAACGGAACTCACCTCTTAGCCTCTTTCGTTAGTTGTCTGACTGTTGATAGTCCACATTGGTTTCACTCGTGACATCGCCCTTCGGCCGCTGGTCGCTGATGTAAGCGCCCTCCACCATGAAATGTACGGTTTCGGCGATATTGGTCGCGTGATCGCCGATTCGCTCAAGATTCTTGGCGATGAACAACAGATGGGTGCAGCTCCCGATGGTACGCGGATCTTCCATCATGTAGGTCAGCAGCTCGCGGAACAGGCTGTTGTACAGCTCGTCCAGCTCTTCATCGCTGCGCCAGACTGCGAGCGCCAAGGCCGCATCCTTTTTGATGTAAGCATCCAGCACGTCCTTTAGCAGGCGCAGGCCGAACAGACCCATTCTCGACAGCCCTTGGGTAAGCGGCACCGGCCGCTCCCGATTGAGCACCAATGCGCGCTTGGCCAAGTTTTTCGCCAGATCTCCAATGCGCTCAATATCGTTGCAGATCTTGATCGCGGCGAGCACTTCGCGCAAATCCGACCCCATGGGCTGGCGCAACGCCAACAGCCTTACAGCTTGATCTTCCACTTCGTGCTCGAAATCGTCGATCTGGGCGTCGGCCGCCACAGTGCGTTCTGCCAGCGCATTGTCCCGCTTGCTGAGCGCTTCAATCGCTGCGGCCAGCTGTTCCTCTGCCAGCCCGCCCATTTGCATCAGTTTGGTCGACAGGTCTTCCAGCTGGTGGCCATAGGCCTTCACGGTATGCTCTGTCATCTGCGTCTTCGTCTTATATTGTGGCAGATCGATTTTATCATCCGAAGCGGCCGGTAATATAGTCCTGAGTGCGCTGATCGTCGGGATTGGTAAACAGCTTCTCGGTCGGCCCAACCTCCACCAAAACACCCAGATGGAAGAAAGCCGTACGCTGAGAAACCCGGGCGGCCTGCTGCATAGAATGGGTTACGATGATGATCGTGTAGTTTTTGCGCAATTCGTCGATTAATTCTTCGATTTTTGCCGTCGCGATAGGATCCAGAGCCGAACAGGGCTCGTCCATCAGCACAATTTCCGGATTTACGGCAATCGCGCGCGCGATGCACAAACGCTGTTGTTGACCACCGGAAAGGCTGGTGCCGCTTTCTTTCAAACGGTCCTTCACTTCTTCGTACAACCCGGCGCGCTGCAGGCTTTTCATGACGATCTCGTCCAACTCTTCCTTGTTGGACGCAATGCCATGAATACGCGGACCGTAGGCAATGTTCTCATAGATCGATTTGGGAAACGGGTTGGGCTTTTGAAACACCATGCCCACCTTGGCGCGCAACTCGACCGGATCCACCAGCGGATCGTATATATCCTCCCCGTCGATGGTCATCAGTCCCTTGACCACTGCGCCGGGGATCACATCGTTCATACGATTGATGCAGCGCAGGAAGGTAGATTTTCCGCACCCGGACGGCCCAATGAATGACGTCACCTGATTGGGATAGATCTCAATATCGATGCCAAACAGCGCCTGTTTGTCGCCGTAGAACATATCCAAGTTTTCCGCAACGATTTGAGGATCGCCTTTGGTCAGCGCCGCAAGATCTTCCGGCGACGACTTAACCTCCGGCGCATTCACGATAGTCGCTGATTCAGACATAAACTCACTGTTTCCTCATCTGCCCGCAGCCCGCTGCGGCCCCCGAACTCCGCGGCCAGACCCTACACATGGGCGATCCCCACTCCATGACACTTATGTGACACTTTTATGAAGCTGCCAGGCCGGTCAGGAGGCGTCGTCAAACGCTGCGACACATTCCAATTCTAGGCGAGCGCCCAACGCCAACCCGCTCACGCCGAAGGCACTACGCGCCGGAAAGACCCCGTTCTCGAAATAGCACGCATAGACGTCGTTGAACTGCGGCCATTCCGCCATGTCTGCCAAGAACGCCGTGCATTTCACTAAGTTGCCAAAACCGAGCCCATGGGCGGCGAGAACCGCGCGAATATGTTCCATTGTCGCTTCGGTTTCAGGACCAATGCCCCCCGGAACGACTTCCGCCTTGCCGGCCTGTGTTCCGATGACCCCCGAAAGATACAGGGTGTCCCCATGACGCACCGCCTCAGAAAACGGGAAGCCGAGGGCAGCCACATCCGGCCGGCTGAAATGGTGAAGCCCCTCGTCCGCCTGAACCGACCCGGCGGTTACCACAATCATTGCCAGCGCTGCTAAAGCGGCCCACAGATGCCTCATCCCGACCTCTCATTGGCTATACGTTCGAACGGAATGACCTTCCCGGTTTCTTCTTCGGCGACCTGACCCGGCGGCGCCGGCAGGATAACGGTGAAGCTGCTGCCCTGGTCTTCCTCGCTCTTAATATGCAGGCGGCCTCGATGCCGGCTTACAATATGTTTGACGATCGCAAGTCCCAGACCGGTGCCGCCGGATTCCCGGCTTGTCTTCACATCGATGCGATAGAACCTTTCAGTCAGGCGCGGAATATGCTCCCGCGCAATACCCAAGCCACGATCGCGCACTTGCACGAAGCTGGTTGCCCCCTCCGTCGGCTGATGAATTCCTTCAGGTACGCCCCGGCCAATATCGATTTCAACATTTTCCCCGGCATTGCCATACTTTATGGCATTGTCGACCAGGTTCTGTACCACTTGAATAAGTTCGTCCCGGTCGCCGATGGCCTGCGCTCCGCCTTCGATCGCCTCAACGACAATCTTAGCGTCCGCTGCATCCGCCAAGGGTGCCGCGGCGTCCACGACGTCGCTCACCACACTCACCAGATCGATGGTATCCGACGGCGGCACATGTTC